>JAKLJX010000003.1:0-100504 GCA_023150945.1 bacterium | reverse complement strand
GAAACACATGAAAAGAACTCAACACCATCGCCATTTCTCCCCGCTACAACCCCAGCCGGCTTCTGCCGGCTTTTGCTAGCAGGCTGCGATTTGAATCGCAGCTACAATTTGAATCGCAGACGAAACAGACGAAACACATGAAAAGAGCTCAACACCATCGCCATTTCCCCCGCAACAACCTCAGCCGGCTTCTGCCAGCTTTTGCTAGCAGGCTGCGATTTGAATCGCAGCTACAATTTGAATCGCAGACGAAACAGACGAAACAGACGAAACACATGAAAAGAACTCAACACCATCGCCATTTCTCCCCACAACAACCCCAGCCGGCTTCAGCCGGCTTTTGCGATCAGGCTGCGATTTGAATCGCAGCTACAATTTGAATCGCAGACGAAACAGACGAAACACATGAAAAGAACTCAACACCATCGCCATTTCTCCCCGCTACAACCCCAGCCGGCTTCTGCCGGCTTTTGCTATCAGGCTGCGATTTGAATCGCAGCTCTCTCTCACAAACAAATCTTCCCCAACACCGTCGCCGCCGCCGCGCCGGTCACCGCCGGCACATTCCCGGCATGGCCCGACACGGTTTCGTTCGCCAGCAGCGCAAACAAAATCGCCTCCTTGGCCTCGCTGGGCATGCCCAGCGCGCTGGAAGTGGTCACGCTTGCGCCGGCAAACTTCCCGCGCAAGCCCTGCATGATGACGGGATTCTGCGCGCCCCCGCCGCTCACCACCAGCTCTTCAATGCGGCCGGCCTGTTCCTCTAAAAGCTGTGCGCCCCGCCAGATCGTCTCGACCGTCAATGCCGTGGCGGTTGCCACCATGTCCTCATGCGAGAGGAAATGCTGCAATCCACCAAAGATCACTTGTTCGACAAACGCCTGGCCAAACTCCTCGCGGCCGGTGGATTTCGGCAGCGGCCGGTCAAAATAAGGATGCTGCAACAATTGCTGCAGCAACTCCGGTGAAACCCTGCCGGCTGCCGCGACCGCACCGCCGGCATCGAACTCGCGCGCGAACAGCTTCTGCATCAAGCCGTCGATCACCATGTTGGCCGGGCCGGTATCGCAGGCCACCACCTCCTCCAGACTGCCCTCTTTCTGCAACAAAGTCAAATTGGCGATGCCGCCGAGATTCAGAATGCCGCGCGTTTTTTCCGGCGAGCGCAGCAGCAAGAAATCCAGCAGCGGCACCAGCGGCGCGCCCTGGCCGCCGAGCGCCATGTCGGCCGGCCGAAAATCCGCGACGGTGAGAATGCCGGTGCGCTGCGCGATCACGCTGGGCTCGCCGATTTGCAGCGTGCCGCGCGTCGTCACGCCGGTAATCGCCTCGGCATTGGGAAGATGATGAATGGTCTGGCCGTGCGAACCGATCACATCGATTTCTGCGGCCGCAATTCCCGCGGCTGCCGCCAGCGCGAGCGCAGCCTGCGCAAAGCATTCCCCCACCGCAACGTTCAACCGGCAGATTTGATCGACCGTGCCCTGCCCCGGCAGAGAGGCGCGCAGAAGCTGCGCACGAATTTCCGCAGGATAGGAATAATGCTCGAACGCCAGCAGCTTGAATTGCAGGCCCGGCCCGCTGCCGCTGAACCGCACCAACGCCGCGTCGATACCATCCGCCGAAGTACCGGAATTCAGTCCGATGATGATTCGTTCGGGTCGCTGCGCGATCCGCAGCAAGCGCTGCATGGGCTGGCCCAACGTCTTCATGTTCTCCCAAAATGTGTGATCATGCCGTTGCATTGGCAAAGCGCGTAAGGATGGCGGGAAAATAGCGGGAAGCGTGCAGAAATGCAAAGACATTCGCGGCCGTGCGGCGGGGAAGCAAAAACGGCGGCACTCTCCGAATGCCGCCGTTCTGGGAGCTCCTCTCCTTGTGCTCGCAATGCCTCGCAGGGAACTCCGTTTCTCCCGGAGGGTCAGGCCGGCCCTGGTTCAGAGGCCGGCCGGGAGACAGTCCGGGTCTCATCAGCCGCTCACGGCAAGAGCACCATCTTCTTGCGTTGCTGAAAAGCCTCCGTTTTCAGGCTGTAGAAGTACACGCCGGCGGCAACGCGCTGGCCGTGGTCGTCGCGGCCATCCCAGCGCACCACGTGCACACCCGCGGCGAACTCACCGGACACCAAAGTGCGCACAAGCTGGCCGGTGAGGTTGTAAAGCTGAATCGTGACTTGCGTCGCAGCCGGCAAGTCGTAACGAATTGAAGTCTCGGGATTGAAAGGATTGGGATAGTTCTGATGGAGTGCAAAGCGGTCAGGCAAACCGCCTTCGTTCTTCTCCTGCACGCCGGTGATCACCGGTTTGTAGATGATGGTGAAATACTGCGCGCTGTTGCCGGTCACCACAAACGAAGTGGTGCTTTTCATGTCGGCAATGCGAATCACACCACTGCCGTCGAAGCCGTCGCGCAGCTCCCACGTGCCGGCGCCCAGCTTGCTCGCTTCCCAGCTCACCGTGGCGCTGCGCGGAGTGGGCGGCGGCACGTTGCCATGCGGATCGACTTCCAGCACCCATTTCGATTCCGGAGTGTTGATCCCACGCGTGTCCTTCGCAAACGGGCCGTTGGTAAAGTTCAACTCCCACAACTGCAGATTGGTGGTGAATTGCGGAACAGTCGGCGGCGCGGGCAGAGCCGTGGGGCCGCTCGGGCCGGCGCCGATCACCACACTGCTGACGTTGGCCGCCACGCCCACTTCCTCGCCGGTGGAAGTAATCGTTGCCTCCCACGCCAGTTCTCCGGCAGCAGTCGGTTGCGCCTGCGCTGCTTGGCTTGCTTGCGCGAGCCACAGACTGCAGGGCTGCGCGCAGCTCACCCACACGGCCTCACCGGGACGCACCTCGTTGGCCGCGACGTAGCCGGTTTGAGGATCGAAGCGGAACATCGCTTGAATGGCATTGGCCGGCTTGGTCTGCGGCTTGGCCGCCTGATCATGAAGTCCGCCGATCAAGTTCCAGCCCTTGGCCAACCGGTAGCTCGCTTCCGCCACCGGCAATCCTGTAACAGTGGCGGCGCCGGCTTCGGACAAACTCAGCCAGAAACCCATGCCCGGCTCGAGCTGGTCGATGGCTTTGTATCCTTCGCCGGGCACGAACTTGAATGCTGCCTGCGCTTTCGGGAACACCCCGCGCAGCGCCGGCTCGATGCTTTCCACCGGCAGTGAAGCGAGACTCCAGCCTTTGGGTTTGTTCAGCGTCACCGTGCGTTCCAGGAAAGTCGAGCCCACGGTGAAGAAGCCGCTGCTGGTTTCAACCGGCACCGACCCGCCGTTGAATTCGAAATGACCGAACTCGAGCGGCGAGCTCTCGCCGACGTTGCCCACGGCTTCGAACAAGACATTGAGCAGAATGCCATTGCCTTGCAGCGCCGGGCCGGAAGCCTTCAGTTCCACAAGTTCAGCGGCCGGGAGATTGACATCGACGTTCCAGCCGGCGCTCATTGTGTTGTCAACTTCGAGCTTGCCGGTCGGCCGGAGAATCTTGGGATTGAACCTGAGGACGGCGGCAAACGCGCCGAGGTCACGGCCAAACACGTCGCTGTTTACGAAGATCGGAATCCGCACCAACCGTCCCGGCAGCGCGAGGCTGTTCGGCAATGACACTCTGATCGGCTTGCGGTCCTGCTTGAACTGCACGAACGTCGAAGCCACGTTGTAGCGCGAATAGAAATCGCCGCTGAGGTTACTGAAGCCGCTGGCCGTAGTCTCGACGGTGTAACTGCCGCCTTGCCCGATGCGCTCGGTCGTGTTGGCGTAGATGCCGTCGTTGGGCAGGCCGTCGCGGTGCTTGCCGTCGTCGAACAGCGCAAACGACAGGTATTGGTTGTTGGGCAAAGCCAGCTTGGCAGTGACATTCGATTTCAGCACCGGTAGGCCGCGCTCGATCAGCCGCAATTGTACCACCATCGGCACGCCCAAGCCAAACTCTTCAATTGAGAGCACGCCCTGCAGATGAGAATAACCGGAGGCGGAGAGATACATTTTCTCCACCCTTGCCGCGCGGGCCACCACCAGCCACAGACCGCGCTCGGGCTTGCGCACGGTGTAGGAGGCGAGCGTGGCGTCTTCGAGATAATCAATCAAAGGATCACCCGCGGCGACGCCGGGATCAATCGTCTTGCCGCTGGGCGTGCGCAGCTCGAACAACAGAGTCGCCGGTTTGCTGTCGAGTAGAAAACTGAAGCGCATTTCATCCACCGAAGCATCGACGAACACACTGTCGCTGTACTGGTCCTGGTATTTTCTGGAAACATGCCGCATCATCTGCCGGCCGGAGGCGATATTCAAGGAGGCTTGATAGCTCTTGATCAACTCCAAACCGCCGGTAACACTGGTGATGAGATTGGGATCCTCTTGTTTGCCCTGCGGACCCGGCGCGGCACCAAGACCATCGGCGCCGGCAAAGAAATACTGCCCGCCGGTCGTGCTGGCCATGTACTGCAGCGAGTCTTCATCGATGTCCACGCCGGAGGTGGCAAATCCGATGGCATAAACATCCGTGGTTCCCGGCAGCAGCGGCGTCACCTGCCGCACCCACGGCGCAGTGTTGCTCATGCCGTCCGACATCAGAATGATGGCCTGCGGGTAATGCGGCGGCACCGCGAGCAGAAACTGGCCTTGCGCGGTGACCAAACCGCCGCCGATCGAAGTGGCCCCGCCGGCAGTGATGGCATTGATGGCGGTGATGGCATTGTCTTTCACCGCTTCCGAAGTAATGTTGGCGAGATTGAAATTGACGAACACGTTGTGATCATAGCTGGTAACGGTCACGCGGTCGCCGATGTTCATGAGACGCACCACTTGCGCGGCAGCGTTACGGGCCGCGCTCAGCTTGGGCGGCGTCATGCTGCCGGAGCGGTCGATGGAAAGGGCAATGTCCACCGGTTCAGGTTGCAGGATGATGACTTTGCGGGCAATCAGCTCCTGCAGCGCGCGATTGATGTTCAGCCGGCCATAGCCCAACTCCAGCGAATGGCCCAGCCGGGTGGCGTCATGGTTGTAATTGTATCCGCCCACGCGATCGGCACTGACTTGCAGAATATCCTGCACTTCATCGGGCGTGAGTGAAGGATCATAGGAGAGCAGCAGGGCGGCTGCGCCGGCCACGTGCGGCGTGGCGGAGGAGGTGCCGTTGAAATCGCTGACGTAGTCGGTGGGATCGTAACCGTCGGCGCCGGCGCGGTCGGTGGTGAAGATGTGCACGCCGGGCGCGGCAATGTCCAGGCTGTCGCCGCGATTGCTGCCCCACGCGGTCTCGCCATCACAGCTCGTGGGGCTCTTGCGCTCGTCGCACTCACTGGTGGCGCCCACGGCAATCGCTGCTTCCACGCGGGCCGGAAACCGCACTGAGGTTTCGTCAAAATTGCCGGAGGCAAAGCACACGACCACGCCGTCGTTCTTGGCGTTGACAATGGCACTGCGCAGCGCGGTGACGTCGCCGCTGGCGATCCAACTGCAGCTCAACACCATGCCGTCATAGTTGGCTGACATGGCGGCGGCATAGTTGATCGCATCGGCGCGGTTTTGATTCATGCCCGCCGAGAGATTGATGCGCAGCGGCATGATGCGGCAATTATGAGCCACACCGGCCACACCCGTGGCATTGTTGGTCACTGCGGCGGCGATGCCGGCGCAGGCGGTGCCGTGGTTGCCTTCATCATTGGGGTTGTTGTCATCATCGTCAAAATCCCAGCCGAGCAAATCGTCATCGAGACCGTTGCCGTCGTTGTCGATCCCGTCGAGATCACCCGGATCGAGCACCCAGTTGCCGGCCACCAATGCCATGGTCTGGCCGTCGCCGTCCGCATCTTCACCGAGATTCTGCAAGATGTTGGGACGCAGATCGGGATGGTCCCAATCCACGCCGGTGTCGATAATCACCACCACGACATTGGCGTCGCCGCGCTCGATATCCCAGGCTTCGCGCGCGTCGATGTCGGCATCAACAGTGCCGCCGGTGGCGCCGGTGTTGCGCAGTGCCCATTGCTGGGCATAGGAGGCGTCGTTGGGATCAAAAGCAAAATCATTGAAGCCGATGTAGCTGGGTTCGGCGAATTGTACCTGCGGCAGCCGCATGAACTCGCGGATGGTCTCGAACAACTCCATCTCGGGCGGCAGAGCAAGCGTGTAATAGCCCGGCGTCCATTGCTCTTTCACGATGCTGCTGCCGAAGTCGCGGATGATCGCCAGCATTTCGGCCTCGGGCAGACGCGGGTCGAATTGCACGGTGAATTCATCCGGCATGAAATAGCGCGTGTAACCGTCTTGATCGATCATCACCGGACAAACGGCTTGCACGACGCCGCTGGCGCGCAGCCGCGCGGTGGCAGATTCGAAATCGCTGCCGGCGGGCAGGCGGAAGACCCCGAAATGATGTTGGGCGATGGCCTCGTGCAGCAGGGTGAGGCCGGCTTGCGCCGTTGCAGCCTGCACTGTGTTCTGGTCCAGCTTTTTCGGCTGAGCGGCAAACCGGATCATGACTTCATCCGGCTTGGGCGTGAAAGAGAAGTGTTTGCCGAACAGCTTGTCGGTGAAAGAGTAGTCGCTCGGGCTTTGCGTGCGGCCGCTGCGGGTCGCGGTGAGAATCAAGGCACTGCTCGCCACCAGCGTGAACAAGCTCACCAGGACCCATCGCGTCATGGTCACGTTCCTTGCCATTGTGCTCTCCTGTTGAAAATGAAGGGGTGAAAGAGTGCGGCAACTGGCTGGCTGGTTGCCGGTTACTAGTGGTCTGTCACCTTGAAATGTATCGCCACCACCAATGTCATCCTGCAAGGATCCTGTGAAGAGTTGAGCATGGTGCCAAGTATTTCACAAGATCCCCTCTGAATGACACTCGCAATCAAGGGATCGGGACTACAAGAATGGAGTTCCTGCAACGGTTTTTGCCATTGCCTCAAAAGCCTCAGAGTGTCCACGACGCTCGAGGTTTTGGAAACTTCGGCTCAGCCGAGCTTGGAACAATCTCAGACAGACACTAGCTGAATCTTGCGGAGCGCTCGTACTGGTAACAGAACCCGATTGCTGCGGCAATTCTCAGAGAATTTGCGATGGAGTTGCAGTATTCCTGATGGGCGGGAACAATGGACGCGGGCCGAGCCAAGGCTTTGCCTGAAGATTCTTGCGCGGGGACTCATCGGTGGGTTGTTACACTGATTTGGCGAGGCGATTTGTTTGCATGTTGTTCCTCGGAGTCTATTGATGTACCTGGCGTGATGTCAAGGTTTTCACAAGATCCCTTTCGACATGACAGCCGCTGCGCGGCCCTCACATCTTGAAACTGCGGCGGGATTGATCCAGGCTGCTGAGAAAAGGCTCATCCAGCGTGCGGCCGGCCTGCAAGAGCGCGAGCAAAGCGCCGCCGATCACCGGCGGGAAGCGCGGTTCGACCAGCCGCAGGCGCTCTTTCGCCTCGCCCAGTGCCTGCCAAAAGGAGGGCAGCAGCATGTCCTGCCGCCGAAAAAGTCCGCCGAGCAGCGCCAGTGGAATGGTCGGCTGCGTCGTGAATTTCGCCAGCGCAGCGCGGGCATGCCGGCCGAGCGCAAAGCCGGTCTCGGCGATCAGGCGTTGCGCCACCGCGTCGCCGGCCTCGGCTTCGGCAAAAACCAGCGGCGCCAGCTTTGCCATGTGGCCGCGATCAAAGCCGGGTTGATAAATCTTGCTGATGACCAGCTCGATGCTCTCGACTTCAAAATGCCGTTCGAACACGCCGCGGAGACTCGTGGCCTCGCCGCGGCCGTCCCAATCCTGCAGGGCCGCATTGACGGCATTGCGCGCCAATGCGAAACCGCTGCCTTCATCCCCCAGCAGATAACCCCAGCCGCCCACGCGCACAAGCTCGCCGTTCTCGGCGCGGGCAAAGGCAAAGGAGCCGGTGCCCGCACCCACGATGATGCCGGGGCTGCCGGCAAACGCGCCGGTGAGCGCGCTCATGGCATCGCTGTCCACCGTCAGGTGGCGGGCGAGGCCGGCCGCAGCGAGCGCCTCGGTCACGATCTTGCGGTCAGCCGCGCGGCCGATGCCGGTCGAGCACACGCCGGCATAGTCAACCGTTTGCGGCGGAACCTGCGCCTGCTGCTGCAAACGCCGCAACAATTGCAAAATCGGCTCGCTGATGCCGCCGCGCACTTGCGCATAGACCACCGGTTCCGCCTGCGCATAAGCCACCATCACGCCGTCGCCGCGCAGCAGACACCCGCTCAACGCGGTGCCGCCGCCTTCAATGCCGAGAATGAATTCTGCTTTGCTGGGACTCATAAGAGGACTCCTCAGTGATGAGGTGTGGCAATTGCCAGACGCGCCTGCAACACCCGATAGAGCATGGCGAGCACGATGAGCTTGATGACGCTACCCGGCAAAAAAACCAGACAGCCGGCCCACAGCGCCTGCTGGAAAGTGAGGCTGCTCCCCAAAACGAAATTGGCATGCAACCACAGGTAAACGACACCGAAAGTGAAAATCGCTGCCAGGCCGGCGGCATAAGCCAGTATCAAACGCGCGGTGGGCAACGGTGGGAGCTGCAGTCCGCGCCAAGACCGGCCGTGAACCAAGACGCCGGTGATGAAACTGGCAATTGGGAAGCCGAGCAGATAGCCAAACGTCGGTTGCAGCACGTAGGCTGGGCCGCCACCCTGCGTGAACACCGGCAGGCCGGCGAGGCCCAGGCCGAGATAAAGCAATTGGCTGAGGCTGCCGAAAAACGGTCCAAGAATGCTGCCGGAAAGCAAGACGAAGAAATCCTGCAAGCTCAACGGCACCAGCGGCAGCGGAATGCGGACGAAGGCGCCGAACACAGTGAGCGCAGTGAACAAGCTGGTCAGAATCATCGCGCGCAATTTCGCGCGCCGGCTGCCGGCCGCCAGGGTCGGGGGCATCCATGCCTCGTGTGCGATAGTCTGGTGCCCATCCGAAATCGTCGTCTTTTGAACAAAGTGCTCCTGCATCGGCCTGGCCGTTGCATCAAAATCCCAGGCGTTTTCACGACGCCCGGCGTTTTGGAAACCTCGGCACAGCCGAGGTTGGAACGTTTTCGGACAGACACGAATCTGTTTTGCCGATGAGAAGCCGGCGGCAATATACAACCGCGGCTGCGCAAAGTCAAAGGTTGCAACTGGCGGCGGGTTCGGCTATCTTGGCGCTTCGCATTCAAACAAAGAAAAGGAGAGCAGATGAGAAAACTCGCAGGTTGCGTGTGGCTGGGACTGGGGTTGCTGCTGCTGAGCAGTCATGCGACCGGCGCACAAACCGGCACTCGCGTGGCGTTGGTGGTGGAAATTGTCGCCGACTCCGCCAATCATTTGGAGGCGCGGCTGCAAGTTCCCGCCGGCACCAATGGCCGCGATCTGATGGACCGGATATTCAAAATGGAATACGCCAGCTTCTCCCGCCGGTTTGTCACAGGCATCGCCGGCTTTAGAGCCGAATCGCGCCAGCGCCAGTTTTGGAAGCTTGAAATCGATGGCGAGGCAGCAATGGTGGGGATTGCCGAAGTGGTCATCCAGAAGCCGGTGCGGCTGCGCTGGAGTCTGGCGACCTACTAGCACAGCGCCGGATTTGAAAAGCAAGCCGTGCGGGGCGTCAGTTTTCGGAGTAGGCGATTTTCTTCAGCAATTGCTCGCGCGAGATCTTTCGCACGGCGAAATCATCGGCGTCCTGCTTGCGCAGCCGGCAGATCAACTGGTTGGGAGCATCGGGTGGCGCATCGGGCAAGTCAGCGGCAATGACCAGCCATTCTTGCGGCTTGAGTTGGGGCAAAGCGCTGCTCTGATCGGCCAGCGTCTCTGCCAGCCGCGCGCGCAGCCGGGAATATTCTGCCAGCCAGCTTTGCCGGCGCTCGGCGACCAGCCCTTGCATCCTTTGCGCGTGGCGTTCCATGCGGCGTTTCAGCTCGGCCATCACTTGCGCCGCGGTTTTGAACTCTTCGAAAGCCGCGGGCGGTTCTTCCGCGGGCGGTCCAAAATCCTGCCAAAAATCATCGTCAAAGCTTCGCCCCAGGTGGGCATTCGCGAAAACCACCACGCCATAGTTCTCCAAATAAACGCTGCGCGCCTCGCCCGGTCGGTTGGCGAGCGTTCGATCAATCGCCGCGGCAATGGTGGCGAGCGCCGGCTCAGGGTCGCGTAGACGCTGCTGCAGGATGCGGCTGCGAAATTGTGCACGGCTCAACGCGCCGGCACGCAGCGCCTCGAGATCCGGCTTGCGGACCCGCGCGAGCAGTTCCTCGGGCTGACTCTCGAATTGGCGAACCGGCCCTCCACCAAGGCTGAACAATGCGGACCACGCCGGTCCTCCTTCCCGGTAAACCGCTATCTGTTCCTGCTCGCCCAACTGATTGAGTGCATCAGCCCAATCGGTGAAGAAATCAATCAGGGCATCTTCGCCGGTGGCAGTGATCGCGGCACGGTCGTTCTTCATTGGGGTACCGGCCTCCGAAGCATAATACTCCCTGCCGCGCGCAACGCCGGAGCTCTGCTCGTTTTCCAATTCGAAGAAAGCAAAACTGCTGGGGGGCGCCGGGACTTTGAACAGCACGCCGAAGCCGGGCAGGTAGGTGGCCCGCGTGGCAGGCTCGCGCCAATGCAGCGTGCGCGCCGATTGCACGTCCAGCAACCGGTCGAGCACCAATTCCAGAATTTCCAAATCGCGCTGCAAGCGCGCCGGCATGGCCGCCGCAGTCTGCGCCTGCAATGCGCCCTCCGGACGTAGCGCCAGCACGGCTGGAATCAGTAGTGAAAGCAGTCCTTTCCCTCTCATAAGCATTGCGATCTTGCCAGAATTGAATGTCGTTTGCTGGAAACAATCAGGCGCGATTCGACCTCATGCCGGTCTGTTCTTGCGGAATAATCAGCCGTTACATGCGGCAATCTCCGGCAGTCCGCCGCCTCCGGCCAAACGAGTTGCGGCTCAGGGATGCGGCGAGGGATTGCCGACGCGCAGCAGCAGTTGATCCAACATGCGGTCGGTTTGCCGCAAGCGGTTGGCGGTGTTTTGTTCGACCTTTTCGAGGCCGCGGCCCAGCAGCAAAATATCCTGCTGGCGCTGGCGGTTGATTTCCGTGGCCAGATTCACCAGCGTGCGATCGATTTCAGCCTGCTGTTCCTGATAGCGCGCCTGCACCAGTTGGGCAACCAGCTCACGGTTTTCCTGGCGCAACTGCTCGGCCACTTCCGTCTTGAATTGCTCCGTCAATTCCACCTTGGCGCGCGGCGCCAGACTGCTGCGCAACGTGAATTCACCGCCGCGATAATTGACTTCGAGATTGAACAGCGCGCTGGTTACCAGTGCGGCGGCAATTGCGCCGGTGAGGCCCACTGCCAGCCGTGCGCCCAGCGGCGCGCCTTCCGGCAGAATGAGATTCTTGAGGCTGGCCAGCCAATTGGTGCGCGGCTGGACGAAGACCAGGTCGGCCGGCGGCGCCTCCTCCGGCCAGGCGTGCAAGGCCAAGCTGGCGCGGTTCAGCTCCTCGTATTCCCGGCGGCAGGGCTCGCAGTGAGCAAGATGCGTGCGGAGCAGCCGCCCGGTTTCGACGTCGATTTCGTCGTGGAGCAGGTCCATCATCGCAAGTTTGGTATCATCACATTTCATATTGCAGCACCTCGTCATCAAGTTGCCAACGAGTTAGGATTTTTCGCAAGGCTGACAGTCCGTAATACAGCCGCGATTTGACGGTGTTCACCGGCGCGCCCAGGGCTTCGGCGATTTCGGTGAATTTCAGGCCCTGGTATTCTTTCATGATCACAACGACACGCTGCTCTTCCGGAATCTCCTGCAGAGCTTTCTCGATTAGCTCGCGCAGTTCATTGCGGCTCACGATCCGGTCGGGATGCTGGCTGGCTTCCGGAAACAGCGTGAGCGCCGGATTCTTGTGCAGGTCAGCGGAACCGGTTTCCTGCAAATTTTCGAGCGACACCGCCGGCCGGCGGCGGCGCTGCTTGATCCAATCCCGGCAGAGATTAGCCGCGATCTGATGAATCCAGGTCGAGAAGCTCGCGGGCTTGTTGAGCCGGGGCAGGCTGCGATAGACACGCATGAAGACTTGCTGGGTCAGGTCATGCGCTTCTTCGCGGTTGCCGACATACCGGAGCACGAAATTATAGATCGTCTTCTGCCAACGCCACACCAGGGTGTTGAATGCATTGACGTCACCTTTGACGAATTTGCCAATCAGGTCCGCATCTGTCATAAGAACCGCCGTTTTGCTGCGTGAGGCGCTCCCGCCCGCAGCGGACAAGCGCTTGTTTGGTCCACCGGATAGGACGAATGTGAAATGGAAAAAGTTTTAGTTGGGTAATTGCCGCCGCAGGAGCAAATCGCGGAAGCCTCGCGCCAGGGCACGGGCCAACTCGCCGGCTTGGCGGGGTTGGGTGAAGGCCATCCGGACGATTTCACGCGCCGCGCCGTAGCTCACGCCGAATGGAATCGTCAGCCAGTGATACCAACGGGCGTATTTCCAGTAGAACCGGAAGTTGCCGAGCACCTTGTGGTAGGCTTTGTAACTCGCGCCGGCGCTGGCGCTGATCTTGTGCCAGACCTTGGCCTGCGGTTGAAACAGGCAAAGGAAGCCGGCCTGCCGCGCGCGTTGGCACCAATCCGCGTCTTCGGCATACATGTGATAGGACTCATCGAGCAGGCCGATCTTTTCCAGACAGGCGCGGCGCACCAGCAGGGCACAGCCGGTGAGATAGTCCATCGGCTGCGCGGTTGCCAGCGAGGCGTGATCGATCTGGCGCAAGCCGAGATGAGAGATGCGGCCGCTCCACCAATTGATCTTGCCGCCGGCAAACCAAATGAGCTGCGGCTGCTGATGATAATAAATCTTGGGGCCGACCATGCCGACCTCCCGGCGAAACAGCGCCGCCAGCACGAGATGATCAAGGAAATCCGGCGCGACTTCGGTGTCGTTGTTAAGCAGCAGCACGAATTCCGCGCCCGCTGCCAGCGCCATCTGCATGCCTTGATTGTTGGCGCGGGCAAAGCGCTCGTTGCGTGCATTCACCAGAATCCGCGCCTCGGGGAAGGCCCGCCGGATGGCCTCCACGCTGCCGTCGGTCGAAGCGTTGTCGATCACCAGCACTTGATGTGGATGATAGTTGATCTTGCGCAACGAGGCCAGGCAGTTGAGCGTGTCGGCCTTGCCGTTCCAATTAACGATGAGAATCCAGACCAGGGGTTTGGAAGACTCCGGTTCGGAGTGGTGCGGGGCAGTCGTAACGGGTGGAAGCATGGATCGCGGGTCATTCGGAAGGCCGGCCGGCGGGGGCATGGCACCGCCGGCGCTTCACTCCTGCTTTGACGCAAAGCCCAGTTCGGCCTTGATGGAATAAGCCGTCGCGGGCGCGCTGGTGGCGGTGATCATCTCGCCGATCAAGCCGATGGAAAACATCTGCACGCCGATGATCATCAACAGAATGCCGAGAAACAACAGCGGCCGGTTGGTGAGATAGACCGACCAGAACAGCCGCTCGACCGCCAGGTAGGCGGTCACGCCAAAGCCCAGCAAGAAGGAAATGATGCCGGCCAGTCCGAACAGATGCAGCGGCCGTTTGGTGTAGCGCGTGAGAAACAACACCGTCATCAAATCCAAAAAGCCCTTGGTGAAACGTGAAGGCCCAAACTTGCTCTTGCCGTATTTGCGCGGATGGTGCTTGACCTCGATTTCACCGACGCGGAAGCCTTCGCGATGCGCCAGCACCGCGAGATAGCGATGCAGCTCGCCGTACACCGGAATGGTCTGCGTGACTTCGCGGCGATAGGCCTTCAAGCCGCAGTTGATGTCGTGAATGCGCAAACCGGTGAGGCTGCTGGTGACGCGATTGAAGATCTTCGAGGTGAACCGTTTGATGAAGGAATCATAGCGCCGGCGTTTCCAGCCGGAGATGAGATCATAACCGGCTTCGAGTTTCTCCAACAGCGCTTTCATCTCGGCAGGATCGTCCTGCAAGTCGGCATCCATGGTAATGAGAAAGCGGCCACGCGCCCGGCTGAAGGCCGCCGCCAGCGCCGCGGATTTGCCATAGTTGCGGCGAAACTGCAGCACGCGCACACGCGCATCCCGGCGCCGCAGATTCTGCAGCGTCTCGAACGAATCATCCGTCGAGCCATCATCCACGAAGATCATCTCGGCCGCCAGCTTGAGTTCCTGCAAGGCCGCGGCGATTCTTTCATGCAACTCCGGAAGCGACGGTGCCTCATTGTACAATGGCACCACGATGGAAAGCGCGGGTTGCCCGGCATGATCGCGAGAGAAATCACGGCGGCGCGGCTGCCGGCCTCTGTTGTATTCGGCCGCCGCGGCGGAAGAATCTTGCTGCCGGAGATTGGCCGAGGCATTCCCTGCCGCGGCCGGCTGATTCTGTTTCGGCGGGCGGCGGCGATTGCGCGAGGCGCGCCGGCGCCGCGGGGAAGGCTGCGCGCCAGTATCGGGGGAATCATTCATGGTCTGCTGTCCGGTTGGGCGGCTTCGTGGCCGCTCGAATCATGGGCAGGTGGGGCCAACTTGATGCGTTTGGCCGAAGCCGGCACGCGCATGCTGAAGTCTGCCTGCGCCAGATTGCGGTTGAGCGTGACATTGTCATAAAAGATGGTCAGGCGCTCGCGCAACCGCGGCTTGTCGATTTGAATCAGGCGCGGCAGCCAGACGCCGCCCACTTTGCGAAAACTGCGGAACGTCTGCTGCGCATACAAGCCGTTTTCGTCGCGCTGTTCGGCCCTGGTCACGGCGCCGCGGCTGCCGTCGACCCAGTATGTCACCTGCCATTGCTCACGCCGGCCGTCAAAGCGATAGGCGCCTTCCGCCGGCGTCATCGTGAAGGTGCTGTCGAAGGGCGGCAGGATGGTGCCCACCGCGCTGCTCATCAATTCGTCGTAGGAGACTTCCATTTGAAACAACAGCAGCGCCTGCATCTGGCTGAGGTCGCCATAGAAGTAGGTATTTTCCAGCGGCGAATAGGTTTCGAAACGCCGGCCGTCTGCAAAGAAGAAACCGACATCGATGCCGAACACCGCTTCGAGCTTGATGAACATCGAATCCGGTTTGTGCACCAGCACAGTGGCGGGCGCATGCGTTTGCAGCTCGGGTGTGTCGATGATCAAACGGCCGGTGCCGCGAAAGGACTTGACCCGGCGATAGTTTTCCACCACCTGCAAATAGACTTCTTCGGCCGTGGCGTCGGCAGGCAGTTTGCGGGATTTGGAGAAGGCCGCGCACCCCTGCAGCACCAGGCCGCACAACAGCAGGACGGCGCCGGCGCGGCGTAGCCCGCGTGCCGGGAAATGACACCGGCTCATGGCTTATCCCGGCTGGCGCCCAGCTTTTGCTTCACGCTGGCGCGGTTGCCGTCCAGCTCGAGCGCCTTTTGCCAATATTCCCGCGCACGCGCAGGCTGTCCGAGTTTGTCATACACGTCGCCGAGATGCTCCAGCACTTCCGCGGAGTTGTCGCGCACCGCAATGGACTTTTGAATGTACTCTAAAGCAAGCTCGTATTTTCCCATCTGATAATACACCCAGCCGATGGTGTCGAGAAAAGCGCCGTTTTGCGGTTCCTTCACCAGCGCCTGCTTCACCATGGCCAGCGCCTCCTCGAGGCGTTCGCCGCGCTCGGAGAGCGAATAGCTGTAGTTGTTGAGCAGCGTCGCGTCATCGGGCGCGAGCTTGAGCGCATGTTGATAGGCGGAATCCGACTCGGCATGGCGGCCCAGCTCATCCAACGTTGCCGCCAGAGTGCCCCACCAACTCGCGTCAGCGGGATTGCGCGCCACCGCCCGCCGCAGATAAGTCACCGCCTGCTCATGCTGCTGCAACTGGCTCAGGCAGAAACCCAGAAAGAAATTCGCCAGCGGGTTGCCGGGGTCGAGCTCGACTGCGTTTTCGAAGCTTCGCTGCGCCTCCGCCGTGCGATTCAGCAGCAGATTGGAATGACCGTGCATCATCCAGGCCTCGGGCAGCTCGTTTTCGATCTTGAGCGCCTGATCGAGATAACCGACCGCCTGTTCCCAACGCCGGCTGTTGTAGGACAACCGGCCGAGCAGCAAGTAGCCGCGAAAATCCGCGGGCGCGTGCTTGACCCAGCGTTCGTAGGTTGCCTGCGCCCCGGCGGTGTCGCCGCGGCTGAGGTACAGGCGGCCGAGCAACTCCGTGTCATCGATGTCGGAGGAATCGTCCGTCACTTTGCTCTGCAGCGCGGCGATGGCGCGGTTGGTCATTGCTGCTGCCTGCAGGGAATCATTGCGCAGGCGGTAAAGCTCGCTCAATTGCAGCGTCAGGCGGACGTCGCTGGAATCGCGCTGCCAGCGCTGATGCAGCGAGCGCACGACCTGGTCGAGGCTGGCGCGCGCGGCCAGGGTGTCGCCGTTGTCGAGATAGAGCTGATGCAGTTCGACGCGTGCCTCCAGGTCCGTACTGTCCAGCGCGGCGCGCTGCTCGATCAGCGCAATGGCACGGCGGCGGTCGCCGCGCGCGAGGAAAATTTCTTTGAGGCTGTCGCGCACGCGGTCGAATTCGGCATTCTTGGCGAGCGCCTTTTCGTACCAGTCGATCAGGCGCAGTGTGTCGTGCTGGGCGGCGTACACCGAGGACACGGCGAGATAGCCCTGCTCGTCGCCGGGCGCATCCTTGATGAAATAAGCAAAGGCGGCCTCGGCCTCGTCGTAGTTTTTCTCGCTGAGATAGAGCGTGCCGAGCGCAAGCCATTCGCGCGGGCCGGCCTTGCCGAGATCGACCAGCCGCTGCAGCATCTCGATGGCGCGGCGGGAATCGCGCTGCCCCATGCTGAGCGCGGCAAGATTGAACAAGGCGGAGGCATTTTCCGGATCGATCGCCAGGATCGCTTCATATTCGCGGGCGGCCGCGCTGCCCTTGCCCTGCCGTTGGTAGAGATGCGCCAAATTCTCCCGGGGAGGAATGTAGGCAGGATCGAGGCGAAGCGCGCGCTTGAAGGATTGCTCGGCGGTGGGCAAATTGGCGAGCGCCAGATAGGCTTCACCGATGGCGTTCATCAGGGAAGCCGAGGCGGTATCATACACCGCCGCTTCCTGATAGGCGTTGAGCGCAGCGGTGTAATCATCCTGCAACTCGGCGAGCGCGCCGCGGATGACCAGCTCGGCGGCGCGGGGATCGGCCTCGGCCACGGTACGCTCGTGGCGTACGCTCTTTTCGCCCGTCTTTTTGGTCGCGGACGGCGTGCACCCGAGCCAGGCGGCTCCCAACACCAGCGGCAACAACCAGACAACAAAAAATTGCTTCATGTATCTTTCCGGAAAATGGCGGAGATTTCTGCCTTACGTGTTCCCGGCCTTTCACCTCCGCGGCGAAAAGCGAGCTTGGTCAAAAAAACCGAGCGGGTGTGATCTCGTGCATTTTGCGTGCCGCAAAATATGGCGCACGTGCCGGCGAATAACACCGGCATAACCGGCGCGGGCACACGAGAGCGCCTTCATCATGCCGCACACGCGCGCGGCCGATTGAAGCATCGTTAGCTGTGAACGCGTAACTCACGATCTATTCCAGTTTTGTATTTCCAAGCCTTCAATTCTTGCGAAGTGACTTTCATTGTTCGTGGCCAGCGCAAGGCCATTTGAGATCGCTATTCCAGCAATGCGCAAATCAATATCATCCAGGGGTTGTCCACTCTTGCGCAAGCGTGCGTATATCCCGGCCGAGATCGCCGCTGAATCTTGCGTAACTGGGATGATGGTATTTTGGTGGGCAAATTCAAAGAAGGATTCAAGCTGTTTATTCGCATCTTTGTACTCTAATCCACTGACAATCTCGTAGTACGTTATGATGCTGATATTTATTTTGCCGTATTCTTCGAGATACCTTTCAAATCTCTCCTCCAACTTCTCGGTCCCGCGGAAATACATTGCCAGTATATCGGCATCAACTAATGTCGGCTTCACGGTCTCGTCTCCTCGAAAACGCTGCTTGCCGACGCTTGGCTATGTCGCCAATAAACTCATTGTAGGTTTCTTCGGGCAGATCCCGCCAACTGCCGGCAAAACGCATCACTTGATTCGATCTCTTATTCAATATTTGGCTACCCGACCGGAAAGAATGAATAAAACTCAAGATTGCCGGCAGCTCTTCTTCTGGAAGCAGTCTGATCTCTTCCAAAACTAGCTCGCGTACTGTATTGGCTTTCATTTCCATAACTCCGTTCCTTATTGCAGTGCCGTGGTGTTTCTCAATATCTCCGCAAGAAGATATTGAAAGTATTCTTCTTCAGCAATAGTTTATTAGTCGATGGCTTTGATGGGTACCGAATGTTGGTTCTGCAATTTCAGCTCTGCCACGGCTAACAAGAAATTCCGCAGGGGAATTGCTACGGTTTTCGGGTGAGGTGGCGGCGAGGGAGCGACAGGCCGCAAGCTGGTGGACGAGGAGGTTGGCCCGAAGCGAGTCGAACGCGACGATCCGAGACCCCACCGCCCAGGCGACGACAGATGAACCACGCCGCGGTTCATGAAGCTTTTCCAAGTCACAAGGCCAACCCCGGGCCAGGAGGGCAACGGACGGGACCGGCTATTTTGCTTCCCCCTGCAGCCCCAGCGTTGCAGCAACGCTCTGCATCGCTTCGAGACAGTTGGCGATATGCTCATCCAGGGTGAGATTGAGCAGCGCCGCGCCGCGCGTGATGTCTTCCCGGCTGACCTGACGCGCGAAGGCCTTGTCTTTCATTTTTTTCTTCACCGAGCTGACTTCGACCTCGAGCAGGCTTTTGTTGGGCCGCACCAGGGCCACGGCGGTGAGAAAGCCGCATAGCTCGTCCACCGCCAGAATCGTTTTTTCCATCAGCGTCTCGGGCTGCACGCCGGTGTAGTCCGCGTGCGCGAGAATGGCGCGGCAGAGGGCTTCCGGCTCGCCGCGTTCGCGCAGCAGCTTTACCGTTTGATAGGGATGCTCTTCTTTGGAGGGATGCCGCTCGTAATCCATGTCGTGCAAGAGGCCGACCACCGCCCAGGTTTGTTCATCTTCGTTGAATTTGCGGGCGTAGAATCGCATCGCGGCCTCCACGGCCAGCATGTGTTTGCGCAGACTGTCAGAGGCGGTCCACTCGCACATCAACTGATAGGCTTGTTCACGGGTCATGTTACGCTCACTGTGGAGATTTTGCAAAATTGCCGTGCCCCAGGCGGTTGCTGCCCGCGGTGAACGACGGCCATCCGCGCGCGGCCTACTCCACCTGCACCGCGGTGCCGTTGGCAATCACGATCATCATGGTTTCGCCGACGCTGAAGACTTCATAATCCAGATCCACGCCCACGACGGCATTGGCGCCGAGTTGCTCGGCATTGGTCTGCATGTCTTTGAGCGCCAGGCCGCGTGCCGTGACGAGGTTTTTTTCATATTTGCTGGTGCGGCCGCCGACAATGCCGCGCAAGCCGCGAAACAGATCATCCACCAAATTCGAGCCGATGACCGCTTCACCGGTGACAATGCCGAGATAGCGAACGATCTTCCGGCCTGCGATGGTGTCAGTCGTCGTAATCATCATCACGCCTATCTCCCAAGGATGAAACGCAGCGAAATCGGCACGCTGCCGGAAGCAGGACTCAGCGCCAGAGGGTCTGTTCACGCTCCGCGCCCACCGAGACGATGCGCACCGGCGTGTTGGTCAGGCTTTCGAGGCAGCGCAGATAATCCTGTGCCCGCGCCGGCAGTTGTTCAAACGCGCGCGCGCCGCCGGTGGGCGTGCACCAACCCGGCAGCGTTTCATAAACCGGCTCACAATTCTCCAGGATCTGCAAGTCCGCGGGAAAATGCCGCAATTCTTTGCCGCGATAACGGTAGGCCACGCACACGTTGATGGCAGGCAAAGTGTCGAGCACGTCCAGCTTGGTCACTGCCCAGGCGGCAAGGCCGTTGATTTGCACGGCGTAGTTTGCCACCACGGCGTCGAACCAGCCGCAACGCCGCGGCCGGCCGGTGGTGGCGCCAAACTCCGCGCCCAAACTGCGCAAGTCGATGCCGCTGTCTTCGGGGATTTCCGTGGGCAGCGGTCCCATGCCGACCCGCGTGGTATAGGCCTTGACCACGCCCAGCACTTCGTCGATCTGCGTGGGGCCAATGCCCAAGCCGGTGCAGGCGCCGCCGGCAGCGGGGCTGGAGGAGGTGACATAAGGATACGTGCCAAAATCGAGATCCAGCAGCGTGCCTTGTGCGCCTTCGCACAAAATGGACTGGCCGTCGGCAATGCTTTGTTGCAGCAGCCGCGTCACGTCGGTGATGTAGGGATCGAGCAGCTCGTCGAAGCGTTGATACTCGCGCAAAATGTCATCCGGGTCGAGGGGACTGCGGCCGTAGAGCGTGCTCAGCAGCGCGTTCTTCTCCTGCAGATTCTGCTCGATCTTCTTGCGCAGCAGACCGGCCTCGAGTAAATCCACCAGGCGAATGCCCAGGCGCAGCGCCTTGTCCACGTAAGCCGGGCCAATGCCGCGGCCGGTGGTGCCGATTTTCTCGAGCTCGCTCGCCGATTCGCGGCTTTGGTCGAGCAATTTGTGATAGGGCATCACGAGATGGGCGCGATGGCTGAGAAACAAGCGGCCGGGCAGGGTGAGGCCGCGCTGCTGCAGCAGATTCACTTCGGCGAGAAAGGCCACTGGGTCAATCACCACGCCGTTGCCCAGCAGACAGGTGGTGTGGGGATGGAGAATGCCGGAGGGGATGAGATGCAGAACGAATTTCTCGCCGCGGTGCACCACGGTGTGGCCGGCATTGGCACCGCCTTGATAACGCGCCACCACCGCGGCGGTTTCGCTCAGCAAGTCGATAATCTTGCCTTTGCCTTCATCACCCCACTGGGCGCCAATCACGACTTGAACGGGCATGGTAACGGGGAAGTCAAGGATGAGTAGGTGAATTCAAGCGAGCCACTGGTGGAGATGGAGCTGCTGCAGGCCGGGCAACCGCGAGGCGCTGGCCGCACGCCGGCTGGCGCGCGGCCTCACGCGGCCTCAATTGAAACTGGCAATCGCCTGCTCGAGCGATTCATAGGTTTCAAAAACCGTCAGCAGCTTGGTGATCATCAGCAGGTTTTGAATACGCTCGGTGACGTTGGCGAGTTTGAGTTCACCCTGGTTGTTGCGCATCGTGGTCAGGCCGCTGATCAGAATACCCAAGCCCGAGCTGTTCATCCACTCCACGCCGCCGATATCGGCGACGATGTGGATTTTGCCCTTGTCGATCAACTCATGCAGCTTGTCATTGAGCAGACTGGCGTCCGGGCCTCCCATGATCTTGCCGGACAATTCCAGCACCACGATATCACCCACCTGCTTTTCCTGCACATTCATGTCACACCTCTCATGTGTTCAGGGTTGAGCCGCCGGCGATCCACGCGGGCTTACCGGACTCCCACCGGTTTCATCTTGATCTTGGCAGTTTGATGGCGGTGGTACCACTCCACCACCAGCGGCGCCGCGATAAAAATCGAGGAATACGTTCCGATGATGATGCCGGCCAGCATGCAGAATGAAAAGCCGCGAATGACTTCACCGCCGAAGAGGAACAGGATCACCACCACGACCAGCGTCGTGCCGGAGGTCAAGATCGTGCGGCTCAGCGTCTGGTTGATGCTCAGATTGATGACCTTCTCGATGCTCATGGCTTCGCGGCGCAGCAGCACCATATTCTCACGAATGCGATCGTAAACCACAATCGTGTCATTCAAAGAGTAGCCCACCAGCGTGAGGAAGGCGGCGACAATGGCCAGATTGATTTCCATGTTGAAGAGGGAAAACAATCCCAGGGTGATCACCACGTCGTGCACGAGCGCGACCACCGCGCCCACCGCAAAAACGAATTCGAAGCGGATGCTGATGTAGATCAGAATCAGCCCGAGGGCGATGATGATGGCCCAAATCGCGGCGTCGCGCAGCTCTTGCCCAATTTTCGGGCCCACACTGTCCACGGACTGCAAGGTGGGCGCGTCATTGGGGAAGGTCTTCTGCAGGGCGGCAACGATGGCATCCGACACCTGGGTGCCGCTCTCCTGCTGCTGCACGCGGATGAGGAAATCCGTGCGGTCACCGAACTGCTTGATTTCCGCCTTGTTGATTCCCTGCGCCGACAGCGCCTGCCGCACCACCGCCGTTTGCTGGGGGTTTTGGAATTTGACATTCACTTCGGTGCCGCCCAGGAAATCGATGCCGTAGAGCGGGCCGCCTTTGATCAGCAGGGAAACGATGCCTGCCAGGATCATGGTCATTGAAAAGGCGAGGGCGAATTTGAGCCTTCCCAGGAAGTCGATACTCGTTTGCCGAAAGAATTCCATTGACGATTCTACTCCTTCACAGAATGATGGATCTGCCGGATCAAATGCTCAGGGTCGCCACGCGCCGGCGGGTGGTGATGAAATCGAAGATCAACCGCGTCACGACGATGGCCGTAAACATGCTGGCAATAATGCCGATGGAAAGCGTCACCGCAAAGCCGCGAATCGGGCCCGTGCCGAATTGATAGAGCACCAGGGCGGTGAGCAGCGTGGTGATGTTCGAGTCGAAGATCGTCCAGAAGGCGCGGTTATAGCCGGCTTCGATGGCCGCGCGCACGGTCTTGCCGGTGCGCAGCTCTTCCCGAATGCGCTCGAAAATGAGTACGTTGGCATCCACCGCCATGCCGATGGTCAGGATGATGCCGGCCACCCCCGGCAGCGTCAGCGTGGCTTTGAAGAAGGCCAGGGCCGCCATCACCAAAATCACGTTCAACAGCAAAGCCGTCGTGGCGATCAGCCCGGAGAACTTGTAATAGATCACCATGAAGATGACGACCAGGACAAAGCCGAGAATGGCGGAATATTGGCCCTTGGCAATGGAATCACGGCCGAGGGAAGGCCCGACGGTGCGCTCTTCGATGACTTTCATCGGCACCTGCAGCGCGCCGGCGCGCAACACGATGGCGAGATCCTGCGCCTCATCCGCGTTCATGCTGCCGCGAATCACGGCCGAACCGCTGGGAATGCGTTCATCGATGTTGGGCGCCATCACCACTTTGCCGTCCAGCACGATGGCCAGGCGCTTGTTGACGTTGGCCGCGGTCACGCGCGAGAAAATCTTGGCGCCCTGGTCATTCATGCTCATGTTGACCTGCCAGTCGCCCTGCCGCACGACCCCCGAGCCGCTGCTGATGGTGGCCTGCGCCTCGGTGAGATAGGTGCCGGTCAGCTCCGCCTCTTTCTTGAGCAGATAAAGGCGGTAGTATTCATTGTCGGCTACCGGCTCGAATTTGCTGGACCACGCCAGTTCGGCATCCGGCGGGATAACGCGCCTTACTTCCGGGCTGTTGATGATGCGTTCCACCACACGCTGGTTCTTGGACGGGAAGGCGAAATCAGGGCCAAGCGCGGCGCCCAAGGACAGAAACGGCTTTTCGCCGAAAATTTCCTTGTCCACGGCTACAGTGGAATCCGTGCCGGCCGCTTGCTCTGCGGTGGTGTCGCCGCTCAAAATCGAAGAACCGCTGAACAAATCCTTGACGCTGACCTCCTGTTCCTCGCGCACTTTGGCGGCCTGCGCCGCGGTGTCGGCCGCGGTGCTGGCGAGCGCGCTGCTGTCTGTGCTGCCGGCCAGGTCACGTTTCACCGCCGCATCGATCTTGGTGAAAACGTCGTTGACGACTTCGGGATCATAAACCAGTTGGAACTCCAGCAAGGCGGTCTGGCCGATGATGTTCTTGGCGCGGGCGACGTCGGAGATGCCGGCCAGCTCGATCACGATGCGGCGGTCGCCCTGGCGCGTGATGGAAGGCTCGGACACCCCAAACTGGTCGATGCGGTTGCGCAGGATTTCCAGGTTGCGATCGACTGCGTCGGTGGCGTTCTTGCGCAGGTTGTCGATGACTTCGTTGTCCGTCTGCGAGCGCTCGCCGAAATAGCGATTCAAGCGGATCTGCCGGTCGGCCAAACGCTGTCGCAGCACTTCGAAGAAATCGATGTTGGGCTTGGCGGCTTCGGATTCGACTTCGCGCATGATCTCATCGAAGCGCGCGTCCTTGTTTTTCGCCACATCGCGTGCCATCTTGGGAAGGTCGACTTCATAGACCAGGTAAGACCCGCCCTGCAAATCCAGGCCGCGCTTGATCGCCCGGCCTTCGTGTTTGGCCAGCTCATCATTGAGCTTGACCAGCGCTTCAACCTCCCGCAAAGCAGTGGTCAGTTCGCCGTTGCGGTCGTGCAGCGCCTGGCGGACTCTCTGCTCCAGCACGCCTTTGGTCAGCGCCTGATTGATGTCGTCGTATTGAATATTGGTCAGCTTGGTCAATGCATTGGCATGGGCGTCAGCCTTGCCTTTGAGCGAGGTGACGACAAAGGTCGGATACAGCTCATAGATCGCCCAAAGAATCGCCACGGCAATGATGATCGTGCGCAGCGTGTTATTGCGCCTCATGAACGGCTCTGCCTCCAAAAAGTGATCTGCTCGCGTCGCGAGGATTTGGTTTTTGCCAATAAAGTGATGCGTTCAGCCCGCTCCCGACTTCGGCCGGCAGCTCCCGTTGCTGGCTGGATCAAGTGCTTCCAGGCGGGAGTGCGGCGTGTCCAGGCGATGAGCAAGGGCGCGCAAATATTGTGTCCGATGGCGTTTGAAAAATTGAAACGGCTGCCAATATAGATGATTTGCCCTTGAAAGTCAAGCGAAAGGTCGGCTTAAGTCCTTTATCAAAGCGCCTCCACGCCGTTCGCTGGGAGGTTCTCACCGTTCGGCACGCCGGTTTTCAGTGGCGCAAGCGCGCCAGCACGCGATCGACTACCATGCCGAAGTGATCCGTGCCGCCGGCATCGAATTTCTCCGCATAGTTCGGGCAGGTGCCCTCGAGGCACTCGCCTTCACACGTGGCGCAGCCGGGATTGAGGCCGGTTTGTCCGTACTTTCCGCGCAATGCGAAGAGCTTCTCGACCTGTTCCCGCGGCAGCAGCCGCTCACCGCCAAGCTGCCGGGCCACAAACACAATGTGCGCATAGTGCTCCACCCGCTCGAGCCGGTCATAGGCCTCGTCCAGTTCCCTTCCCACCGTCACCACGCCGTGATTGGCCAGCAGAATGGCATCGCTCCGGTGAATCAGCGGCCGCAGAGATTCCGGCAGCTCCGCGGTGGAGGGCGTGCCGTATTCCGCCAGCGGGATCGAACCCAGCGTCGCAATGATCTCCGCCGCAACGCAGGATTCCAGCGAAAGGCCGGCAGAGGCAAAACCGGTGGCGTAAACCGGATGGGCATGCACGACGGCATTTACCTCCGGCCGTTCACGGTAAACAAACAAATGCATGGGCAGCTCGCTGGAAGGCTTGCCACTGCTCAAGAGCCGGCCCTGTAAATCAACCAACACCATGTTTTCCGGCGACATCAGGCCCTTGCTGACGCCGGTGGGCGTGGCAAGGATTGCCCCGCTGGACAACCGCACGCTGAGATTGCCGTCATTGGCGGCAACGAAACCCCGCGCATAGATTCGCTTCCCGATTTCACAGAGACGATACCGGTATCTGCTCTCTTCATCCATGAACATTGACCTCAAGACCCATGGTCGGCAAAGGTTCACCTTCGCATTTGGGGAGTTGACAGGGACAATATGGCCGCGCGGCAGCAACTTTCGCAACATTTTTTTCAAAAATGTGGAAGTGCTGCAACATTTTGTTTGCGTTTAGGCTGCGACGATATTATATTCCGCCCACCATTCGCAAAAAGGACTGGCTCTGTGGAAGAGTCGACCTCAAAACACGAGGATGTGTTGCTCGCTTCCCAGGACGAATCGCTAATCGTTTCGCAAAGTTGTATCCCAATGTTGTCGTAGGTTGGAGTAATCTGTGCCGCGCCAAGGCGTGACACGGATTGCGCACCGCAACATCGACCCCGTTCCCTCCAACCGAGCTGTCATTCTCCAATTGTTCAAAACTCGATTTCGCAGAAGATGAAGCGCTCCGCTTGCGGGCGGACGGCGGTATCTGCTGCAACAAGAGCTGGGGGCGTGGGCGTGGCGCAGACATGATCCAAATCAAATCCCTCGAAGAACAAGCAAGTCCGTGTGATTGAGCTTGGCCGTATGATTCGCCCCAAAGTGAAAGCCCGCTTGCCGATTTCTCCACTGCGCGACACACCTGTTTCATTGGATCATTTTTCATTTTTGCATTTTCACACTGTTATTTTGCCGCCGGGCGCGACCTGGCGTTTCCTGCTTTCGGAGGCGAAGCAGGGAGGACGCAGTTTCTCTGGAAGAAAAAACCGGTGCGCCCAACCAGGGTAGCTGGGCGCCAGCCGGAAATCTCTCGCGGTGCCGGATCCTGATGTTTCACCAATGGCAAACCGGCGCATGTGCCGTGTGCCGGCCGCCAATATGAAACATCATTTACTGAAAGGGTAGGAACATGGAGGAAAAACCAAACATGAGGTACGGAGGTCAAAACGATGCGAGCAAAACTTCGTGTTGTCGCTCGCCAGTTGCCAGGTGGATTGTTCATTCTCTTGGCGCTGGCACTGGTCGCCTGCTCGACTTCACCGACTGAGCAACTCGTTCGAGCGGAGAAGTTGCTCAGTGGGCTGGAGTCCAAGGGCGCCGATCAATACCTGACTTACGAGCTGGCCGAGGCCCGGCGAGGAATCGAAGAGGCGAAAAAGTTCATTCGCCAAAACAACAGCGAGCGCGCCGGTGCCTATCTCTTCCGCGTTTGCCAACAGTTGGACAGTTGCAGCGTCGTATTCCTGCAATTGCGGCGGCTGGCGGAATCCGCGAGCCGGCAGCGTGTACAACTGCTCAGCTCCCAGCTCGATGTTCTGGAAAAAGCCATTGCCGGCCTGCCCCGCCAAACCTATGTCGATCAAAACCGGCATGACATCCATGTCTATCGCTTGCGGCGGTACCACAGGGATATCGAATCCATGCTGGCTTTGATTCAGATTCAAAACTTCCCGGAAGTGCTGCGGCGGGCAGCCGAGTTGGAGAACCAGGTGCAAAAGGCTTTGATCGGCCTGACCACTTCGGCAAAATTCACCGCTCAACCGGCACCGACTTCAGTTGAGAAACCCCGAAAGGAAGAAAAACAAAAAGCGGGTGGCTATCTGGCCACAACAACTCGATAGGAAGATTGGATCGCTCATCACCGGGCCATTTGCACAGCAATCACGCCTCGTTTTTTCATCAGTAATCGAGGCGCAGGCGGTTTATTTTTTCAAAACGACTTCATCGCCCTCCAGCACTGCCTCTCTCCGACCCCCACTTTCCCCTGCCACCGGCAGAACAGGATTTCTTTTTTTTAAGATTCCCGTGATCGCCGCCTCTTTGCCTGCGCGTTTTTTTTTCGTACATTGCCGCCACCCATAGACTCTGCTCGGCACGTCGCCGGAAGTCCCGCTTGCCATTCAACCTGAATTGCCCCCTGGCTTGCTGTCACGCCACTGGGATTGGTTGCAGCCGCCCTTCCGGAGGTGCCCGTGGAACCCGGGGAACACATGGACCTGCAACTGGAGATTCTGCATCATGGCGATGACGCGCCCACCATTGAATTTTGATTCTCTCAAGCAGGCAGCCGAGGCTGCCGGGCAAGGCCATCTTTTTCGCCACTGGCGCCAGCTCGACGCAGAGAGCCGCCTGCGGCTGTTGGCGCAAGTCGCAGAAATCGATTTCCCACAAATATCCGGCATCTATACCGACTTGATCCTGAAGGACCGCGCGGCCCCCAATCGCTTGTCTCTCGAACCCGCGGAGGTGATTTCACTCACGCAGCAACGCGACCACCCCGAGGAATGTGCGGCCATGAACGCGGCGGGCGCGGAGCTGTTGCGCCGCGGCATGGTGGCTGCCGTCCTCGTCGCCGGCGGCCAAGGCTCGCGTTTGGGATTCGAAGGCCCCAAGGGGATATTCGTCTTCGGCACCCCGGGCGGCAAGAGCCTTTTTCATTTGCATGCCGAGAAAATCAGGGCCACCGCGCGGCGCTTTGGCGCTGCGATTCCGTGGTACATCATGACCAGTGAAGCCAATCACGTGGCGACGCAGGAATTCTTCCAAGCGCAAGCGTTCTTTGGCCTGCCGCCGGAGGACGTTTTCTTCTTTCAACAAGGCATGATGCCGGCGATTGATGAAGAAGGCAAAATCATTCTCGATGCGCCCGACCACATTTTCATGAATCCCGACGGCCATGGCGGAACCCTGGCCGCGCTCGCCAAAAGCGGCGCGCTGGCGGACATGCGCCGCCGCGGTATTGCGCAGCTCTTCTATTTTCAGGTCGACAATGTTTTGATCAAAATGTGCGATCCGCTTTTTCTCGGGTATCACGCCACCGCCGGCGCGGAGATGAGCGCGAAGGTGTGCGGCAAGCGCGATGCGCACGAAAAGATCGGCGTGATCGGCAAGCAGGGCGGCCGCCTGGCCGTGATCGAGTACAGCGACATGAGCAACGCCGACAAGGAAATGCGCAATCCCGACGGCACGCTCAAGTACAACAGCGGCAGCATTGCGATTCACGTGCTGCAGGTTGATTTCGTCGCACGGCTGGTGCAAAGCGGCCCCTCCCTGCCCTGGCACATCGCGCACAAGAAAATCCCATTCCTCAATCAGGCCGGCGAGCTGATCAATCCCTCCCAGCCCAATGGCTATAAATTCGAAACCTTCATTTTTGACGCGTTGGGTGAGGCGCGGGGCAGTGTGGTGCTGGAAGTGGATCGCCACCAGGAATTCAGTCCGATCAAGAATGCCAGCGGCGTCGATTCTCCGGAAACGGCGCGGCGCGATTTCTACAATTTCTATGCGGGATGGCTGGAACAATGTGGCGTGCCGGTGCCGCGCGACGGTGAGGGGAATGCCCGGGCGAGAATCGAGATCAGCCCGTTGTTTGCGTTGGATCCTGCCGAACTGGCGCAAAAGATTCGGCCGGATTTCAAGATCGGAGAGGAAGTTTACCTGCGTTAAAGCTCGCTTTTCTGGTATTGCACTCTTCGCTTCAGATTGCTGCGCGGTGCAAACGGGATCAAGCGCGTTGGGCTGAAGCGGGCATGTCGTTTTCCCGGCAGCGCATGCGAATGAAGGCAGCCAGGCGTGCAATCGCCCGTTGCGCCTCCGGCAATTTGCCGGCAAAGAAATGCCAGCCGTGCATCATCTCCGCGCTGACCTCCAGCTCAACCGGCACGCCGGCAGCCTGCGCCCGCTCGGCCAGGC
The DNA here is from genome assembly GCA_023150945.1 of bacterium. Classification (NCBI taxonomy): domain Bacteria; species bacterium. Next base: position 71,376 of record JAKLJX010000003.1, on the reverse strand, counting down.
GCACCGCATCATCGTGCAAAACTTCTTCGGAACCCACCTGAATCAACAACGGCGGTAAACCGGACAAATCCGCATACAGCGGCGAGGCCAGCGGTGTGCGCGGGCCTTTGCCGCCGAGGTAATTTCGCGCCCACTCCTGCAACACCTCGCGCGTCAACACCGGATCCTGCCTGGCCTTGGCAATCATCGAATGGCCGGTCAATTCCAAATCGACCCAGGGTGACAGACACACGGCCGCGGCCGGCAGCGGCTCGCCATGATAGCGCAAGGAAACGAGCGCAGCGAGGGCGAGGCCGCCGCCGGCAGAATCGCCCGCCAGCGCGATTTGCTCCGGCCGCACGCCCTCGGCAAGCAGCCAGCAATAAGCCCGCATGGCATCTTCCAATGCCGCGGGAAACAAATGCTCGGGCGCGAGGCGATAGGCCACCGCGAGCACGCGGCAACGGCAGGCTTGGGCAAGACGTGAGGCCAACTCGCGATGTGTGGCGAGCGAGCCGAGGTTGTAGCCGCCGCCGTGCAAGAAGAGCACAACCGCCACGCTGTCGCGCGCAGCAGGGACGATCCACTCCGCCGGCACACCATCCGCGAAAACGCGCTGATAGGTCAGGGCGGGCTGCGCCTGAAACCGCGTGGCGAACTTCTCCAGGGCCGCGCGCTGGTCGGCAATCGTGCGGCCCGGCCGCAACGCCATGAAACGATACAACCGCACGATCAACCTGATGACTCTGGTTTGCAGACTCATCCGGCGTACTCCTTCCTCACTCATTCAAGCAATCAGAAACCGGTGCCGGCCTCAGGCTCAATACTTCGGCACGGTGGCATCCACTTCCTCCGACCAGGCGTGAAGGCCGCCGGCCAGATTTTTCGCGGAGGGATAGCCGGCCTGATGCAACAGCGTCACGGCTTGCGCGCTGCGCTTGCCGGTGCGGCAGTACGCCACGATCGGCCGGCTGCCGTCGATCTCCGCGAGACGCTCGGGCAACTGCGCCAGCGGCACGAGGTGAGCGCCGGGCAGCGCGCAGATCTCGAATTCATATGGCTCGCGCACGTCGAGCAAATAAATGGCTTCCGTCTGCAGCTTGCGCGCCAGCTCGGTGGCGGAAATGTCAAAGCTGTGGCTGCCGCCGCGTTCATCGCTCACCACCGGCATGCCGCAGAATTGCTCGTAGTCGATCAACGCGGTGATGGTGGGCGCCACGCCGCACACCGGGCAATCAGGATCTTTGCGCAGCTTCATCTCGCGAAAGCGCATCGCCAGCGCATCGAAAAGCAGCAGGCGGCCCACCAGCGGCTCGCCGGCGCCGAGAATGAGCTTGAGGGCTTCATTCGCCTGAATCGTTCCGATGATGCCCGGCAACACGCCCAACACGCCGCCTTCCGCGCAACTCGGCACCAGACCCGGCGGCGGCGGTTCGGGATAGAGGCAGCGGTAGCAGGGCCCCTGCTCCGCCCAGAACACGCTGGCCTGGCCCTCGAAGCGGAAGATACTGCCGTAAACATTCGGCTTCCGCAGCAGCACGCATACATCATTCACCAGATAGCGGGTGGGAAAATTGTCGGTGCCGTCGATAATAACATCATAATCGCGGGCAATAGCCAGCGCATTTTCCGCGCTGAAGCGGGTTTCATAAGTTTCCACCTGCACGTGCGGATTGATGCCGGCGATGAAGTTTTTCGCGCTCTCCAATTTGGGCCGGCCGACATAGGCGGTGGAATGAATCACCTGGCGCTGCAGATTCGAGGCATCCACCACGTCGAAATCCACCAGGCCCAGCCGGCCGACGCCCGCGGCGGCCAAATACATCGCCAGCGGCGAACCCAAGCCGCCGGTGCCGATGAGCAGCACACTGGCGGCCTTGAGTTTCTTTTGCCCGGCCATCGCCACTTCCGGCAGAATCAAATGCCGGCTGTAGCGTTGAATCTCTTCGCGGTCAAAGGTAACCGGTGCTCCGTTCTTCATGCTTCGCCTCCCGCCACCGCCGGCACGATGCTGATTTCATCGCTGTCCGCCACCGGCGTGGCCTCTTGTTGCAGATGGCGAATGTCTTCCTCACCGACAAAGACGTTGACGAACTTGCGCAGTTGGCCCTGCTCACTGAGCAAGTGGCGCCGCAAATCCGGGTAACGTTGGGTGAGATGAGCGAGCACTTCACCAACGGTGTTGCCGGTGACTTCAAAGCGGGATTGTTGTTGGGTCAATCCGCGCAGTGCGGAGGGAATGACGACGTATGCCATGACTATTCTCCTGATGATGGTTTCGTTTCCATTGCCACGCGTTGAAACGCAGCGGCCTCGCCGGGCAACTGCCACAAACTCGCTGCGAGAAAGCGTCCGCGCGCAACCGCTAGTATCAGCCAAAGGCCATGATCCGAACGCTCAGTGGCGAGCTGCAAATCCGTAGGCGAAGGTCCGCGGCGGCCGTTGGGGTGGGAATGATAATGCCCGAGAATTTCCCAGCCCGCGGCCTCGGCGGTGCGATACGCGCGCAGTTGTTCGACGGCGTCAAACTCGAAGCCTTGTTCCGGCGTGGGACTGGCGTTGCGCATGGCCTGCACGCGGGCGAGGTGCCAGCCGTCAGCCGCGCGTGTGCCGAGCAGCAAGCCGCAGCATTCTTGCGGGAAAGCCACTTCCGCCTGCTTGACGAGGGCAGCCAGGTCGTCCGCAGCGATCACTGCTTTTTCATTCTTCATGCCAAAAGCGCTCCTCGAGATAACGGTGACCGCCGTCCGGAAAGATGGTGGCGATGACGCCGTGTTCGATTCTTTCTGCAACGCGGCGGGCGGCTGCCAGGACCGCGCCGCTGGAGAGGCCAATGAGCCAGCCGTGGCGCCGCGCCACATCCCGCACCAATTCATGCGCCTCCTCGGTGGCGATGCCGAGGTTTTCATCAGCGAGATCGGAATCATAAATCGCGGGCACGATCGCGGTGGGCATGTGCTTCAAACCTTCCAAACCGTGCAGCGGCGAATCCGGCTGCACCGAGATCAGGCGCAGCGCGGGGTTCAATTGCCGCAAGCGGCGGCCGGTGCCGACGAACGTGCCGCTCGTGCCCAAGCCGGCGATGAAGTGGGTGAGGCGGCCGCGGGTTTGCCGCCAGAGTTCGGGCGCGGTGGTGAGAAAATGAGCCCGCCAGTTCTCCGGATTGTTGTATTGGTTGATGTAGAAATAGCGCGACGGTGCTTCTGCCAGCAGGGCGCGCGCGACACGAATAGCGCCGTCCGAGCCTTCGCTGGCACTGGTCCAGATCACCTCCGCACCATAAGCCGCCAGCAAATTTTTCTGATAGCGGCTCACGTTTTCCGGAACCACCAGCCGCACGCGCAATTGCAGCGCCGCGCCGAAGAGAGCATAAGCCACGCCGGTGTTGCCCGAGGTGGAATCCAACAGAATCTGATCGCGCGTGAGCCGGCCGCAGCGCAGCGCCGCGCGTATCATCCGGCTGGCGGCGCGGTCTTTGATCGACCGGCCGGGGTTTTGCCATTCCGCCTTCGCAAAGATCTTGACGCGGCGGCGCGGCGAGTAATGCGACAAATCAAGCAAGGGGGTATTGCCCACCAGGGCAAAGACGGAACGCGCGGCGGCGCGCCCCGGCAAACGATTACGGCGGCGTGCAGAGGTTGCGAATCCATTCGACATGGGTATGAAAATCCTTTGCTCCGGCCGGGCAAAAACAGGCCGGTGCAGGTGATGATGTTGCGCGTGAATTGTGGGACGTTGAGGGTGGCGAGGAGGCCGCGGCGCTTGCCAAGGCAAGCCGGAAAATCGCGGGGCAGGTCGAGGTTACCGCACGACTGAGCCTCCCCGCCTGCGACACAAGCAGCGCAAGCAGGAAGACGGGGGAAGGAATTTATGGAACGGCGTTTTCATAGTCGATGTCCACAGAAATTGGCGCCAAGATAAACGCTCACGCTCACAAATGCAAGACGCATTTACGCCAACATTTGTTCAAGGCGGCCGCGCAGTGTTTTCCGGCAAATTCTGGAGTTCAACCGCTGCCAACCTTGACTCCACTACCGGCCCTTGTTATATTGCCCAACACAATTCAGCGCGAGAAAATTCCAGTGCGGCCGGCCGCAGCTTGCGCCGGCGTCATCGCACTGCCGAATACTCTCCAGGACACGACCGCAAGGGTTGCAGCCGCAGTATCTCTGCCGGTTTCAGGAAAGGAGCTGTTACTCCCGCGTGAACAACTCGCAAACGGCGACGATCGGCCGCGTTTCCCCGCCCTCCGATCACTCCAGCCTCGCTTCCCACATGACGGAGCTGCTTCTGCTGCTGGTCATTTTGATTTGGGGAACGAACTATGCGATCATCAAAGCCAGCCTGCGCCAGTTTTCGCCGCTCGCTTTCAATGCCGTGCGCTTTGTGCTTTCCAGCGCCCTGTTGCTTCTGCTGGCACTCCGGCGCCGCCTCGACCTGCGCGTGACGCTGCAGGAGGCCGCGCCGATCGCGGGCTTGAGCCTGCTCTACATCACGCTCTATCAAATTTTCTTCATCGAAGGCATCGCGCGCACGACGTCCGCCAACTCCGCCATGATTCTCGCGGCCTCGCCCGCGCTGGTGGTGATGGCCAGCCACGCCAGCGGCTCGGAACGCCTGCGCCGGCCTGCCGTGTTCGGCGTGGCCCTGGCCTTCCTCGGCTTGGCCAGCGTCATCGGCGGCGGCAGCCACGGCCTGGAATTTTCCGGCAGCAACGTCTGGGGCGATCTGCTCACGCTGGCCGCGGTTTTCTGCTGGTCGGCTTACACCGTGCTGGCGCAACCCACGTTCAAACGCTTCTCGCCGCTCAAGCTCACGGTGTTGTCGACCGTTTTCGGCACCGCGCCGATGCTGGTGTGGAGCGGCCCCGCGCTGTACCGGCAGGATTGGCTGGGCATCGATGGCATCGGCTGGCTGGGCGTGTGCTATTCCGGCATTTTTTCCATTGCGCTTTCCTACGTGATTTGGAATCACAGCATCGCCCGCCTCGGCGCCAACAAGACCGCGATCTTTTCCAATTTCGTGCCGGTGGTAGCAGTGCTCACCGGTGTTTTGTTTCTGGGCGAACGCATGACGCTGCTGCAAGCCGGCGGCGCGGTCTGTGTCATCGCCGGCATTGTGCTGGCACGGCGCCGTTGAGGCGGACGCGCCGCAACGAACGCGGCAAATCGAACTGGTCGAGGAGAATCGGATTATGAAAAAAGCAGTGTTGCAGTTTGTCATCGGCGCGGCCATCTGGGTGGCCGCCCCTGAGAGCTTCGCGCAAGCGCCGGCGGGCGCCGCGCGTGAACTGGCCGAGCAGGTGATGAACGCGCTGGGTGGCTTGCAGAATTGGGAGAAGACGACCGAGCTTGCCTTTGATTTTGTGGTCGCCAGTGAAGGCGCGGAGGTGACCCGCCGCAGTCACGTGTGGAATCGCCGTACCAATGGCTACGTTCTCTCCTGGAATGACAGCCGCAACGGCAGCGCGCACCGCATCGAGTTCAGTGACATTTATCAAAAAACCGGCAGGGTGTTGATCGACGGCCAGCCGCCGTCGGATTCCACCACGCAGCAGATGCTCGAACGCGGCTACGCGCTGTTCATCAACGACACATACTGGCTGATCATGCCGTTCAAGCTATTCGACCCCGGCGTCAAGCTGCAGGAAATGCCGGCAGAGAAGAAGGGCGGCGTGCGCCAGCGCGTGCTGCATCTTTCTTTCGCGGGCGTAGGCCTGACCCCGGGCGATCAGTACTGGCTGTACGTGGATCCCGCCAGTTTTCGCATTCAAAGGTGGCGCTATAAATTGGAAAGCGGTCGCGAAGGCGGTTACTCGTGGGAGGATTACAAATCATTCGGCCCGGTGACTTTGCCGCTGCGCCGCGTGTCCGACGACGGCAAGCGCGTCATTTGGTTTGACCGGGTGCGCTTGCAAGCGGAGTGAACCCGCCGATTTTCACCGGCGTGATCGGGCCGGCTGCGGCCGCCATTGAAAGCGTTCGAGGTCGATGACGTCGCGCAGACCGAACGCGACGCCTTCGCGGCGCAGCAGCTCGCGCTGCAGTTCGTAACCCTGCAGGCGCGGCAGCGAAATCATGCCGTTGCGGTTGATGACGCGATGCCACGGCAGCCGTTCTTTTTCTGCGGAGGCGTGCAAAATCCACGCGACTTGGCGGGCCGCACGCGGCATGCCGGCGAGCGCAGCGATTTGGCCGTAGGTGGCCACTTTGCCGCGCGGAATTTTTTTGAGCAATTGCTTCACGCGCGCGGTGAATGAGGCGAGGTTGGGTTTCGGCATGGTTGCACTTCGGCGAATGCGATGTGACGGGCAGTGAATCCAGTGTTCTGCAACGGCTTGGCCGTTGCATCAAAAACCATCAGAGTTTCCACCGCCCGGGCGCTCCGTCATGAACGAAATTACTTTTGCTTCCACTTGTGCACGCTTTAGGGCAAAGCGCCCAGGCGGTTTCTTCGTTTCTGGAGTGTACAGAAACCTAACTCTACTCATGTGGGATTTGTGCCAAGCACCGGAGCAGCCCTTCTGCAGGGTGCCCGGCCTGGCCTTGTCGTGATAGATCTCGTGTTTTGCCGCGCTTGTTGGTATGCCAATCCTTTCGGAGGAACTCATGTACCGTTTTCGTTTGCTGACCCTGACCGCCGCCTTCCTGCTGTTGCTGTCGGCCGCCGGCCGCGCCCAATCCGACAGCGTTGATGTCTTCTTCTACTACAAATCCACCGGCAATCCCACCACGGTTTTTCTTCCCGGTGAATTCAACAACTGGGGCCCTAACAGCGGCGGCAGCATCTCAGCCAACGCGCCCTCCCGCATGACTTTCAACGCCGCCACCGGCCAGTGGGAAAAAACCGTGCGCTTGCGCGTGGGCGGACCGGTGAGCGGCCGCGTGCCGGGCGCCTATCAATACAAATTCAACGAGAACGGCGTCAGCTCGGGATGGCGGCCGGACCCGCTCAACCCGCGGCAAAATCCTTCCGACAACAACAACTCGATTCTCTATACCAAGAGCCCGACGATTCACTACCTCCTGCCCAATTCGGTTTCCAGCGTGGTCAAGGCGCAACTGCCGCGCATCACGGCGTACCTCTTCCCCTCGCGCCAGCAGGCCATCGATCTCGCCAGCCTGCGCCTGGAGATTGACGGCACGGCTTACACCAATCTCGAATCCTTCTACGATCCCAACACCAAGCTGCTGAGTTTCACACCGGCCACGCCGCTCAGCAACGGCCGGCATACGCTGAAACTCGCGGTGCGCAATGCCGCCGGCAGCCTCTCGGCCGACAGCACGACTTTCGAGGTGCAGGGCGATCCGGTGCAGATTCTCACGCAGCCGGCGACCACCCGCAAACCAAGCTGGCGCGTGCGCGGCGAAGTCTACAAATCCGATGGCGAACTCGACAACACTCTGACCAGCGGCGTGTTGCGGCAGAATGACCTCACCTGGCGCGTGCGCGTGAACGCCGGCAAATTCGACACCACCCTGGCGTTGCTGGAAGGAGATAACAGCTTCCGCTTCGAGGCCACGCCGGGCGGTGTTACCCAAGTCTCAAGCCCGGTGTTGATCAAACGCGTAGTCGATCACGATCCCGTGGCGGTGATCACCTTTGACACCAGCCGGACCGAGCTGCGGCTGCAAGGTTTTCAAAGCGTGGATCCTGACCCTGGCCAGGCCGCACTGCTGCAATTCACCTGGCAGGAAGATGCCGACAATCCGGCGCCGCTCGGCGCCAACGGCCAAAGCGGCGCAGTGGTGACCGTGGCCCGGCCGGTGCTGGCGGGCGAATACTTTTTCACACTCACGGCGCGCGACCCGGACGGCAACCAGGATTGGAGCCGGCAGTTCGTCACGGTGGCGCCCTCCGGCGTGATCACACTGAACACGGTGCGCAACAACCCCGCCTGGGTGCGTGAGGCCCGCATTTACATCATGTTCTTCAAAGGCCTCACTTCCGCCGGCACGATCAAGGCGGCCCGGCCGTTTCTCGAAAGGATCAAAGCCCTGGGTTTCAGCGTGCTCTGGATTCTGCCGGTGATGGACAATGCCTTCACCATCGACAATCGCTACGGCATCGGCTACAACATCGTGGACTTTTACAACGTCGCGCCGGAATACGGCAGCAATCAAGATTTCAAAGACTTCATTGCCCACGCGCACGAGCTGGGCCTGAAAGTCATTCTCGATTTCACGCCCAATCACAGCAGCCGCTTTCATCCCTTTGCCGAGCATGCGCGGCTGCACGGCATTGATTCCCCCTACTGGCCGTTCTATCAGCACAGCAACATTCCGCACAACACCAACGGCCTGGGGCAGTCGGCTGATGCCTTCGGCTTCTACTACTACAGCGGTTTCAGCGAGCAGTTGTTGAATTGGGATTGGACCGACATCGATGCGCGCACCTACATGCTCGAAGTGATGCAGCACTGGCTGCTGGAATTCGGGCTGGATGGCTACCGCCTGGATGTTTACTGGGGTCCGCATCGCCGCTACGGGGAAGCCTTTTTCGACCGGCCGGTGCGCGCCGCGCTCAAGAAAATCAAACCGGATATTCTGCTGCTCGGTGAAGACGACGGCACCGGCGCGGGCACCGAAGTGATTTACGCCGATCGCGACGGCGGTGTGGACGCGGCTTATGACTTCAAGCTCTATTTCAACCAAATCCGCAATTTCGGCTTTAGCGCCACCGCCGTCACCAATCTGCACAATGACCTGATCAACGGCGAGTTCTATCCCGGCACCAACTCCCACTATTTCCGTTTCATGGAAACGCAGGACGAGGATCGCATCACCTACCGTTACGATTCCTTCGAGAAAACCCTGCCGATGGCGAGCGTGCTGTTCACCGCGCCCGGCATCCCCGGCATCATGCAGGGCCAGGAAGTGGGCTACGGCAAGGGCATCTCGGGCGACAAGGAAGATCGCGTGCGGCGCGTGGTGGATTTCAACTTCAGCGGCCGCGCCCTGCTGCTGCCGCACTATCAAAAGATCGTGCAAATCCGCGCGCAATTCCCCGCCTTTCGCCAGCACAAGCAGGACACCAACCGCGATTTCAACGTCAACGCCAGTGACGAACCTGACTTCATTCGCGTGAACACCAGCGACGGCCTGGTGTATGCCTTCGTGCGGCCCTATCCCGACCACAACGGCCTCACCGTGGTCAACTTCGCCGCCTCGGAAAAGTCCGTGACCCTGGATTTGACCGGCGCCAATCTGCTCGAGTTCACCGGCGGGCTGGCTGGCGATCAAACCTATTTTCTGAACAATCTCTACAGCGACACCCATCAAACTGCGACGGGCGCGGCCCTGGGCGCCGTGGCCGTCACGCTGCCGGCTTATGGCTCGGCGATTTTCGTGATCTCCCAAGAACGGGAGCGGCTGCAGTTGCCGCCGATTACCTCGGTGGCGGAGAATCCCAGCCGCGGTCTGCCGCAGGTGTTTGCCGTGCAGCAGAATTTTCCCAATCCCTTCAATCCCACGACGAAGATCGTTTATGATCTGCCGCAGCCCGAGCGCGTGATCATCCGCATTTTCGATGTGCTGGGCCGCGAAGTCGCGACGCTGTTTGACGGCTTGCAGCTGGCCGGCACGCACACGCTGCTGTGGCAGGGCAAGGATGCCGCCGGCCGCCGGGCAAGCACCGGCATTTATCTGCTGCGCGTGGAAGCCGGCGAGGAAGTGGCGGTGCGGAAGATGTTGCTGGCGAAATAAGGTCATTTGGCCTGAATGAAAGTAATCGCATCGCGTCTGCTGCCGCGCGGCATCTGCTCATCGGCAGGAGAATTCAAGCGCGCAGTGCCTGAGAAAGACGTCTCGCCGCCTCATGCTATCCAGAATGGATCCTGTGATGATTTGGGCGCCGCGTGCTTCACAAGATGCTTCAGAAGGACAACTTCGGAGCCGCGGACTTGCTTGGGTGGTGCAAGAAGGATTTCCATTGCATACTGCAAGTTTCGTGGGTACTGAATGCGGTGACTGTCGCCAGGCAACCAGGCGGATCCATCGTCCGGGAAGAAACAGCCGAAACATCTTGATGCCACTGCACAGGGCTGTCACTCTCGTTGCGCTGTCAGAGTACTCTTCCCTCACTACCGCGAACCCAGGGCCGGCGCCAAGCCGTTGCGATACCACCGCGCCACCACCTGCTCCGCCGGTTTGTTGTTGGGCGTGAATTCGGTGTCCAGCGGTCCGCCTTGCGCGAGATCACTCGGCCACTTCCACCAATAGAGGCCACGGCACCAAAACTTGCCGGCAACCGCCTGAAACACGGCCTCATAGCAGCGCGCTTGATCCGCCAGATTCAGCGGCCGGCCGCGGCCCTCAGCGTGCGGCTGCTGCCAGGGTGCGGCCGTGCTGGTGAAGCCGACTTCGGTGAGCAGCACCGGTTTGCGAAAACGCCAGGCCACCGCCGCGACCTTTGCCATGGCCGCTGCCGCACCGCGCCGCAGATCGGCAGCACTCGCCTCTTCCTGGTCACTCAACGGATAGTAGCAATTGAGGCCGAGATAGTCGAGCGCATCCCAGAAGCGAATGTTTTCGAACTCCTCTCCCCAATTGGCGGCATAAACCAGCTCGCCGCTGTACAACCGCCGCACTTTGGCGATCAAATCGCGCCACTCCTGCTCATGGCCGAGCGTCGTCTGTGCCAGTTCCACACCGATGCAGAATCGCTCCATGCCGTACATCTCCGCGAGCAGGGCATAGTGGCGAATCCAACGGTAGTAGAAATCAAAGAACTGCCGCCAGTCTTGCGGGCTGGCCATTTTGATGTCGCCCGGCCAGCCGCCGTGTCCCACCCAGATATGCGGTTTGAGCATGACGGCCATCCCCAATCGCTGCGCCGTGTGCGCAGCATGGATCACGCTTTCATCGTTCTCGCTGCCGGCGCTGCGCCAAAAGCCAAAAAACTCGGGTCGCTGCGGATCGGTGATCGCAGTAAAAGGTGTGATGGAGACCGCATTCACACCCAGGTCCGCCAACTTGGTCAGCGCTTCGTCGGAGCGGCGCGAGAGATAACCGTTGTAAATTTGATAACCTTCATGGGCGTGGCAGAAGCCTTTTTGAAACGAATCCGCCTGGGGAAAGCGCGTAATGTCGTCCGCGATTTGCGCGTGGAATCTCTGCGCCAGTTGCTCGAGGTAGGCCCGCCATTCCTGATCCAGGCGCGGGACCTCTGCAGCAGCCGGCGACCAGTCAGCAAAGTTTGCCAGAAATTTTTCGTGGCCCCAAAGTTGGACCAGAAAATTGGTGAAGGTCGCGGCCAGCGGCTGCATCATCAAGTAGGATTCGCGCTCGAATTTGGCATTGTCGAGCATCTCTGCCAGCGCCGGTACATTGCCGGAGAGATAAAGCCGGCTGGCCCAATACTCGTAGCCGTGGTTGCGCCAGTTGTCCGTGAATGACACGCGCAAGCCGGTTGCCAGCAACGCGTGCCGGGGCACACCCAACGCTCGGGCAATCACCAGATCCGCTTCGCAGCCTTCGGTCTCACCACGTACCCAGTGATTGACCGTCACATGCACCGCCTGGCGCTCGCGATCACAATGCGCGATTTCGGTGTTGGCGGTGATCAAACCCTTTTCTTCAAAATTGGGATAGAGGTGAAAGTTGATCAGCATGCCGCGCGCGCGCCTGCCCAGCAATGCCGTGAGACGCTCATAGTGCTGCTCACGTTCCGCCGCAAACTGCTCCAGCTCGGCGGCCGGCAACACCGCGCCATGCGTGTAAAAGCGAAAGTGTTCGGTTTCCTTCGCCAGCCGCATTTCCGCGGCAAAGTCATGGTGGCCGGCGGAATCGAAAGCCCAGCGCCGATCCGCGGCCTGTGAGAAATTGCCGAACACCAGGCATTCGCCGTTGCGGAAGACGCGATAATCGCCGCCCGGCCGAAACAGCTCCGAGCGCAACACTTCTTCATCACGATTGCCGGCCAGCAGCAACAACGGCTGTTGCGGGTTTGCCGGATTGGGGTAGAACAGCGCGATGAGATCGCCGGGTTCGCGGTAGTCCTTGCCCAAGAACTGAAACCCGTCTCGATTGAATTTCACCGGCAGTTGCGGTGAGAAATAGGCCAGCCAGGAGTTGGAAGCGACGGTGCCGGCGAGATAGACGGCTTGTGAGGCAAGTTCCGCGTGCGTCACCTCGCGATCGCTTTTGATGGAGATTTGCAGCCGGCGCGTGCGCTTCTGGTACTCTGCGGCCCAGGCGCGATATTGCGCCACCCGCTCCGGCCGTCCGGTGCCGTAGACGAAAAGCAGCCGCCGGCCGGAAAAGAGATTGTCGAGAATTTGCTCGCGCGCGGGCCAGCGGTGGCGATCCTCCTGTTGGCGGGGAGTGTTGCCGAGATAGTAGAAGCTGGACAGCAGGATGATCAAAGGAAGAATATGAGTCAGGCGAATTGTTTTCATAGGAAAGCGCAGCGGCATGCGCCGGCGTTGGTTTGCAACCAGATTTTTGATTCGCAATGAATGCGTTTCAGCGCAGAAAATCAACTCCAAATCCACGAGCTCAGGGATATCGCTTCCCCAGAAGTGCGATGAGGCGTGCGGCTGAAAAGCGGTCGCACCGATTGGATTCGGCAGGCAATACTCACACGGCAAACCTCCCGGCCGCAGTTTTTGCCGCTATCGCGTGCGAGAGCAGGTCGCTGGAGGAGCGAACGGGGTGATCAGAGTGACAGTGTTTGACAAGTTGGAAATAATCATATTCGTGCTTGTATTCGGCGCAAGTTATTCGTATGTTGGCCCCGCGTATCACAAACGGGCTGCGAAAGGCGAAGATCAAAAGGTTCGCCTCAGAGCGGCGGCATAGAGTTGATACGCAACACAGGTGGTGATGAGCCTCGGTTGTCGTCGATCCGCGCGTGATCCCACCCCAAACACTCAGTGGTTATTGCCGAAATTCTTCGCATTCATCTCTTCTGTGCTGCTGCATTCCGCACAGCCCCCTGCCCTGCTGCCGTTGGCATTGGTGGAAGAAGTCAAGAGCTGACTTGAAGACAAAGAGATTCCCGGGCCACGGTAACATTTCTCCATTCAATCGCTTCCGGAAGAGAGTGATCTCTTTGCACTTTCCCGCCGCGACCAATTTTCAAGGACAATCATGTCGTTTCACCGTTTCGGCTTGCATGCCGATCTGCTCAAAGCGCTCGACCAGTTGGGCTATCATGAGCCGACTCCGATTCAAGAACAGGCAATTCCCGTTGCCCTCACCGGCCAGGATCTCATCGGCTGCGCGCAAACCGGCACCGGCAAGACCGCGGCCTTTGCCCTGCCGATCTTGAACCGGCTGCATCCCATCATGAGCGGCAAAATCCGCGCGCTGATTCTGACGCCCACGCGCGAGCTGGCGGCGCAGATCAATGAAGTCATGCAAGGCCTTATTCAGTACACCAAACTCTACACGGCCGCGATCTACGGCGGCGTCGGCATTCCGCCGCAACAGCGCGCTTTGCGCCTGGCCACCGACGTCATCGTGGCCACGCCCGGCCGGCTGCTGGATCACATGAAGAACGGCGTGGGCCGGTTTGACGGCCTAGAAGTGCTCGTGCTCGACGAGGCCGATCGCATGCTCGACATGGGCTTTCTGCCCGATGTCAACCGCATCATCGCCCGCCTGCCGCAGCAGCGCCAGACCATGATGTTTTCCGCCACCATGCCCAGAGAAATTCTCGAGCTCAGCCGCAAGATTTTGCGCGACCCGGCCACGGTGCAGGTCGGCCGGCAGGCAGCGCCTGCCGAGGGCGTGAGCCAGTTCGCATATCCGGTGCCGATGCATCTCAAAACCGAGTTGCTGATGGCGTTGTTGCAGCAGCATGAGATGGAATCCGTGCTGGTGTTCGCGCGCACCAAGGATCGCACCGAGCGCCTGGCGCGCCGCCTGAAAGAAAGCGGTTTCAAGGCCGCGATGATTCACGGCGACCGCACGCAAGGCCAGCGTTTGGCTGCGCTCGCAGGATTCCGCGAGCGCGCCTACCGCATTTTGGTGGCTACCGATATTGCCGCGCGCGGCCTGGACATCGACGGCATTTCGCACGTGATCAATTTCGACGTGCCGATGACGCCGGAGGACTACGTGCATCGCATCGGCCGCACGGCCCGCGCCCAAGCTGTGGGCGACGCGCTCACCCTGGTCACGCCGGTGGAGGAAAGTGCTTTTTCCGCCATTCAACAATTGATCAAGGCCAAAATCCCGCGCCACACCCTGGCCGGCTTTGATTACAGTCGGGTTTCTTCCGCCACGGCGGAGCCACGCGAACGCCGGCACCGGAGCTTTGCGCCGCGCGGCTATGCCCGGCGCAACGGCGGCCCGGCCGCGGGCCGGTCCCGCAGCCGGCGTTTCGCATTCAATTAGTCATCAATCACACTGATGCTGTTCACATCTAATCTCAGGATGGTTTTCTCATGAAGATTTTCGTTGGCAACCTCTCGCGCCGCGTCACCCCCGATGCCCTGCAACAGATGTTCGAAACATTCGGGCAGGTGACCTCTGCTGAGATCATCAAGGACAAGTTCAGCGGCGAATCCAAAGGCTTTGGCTTTGTGGAAATGCCCGCCAAGAGCGAAGCCGAAGCCGCCATGACCGGCTTGAACGGCCGCGATCTCGATGGCAAATCGCTGAACGTCAATGAAGCCCGGCCGCGCACCAACGACCGGCGCAGCAGCGGTGGCTTCGAACGCCGCGGCGGCAACGGCGGTGGACGCCGTTCCTGGTGAGCCTCGTTCGATGGGAATTTGGGAATGCCGCGCTGCCGCCTGCCGGCAACCGGCATTCCTGGTGTAAAGCAAAGGAACTGAAAGATGAACGTCCTCTTGATTTACCCGGAGTTCCCCGACACGTTTTGGAGTTTCCGGCATGCGCTGCGCTTCATCCGCAAACGCGCCTCGCTGCCGCCCCTGGGTTTGCTCACCGTCGCCGCCATGTTGCCGACGGCGTGGAACAAACGCCTGATCGATCTCAATGTCAGGCAGCTCGCGCCGGAAGACCTGGCCTGGGCCGACTATGCCTTCGTGAGCGCGATGACGGTGCAGCGGCCCTCCGCACAACAGGTGATCAGCCGCTGCCAGGCGGCCGGCGTGAAAGTCGTCGCCGGCGGGCCGCTGTTCACCGCCGAGCACGCCGATTTCAACAACGTCGATCATTTCGTGTTGAATGAAGCCGAGCTGACCCTGCCTCCCTTCCTGCAAGACCTGGCGCACGGCCGCGCCCAGCGCCTCTACTCCACCTCCGAATTTGCCGACATGCTGACCACGCCGGTGCCGCTTTGGCACCTCGCGGAGCTTGACGGCTATGCTTCGATGAGTATCCAATACTCGCGCGGCTGCCCCTACAACTGTGATTTTTGCAATGTCACCACGCTGCTCGGCCACCGGCCGCGCACCAAAAGCGCGGCGCAAATCATCGCCGAGTTGGACAGTCTCTATGCCCAGGGCTGGCGCCGCAACGTCTTCTTCGTGGATGACAATCTCATCGGCAACAAGCGCAGCCTCAAAACCGAGCTGTTGCCGGCACTCATCGCCTGGCGGCAGGGCAAACGCGGCATTTCCTTTTTCACCGAGGCTTCGATCAACCTGGCCGACGACGCGCAATTGCTGGAGATGATGGCCGCTGCCGGTTTCAATTCGGTGTTTATCGGCATCGAAACACCGGAGGAGCAAAGCCTGGCGGAATGCAGCAAAAAGCAGAATCTGCGCCGTGATCTCATCGGCGACGTGAAACGCATCCAGCGCGCCGGCTTGCAGGTGCAGGCCGGTTTCATTCTCGGTTTCGACAGCGACTCACCTTCCACCTTTCAGCGGCTGGTCGATTTCATTCAGCAAAGCGGCATCGTGACCGCGATGGTGGGCTTGCTGCAGGCCCCGCCTGGCACCGCGCTCTACCAGCGCCTCAAGCAGGCCGGCCGCTTGCTCGAGCGCATGTCGGGCGACAACGTCGACGGCACCACCAACATCATCCCGGCGATGAGTCTGGAAACGCTGCGCAAAGGCTACCGTTACGTGCTGGATCACATCTACTCGCCGGAAGCCTACTACCAACGCGTCAAAACCTTTCTGCGCGAATACCAGCCGCCGAAAATCAAAGCGCCGCTGCACTTCCAACACCTCTCCGAGCAACTGCTGGCGCTGCTGCGTTCGATCTACCGCCTGGGTCTGCTGGGCAGCGAACGCGTGCACTACTGGAAGCTCTTTTGGTGGACATTGGCCTGCCGGCCGCGGGTGCTGCCGCTTGCCATCTCACTGGCGGTGTACGGCTATCATTTCCGCAAGATTTGCGAGCTGCGCGTGCAGTGAGGCCGCAGGCGCATGGGGAAGAGGGAATGTTCACCGGCGGTTACCGCCGGAGGAAAGCGCGCCGGCGACCGTGCGGGTGGGCCGTAGGTGACAGTAAAAAAAGCGTTCTGCGCTCTCCTGCTGCCGGAGGGGCGCCAGGCAGAGGTTCAATCCGGCATTCATCACTTCTGGTTTCAACTGACTTTGCGGCCATGCCACGAGGAAAATATGACGAGCAACGGCAATCTGATTTTGGTGGGAACCAAGGTGAGTAACCGGCTGCGCGATCAGCTTGACGCCAGCCTTCCCTCCATGAAGCCATTCTTCAACGAAAAAGATCCGGCGTTTCTGCAGGTGCTGCACATCGATGATGAGGAATACATCGGCAAACTCACGACCAGCGGCGTCTCTCTGGAAATGCTGGGCAACATGCTGCTCAACGTGAAAAGCATGCTCCGCATGATTTGTCCGGCGTTTGTGCTGGCCGATGACGCCATCCGGGTTTTTGCGCTCACGCCGGCGATGGTGGGGTCATTGGCAGCGCTGCGCTAGTTTTCCCGCCGATGAATTGCCGGCAGAAATCTCCGTACAATTTTATGAATTGGGAGTTGTCCGGCGGCTGGGATTTCCGCCGCGGCTTCAGACATTGCCGTGCAGCTTGTAGTTCGGCGCTTCGTGGGTGATGATCACGTCATGCGGATGGCTTTCCCGCAAGCCGGCGGAAGTGATGCGCACGAAGCGGGCTTTTTCCTGCAGTTCGGCGATGGTGGCGGCGCCGACGTAACCCATGGCGGCGCGCAAGCCGCCGGTCATTTGAAACACCACGTCCGCCAGTTTGCCGCGATTCGGCACGCGGCCTTCAATTCCCTCCGGCACCAATTTCTTCCGGCCCTCCTGAAAATAGCGATCGCTGCTGCCCTGACGCATGGCGGCGATTGAACCCATGGCGCGATAGGTTTTGTAGCTGCGCCCCTCCAAATAAATCATCTCGCCGGGACTTTCTTCCGTGCCCGCCAGCATGTTGCCCAGCATCACGGAATCGGCGCCCGCGGCAATCGCCTTGGCAATATCGCCGGTCTGCTTGATGCCGCCGTCGGCAATCATGGGAACATCGAACTTGCGGCACACTTTGGCGCAATCCATCACGGCGGTGATTTGCGGCACGCCCACGCCCGCCACCACGCGCGTGGTGCAAATCGATCCCGGGCCGATGCCCACTTTCACCGCATCGACGCCGGCCTCGATCAGCGCCAGCGCGCCGGCTTCGGTCGCGACATTGCCGGCGATCAAATCGATTTCGGGATAGGCTTCGCGCAGTTGCCGCACGGCATTGATCACGCCCTCGGAATGACCATGGGCGGTGTCGATCACCAATACATCCGCATGCGCCTGCACCAGCGCTGCGGCGCGGTCCAAAGTGTCGCGGCTGACCCCCACCGCCGCGCCCACCCGCAAGCGGCCGCGCTCATCCTTGGCCGCGTTGGGATACATTTTCTTGTTCTTGATGTCCTTGACCGTGATCAGGCCCTTGAGCTTGCCGCGCTTGTCCACGATCGGCAGCTTTTCGATACGATGCTCTTGCAGCAGGCGCTCGGCGGCTTCCAGGGTGGTACCCAGCGGCGCGGTGATGAGATTGTCCTTGGTCATCACCTGGTGAATCGGCAGCTCGACGTTGTCTTCGAAACGCAAATCGCGATTGGTGAGAATGCCGACCAGCAGCTCGCCTTCCACCACCGGAATGCCGGAGATGTGATAGCGGCTCATGAGCTGCAACGCCTCGCGCACGGTGTTGTCGGGCGCGAGCGTGATGGGGTTGTAGATCATGCCGCTTTCCGAGCGCTTCACCGCATCGACTTCGGCGGCCTGCTTCTCGAGGGACATGTTCTTGTGAATGATGCCGATGCCGCCCTGGCGCGCCAGCGCAATGGCAAGGTTGGCTTCGGTGACGGTGTCCATGGCTGCGCTCACCAGCGGAATATTCAAAGCGATGCGCCGGGTAAATCCGGTCTTCAAATCCACCTCGCCGGGCAGCACCGCGGAAGCTTGCGGCACCAGCAGCACGTCGTCAAAGGTCAAGGCTTCACCGATGATCTTTTCCATGTCACAACTCTCCAATGACATTTTCAGCTTCACGCAAAACGGCGCCGCTGGCGAGCAGGCGCGTGGCGGCAGCCAGGTCATCCGCCAGCACGCGATCTTCCATCAACGGCGGCACCTGCGCGCGCACGAGATCGCGCACCGCCTTGGCGGCCGGCCCCGGCGCCAGCGGCAGCCGCAGATCCAGCGCCTGGCAGGCGCAGACCAGCTCGATCGCCAGCACCGTCATGGCATTCTGCACCGCGGTGCGCGCCTTTACCGCGGCGTGCGCGCCCATGCTGACGAAATCTTCCTGGTTCGCCGAGGTCGGAATCGAATCCACCGAGGCCGGATGGCTGAGCACTTTGTTTTCGGAAACTAGGCTGGCGGCGGCCACGTGCGCAATCATGAATCCGGAATGCAGGCCGCTGTTCTTCACCAGGAACGGCGGCAATTCACTCAGCGCGGTGTCCATCATGAAAGCGATACGGCGCTCGCTCATGCCGGCGAGGTGCGTGGCCAGCATGGCGATGAGATCGCAGGCAATCGCCAGCGGGTGGCCGTGAAAGTTGCCGCCGGAGAGCACTTCGTTGTCTTCGGCAAACACCAGGGGATTGTCGGTGGCGGCATTGAGTTCGATGGCAAAAGAGTCGCGCAGGGGTTGGAGATAGTCGCGCACGGCGCCGTGCACCTGCGGCAGGCAGCGCACGGAGTAGGCATCCTGCACGCGCTGGCATTGCAGATGCGAGTTGCGAATCGGGCTGTCGGCCATCAGCCGCCGCAAGTTAGCGGCCACCTGCTGCTGGCCGGCATAGCCGCGCGCCACCTGAATGCGCTGGTCGAACGCCACCGGCGTGCACAACAGCGCCTCCGCGCTCATGGCGCCGCAGACGTCGGCGCTGCGCGCAAGCGTGTGCAGTTGCAGCCAGGCCAGGCTGCCGACCGCGGCCATGAATTGCGTGCCGTTGATCAATGCCAGGCCTTCTTTTGCCGCCAATTCCAGCGGCTGCAAATCGACGAAGCGCAGGGCCTCGCGGCCGCTGACTTTCTGGCCCTGCACCCAAGCCTCGCCGCGGCCGATGAGCACCAGCGCCAAGTGTGCCAGCGGCGCGAGATCACCGGAGGCGCCCACCGAGCCTTTCTCGGGAATCACCGGCAACACGTCTTTGGCGAGCAGGTGGTGCAGATAATGCGCGAGCACGGTGCGGCAGCCGGAATAGCCGGTGAGCAACGCGTTGAGCTTGAGCGCCATCACCGCGCGCACTTCCGGCGCAGACAGCGCCTGGCCGGTGCCGCAGGCATGACTGAGAATGAGATTCGTCTGCAGCGTTTGCAGATCATCCGGCGAGATGCGCACCTCGGCGAGCTTGCCGAAGCCGGTGTTGACGCCGTACATCACCCGGCCACTGTGCAGAATGCCTTCGATTACGCGCCGGGCGCTCTCCATGCGGTTGAGCGCCTCGCCGGATAATTCCAGCTCGGCGCCGCCCTGTGCCACCTGTGCGAGAATTTCCAGCGTGAGGGATTTGCCATCGAGGATGTGCTTCATAAGGTGGCGGATGATAGCGAAGTTTTGAGCCAGAGTCAAACGAATTCTCCCGCCCGCCGCGCCAACAGCGTCTCCTCCTTCACTCATCAACATCAGGGATGTCGCTGGAAGGTCATGCTGCGAGAAACCATTCCAGGCAACGGCAAGCGCGCAGGCCTGGGCGCAGGCTGCAGCATGCCATCGTCAGGGTGAATTGGTTGTCTCGCCCGCATCCCGTCGTAAGAACGATTGGGGAATTCCTCTTGCTTGCGGAGGAAATAGTTCTAATTTTGGCCGGTTCGGAGCACATCGCCGGCTGTCGCGCGCCGCGGCTGCAACTGCTGACGGTTTCAATCGTGCCGGCGTCTCCCCGAGTGACAGCGCAAGCAGATTCATCGCGCGGCAAGAGCTGCAACCGAATTTGAAGCCCACGATGCGAACAACGCCAAGCCTGTTTTATTTGGCGTTCTTCGCGGCTTCGCGGTTCAAAGAATCTGCGCTGTGAAGATAGTTCTTTGGTTTCTTCAAAGTGAAATCGTTGCCTTCAAGGCAAGAAATTTCTCCAACGGATTGAAACAACTCAATGGATATCCGCTGGGTTGTTTCAATCTGTTGGAGATTTCCTTTGTGTTGCGATCCATCCGCCTTGGGGCAATATCATCTCGAATTCCGAAAACAGAAAGCAGCAATTCATGGCAACGGCAGTCGTGCAAGATCCCAGGGTCATCCTGGAGAAAAGGCTGCAAAAGGGAGAGCGGCACTTTACCCTCAACGAAGCGGCGGCCGCGACCGGTTTGTTCATCGACGACGCGCGCAACGCCCTGGAGCAATTGATCCAAAAATACGTGTGCCGGCTGCAGGTCACCGAGAACGGCGATTTGATCTATGACTTCGGCAAAATCCTGCTGCGCCGCGGCGAGAAAACCTGGGCGGAACGGCGCGCGGAGATCGGTGCAGCATTGTGGCGCGTTTTCACCGTGATCTACAAAGCGTGGATCGCGGTCACGCTGGTGGTTTACTTCGTGATCTTCGTGCTCATCCTGGTGGCGCTGGTGCTCGCCTTGAGCAGCCGCAAAAACGGCAAGGGCCGCGGCCTCTCACTGGATTTCGTGGGCGACCTGTTCGCCTCCATTTTCCGCTGGCGCACGCACACCGGCACGGTGTTGTATCGCACCGACCGCCGCGGCTATCGCTACCGGCAGTACGCGCCCAAGCCCTCACCGATCAATCAGAACAAAAAGAGTTTCATTGCTTCGGTGTATGACTTCGTGTTCGGACCCGCGCGCGTGACGATCGACCCGCTGCAGAATCAAAAAGAAGTCGCGGCTTACCTGCGCCAGCAAAAGGGCATCGTCGTGGCCACCGAACTGAGCGCGCTCGCCGGCTGGAACTTCGAGCAGGCCGAGACCTTTCTCACCGACTGTCTGGTGCGTTTCCAGGGCGAAGTGAAAGTGAGTGAAAACGGCGTGCTGTACGGCGAGTTCGACGACATTTTGCGCGGCGTGGGCCAAACTGAGGAGGGCCAGATCGTCTACTATTGGGACGAATACGAGCCGGAATACCAGTTGGCCGGCAACAGCGCCGGCCGCAATCTCGCCATCGTTTTCATGAACGGCTTCAATCTCGCCTTCTCAGTCTACATGATCACCACGCTGGTGCCCAGCCTGCTGCAGGCCCGGCTGCCGGAGGAGATTCTGCCGGGCTTTGGCAGTTGGATCGCGGCGCACGCCACCTCCGCCTATGTCCTGTTGGGCTGGCTGCCGCTGATTTTCTCCCTGCTGTTTTTTGCCATTCCGCTGGCGCGCTGGTTCAAGCTGCAACGTGCCCAGCACCGGCGGCATCACCACAATATTCGCAAGCGCCTGTTCAAAGCCATCTTCCAACAGCAGGGCAAAGCGCAAACGGCCACGGCCATTCAGCAGGCGGTGAACGACCACGCCCGAGAAGAAAAGCTGCCTGAGACTGTCGTCGCCGCAGCCTTGCGTGAAATCGTGCTCGACTTGCCCGGAGAGACGCTGGTCTCGCCGGAGGGCGAAATGCTCTATGCCTTCCCGCGCGTGCAGCGCGAGCTTGCCGAAGTAGTGCACCTGCGCGATCAACGCCGGCCGGAAGCTGCTCTGGGTGGCGTCATTCTGGATTCGGATAACTGACCGGCGTGTCATGCCGCAGTGACTTGTGGAGTGACGCAGGCAACCTGCCTGCAGAGTAGATGTTTGCGCGACGTTTTCCACCAATAGCTGAGGCAATACCGGCGCACCAAAATTCCTGTTGACATTCGGGGGCTTGTTTTTTATATTGGCGCTCGTTTTTGAAACTATCATGAACAAATTTAAGCAATTAGGAAATCTATGGCCCACCATTCTGCTTCCATAAAAAGCATTCGCCAAGACAAGAGCCGGCAGGCGCGCAATCGCAGCTATCGCTCCGAGTTGAGAACCATGACCAAGAAGGTCTTGGCAACCACTGACCAGGCCGCCGCGGAGACGCTGTACCAAGAGGCTTCGTCTCTGTTGGACAAAATGGCGCGCCGGCGCATCATTCACCCCAACAAGGCCGCCAATCAAAAGTCACGCCTGGCGCTGCACCGTAACCGCCTCGCCGCCAAAGCTTCTTGACGTTTTCCCTCGCAGCCGATGCTGAGAAATGCCGGACGTGACGCAGCGCCTGGCATTTTTTGTTTGGTTGAATTCCGGCGGGATCCACCGCGATCCCGGCAGATGAAATCGCATCAAGACCCGTTGCTGGAGGAGGAAAAATGAACGTGAAAACCGTCGGCGTCGTCGGCTGCGGCCTGATGGGCTCGGGCATCGCGCAGATCAGCGCGCAAGCCGGCTACCGGACCATCGTGCGCGAAATGAATGAGCAACTGCTGCAAAAAGGCCTGGCGCGGATTCAGGATTTCCTGGCCAAGAGCGTTGCCAAAGGCAAACTCACCGAAGCGCAGAAACAAACCGTGCTGGGCAATCTCACCGGCACCACCAAGCTGGCGGATCTGTACAGCGCCGATCTCGTCATCGAAGCGGTGAGTGAAAACCTCGCGCTCAAGAAGGAAATCTTCACCGATCTGGACCGCGGCTGCGCGGCGCACGCCATTTTTGCCAGCAACACCTCCTCGTTGACGATCACCGAAATGGCGGCCGCCACCCAACGGCCGGACCGCTTCGTCGGCCTGCATTTCTTCAATCCCGTGCCGCTGATGAAACTGGTGGAAGTGGTGCGCACGATCGCGACCAGCGCCCAAACCTTCCAAACCGCTTTTGCCTTTGCCAAAACGCTCGGCAAGGAACCCATCGCCTGCAAAGACAATTCCGGCTTTGTCGTCAATTTTCTTCTGGTGCCTTACCTGCTGGACGCCATCCGCGCGGTGGAAAACGGCGTGGCCTCGGTGGAGGACATCGACAAGGGCATGATGCTCGGCTGCGGCTACCCCATGGGGCCGTTGACGCTGCTCGATTTCGTCGGCCTGGACACCACCCTCGCCATTGCCAACATCATGTTCGAAGAATTTCACGACGCGAAATACGCGCCGCCGCCCCTGCTGCGCAAGATGGTGCTCGCCGGTTTGCACGGCAAAAAAACCGGCCGGGGATTCTACGATTACTCCGGTGACAAGCCCGTCGTCGTGGATTTGGGGCTGTAGACCGGCCAGCCGTAACCGGCACAGGCGCGAACTCTTCGCCGTTTGCCACAGCAGCTCCCGGCCTCGTCCATTCCGATTACAGCGGCCATGAGCCAAAAAACCCCGGATTACGTCGAAATTGTGCGGAGCGTGACGGAACTACTCGTGCACGGTTTCGGTTATCGCTATGCCCACGGTGCCAGTGCGAGCTTCCAGCAGGAGCGCAGCAACGCCAGCGAAACCCTTCTGCTCGCGCGGCTGCAGGCACGGCCCGGCGCCCCCCCGCTCCCGCAGGCCCTGGCTGAGCTGTCGCCCGCCTCCGCTGCTCCTCCTGCTGCGATTCGCCAGCAACTGCACCGCAAGCTGATCCACGCCGCTCCCTCTCCCCGCCCGGACCATCCGGCTGCGGGCGGGCACTACTTCGATTTTGAGCATCCTGAGAACAACGAATTCCTGCTCGTCGAGCAACTCACCGCGAAAAGCTTCACCGGGCAACAGAAGCTCGATCTGGTCATTTTTGTCAATGGCATTCCATTGGTGGTCGCGGAGATTGCGGCCCCGGGTCCGGCGGGCTTGGGGCAAGGTCTGGCGCGCTTGCAGGAATTGCAGCATCCTGCCGGAGTTCCCCGGCTGTTCCAATGCGTGCAAGTGCTGTTGATTGTCCAAAAAGACGCGGCGTACTATGCCGCGCCCGGTTCTCCGCCGGAGGCCTTCCGCGCGTGGCCGGATCCCTTTCCCCTCAGCTTCGAAGAGCTGCGGCGGTTGCTCGCTTCCCTGCCTTCGCGACCAAACGATTTTCCCACGCCCGCTGACGCGCTGGTGGCCGGTCTGCTGGCGCCCGGCAATCTCCTTGATCTGGTGCGAGGCTTTGTCTTCTTCGCGCCGTTTCCAGTTGTGGAACATGCCCGCCTGGCGCGGCCGCATCAATGGCAGGCGGTGCAACTGGCCGTGCGCCACTTGCTGCGCAGCGCAGGCGCGCCGGCCTGGCCGGATAACGGCGGCATCATTTGGCATCCGTTGGGAACCGGCAAAATCAAAACCCTGAGCGCGCTGGTGGTGAAATTGCGGCGAATCGCCACCTTTCACCAGACCACGCTGTTGCTCATCACCGATTGCGAAAAAAGCCGGCGCCAGCTCGTCGAGGCGTGTGAGCATCACGGCTTGCCGGCGCCACTGCACGCCGATCAAAGCGATCTCCTGGCGCGACTCCTGCGTCAGCATCCCGGCGCAACGGTTCTGGCCAACACCGACTGTTTTGCGGAGCATACGGAGACTCGCGTCGGCCAGCCGGAAGCAACGGCGCAACCGCCCGCCCGCGCCCTCATCGCACTCATCGATTGCCATGATCACGGCGAAGCGTCGGAATGGTCCGGCCGCTTCCGGCGCGCTTTGCCGCAGGCCTGTCTCGTGGGATTGACGGCCACGCCCGCGCCACGCAACCGGCAACAGTTCCCTGTGGGCATGCGCGATTATCTGCACCTCTACACCTACCGCCAAGCCCGGCAGGACGGCCTGTTGGTGCCGGTCTATTGTGAAAGCCCGCTGCCGGAACGGCAACCCCAGCAAACCACTTCGACCACTCCCGCGCCGGCCGCAACCGGGCACCCCGTGCGCGAGGTGCAGGTGGCGCTGCAATTCGATCGCATCAGCGCCATCGCCGCGAACCTTGTTGAGCATTTCCAGCACAACGTTGCCGCCAATGGCTTCAAAGCCATGCTGTTGACTTGCAGTGATCAAGCCACGGCGCTCTACTATCAGGCGCTGGCTGCGCACAACCTTGCGCCGGTGGCAGTACGCTTTGCGCAACCGCCGGCAACAGACAGTTCCTGGCGCGACCTTTATCTCAATATTCCCGATCACAGTCATGCCCTGCACCGGCTGCACACCGAATCCGGCCCGCTGCTGCTGATCACTTCTTCCGCTGCCGGATTGGCAACACCGCCACCGGAACTGCAGGCGATTTATCTCGATCAACCTGCCACCGGCGCGCGCTTGCTGCACTTCGCCGGCCTCACTGCCGGCATGGGTGCGCCATTCAAGATGAACGGCCTGCTGGTGGATTACTGGGGCGTCACCGCGAACCTCGAGGAAGCGCTGGCGGAATTCGATCCGCAAGAGGTGCAGCATGTGCTCGCGCCGCGCTTTGCCGAAGCCCGTTTCGAAGAGTTGCAGCGGTGCCACCTCGCGGTGCTCGCTTGTTTCGAAACCCATCTCTCCCGCCTGAGCACCGAGCAGTGGCTGCTCGCGCTGACGCCGGCGGAAGCGCGCCAAACCTTCAGCAAAACCTTCCTCGCCTTCGTCCGCCTGCTCGATGCCTTGCTGCCGCACGCGCAAGCCCGCAAGCTGCTGGGCGAAGCGCGCTGGTTTGATTCGATCCGGCAGGAAGCGGCAAGTTTCTACTTTGATGATTCCCTGGCGAGGGCGCAGCCGAGCCCCAAAGTCCGGGACTTGATGGCGCGCCACGTCGAAGAAGTGCCGCAGCTCAGCCTCAAGGAGTATGTTTCGGTTTATGACAAGAGCTTCGAGATGGAGGTGGAACGCCTGATCTCGCCGCTGGCAAAGCTGGCCCGGCTGCAACACGCGCTGCTGCATGAAACCAATCTGCGCCGCGCCCGTGATCCCGCATTTTTTGAAGCGCTGCTGCAACGCACCGAGGAGATTCTGCGCGAGCGGCTGCAAGGCCGCAGCGATGACGACGCGACGCAACGCCGGTTATGGGAGCAGATCACGATTTTGCGCGCCGGCCCGGCGGCGACTGCCGCTGCGCTGCATCTCTCTGAAGATGCTTTTGCGGTGTTTGGGATCCTGCAGAAGGCCCTCGCCGCCGATACCGCCGAGGCCACGCAACGGCGGGAACAACATCGCGCCATGGCGAATGAAATGCTCGCTGCCGTCACGCCCGCGCTGGGAATCATCGATTGGAACATCAAAGAAGATCTCCAGCGCGAAATGCGGCGCCAGCTCAAGCGGGTGCTGCGTAATGCCCGCTGCCCCAGCTCGGCCGTAGAGCCGCTCACCGCGGCCGTGATGCAGCTCATTCACGCGCGCTTTGGCAAGAAGGTGGTGTATCGGCGATCCTGACCGCGCGACGCTGCCAGTCTGCCTCAATTTGTCCACCAGCCGCAGCGAAGAAAGGCGCTGGGTTAGCACAGGTATTCAGGAATTGAAAAGGCAGAATAATGAAAAGTAGCGCAGGCAACGGCTCACCGAATTATGCCGGTTTCTGGGTCAGGCTTGGAAGCCTCAGTCTCGACGGCATCGTTCTTCTACCGATACCGTTGCTTTACTTTTCGATTCTGGGAGTGATACACCCGGCACTGTCGACGGGAGCTTATCTGAAATTAGGTTTCTTCTTTCTTTTGGGTTTTGCTGTGGCAGTCATGGTCGTCTACTTTTCCTGGTTCAATGCAGCGGGACGGCAGACGTTGGGGAAAAAGCTGTTCGGGCTTCAAATAACGGATGGCGCAGGCAAACCAATTCCTCTCCGGCAAAGTTTTGGGCGCGCTCTGGCATACTTTGCAGATACCGTAATTCTGGGTGTCGGCCACTTGTTTATCCCGTTCAATCGCAAGAAGCGGGCATTACATGATATGCTGGCAAAAACGTACGTGCTCAGAATTCAACAACGGAGACGCTTTGAGCCGCTTCTGATTGTCATGGCATTGCTTGGGTCTGGCATATGCTCTCTCTGGATCGCAGGGACGATACGCAGCTCCTACCTGCAGACTTTTCGCATATCAACTGGCGCACAAAAGCCCACAATTTTGACTGGCGACTTTATTATGGTTGACAAGCTCTGGGCGAGAAAACAGACGCCAGAGCGTGGAGACATTATCGTTTTCAAATATCCAGTGGACCCGCGGCTCGATTATGTCAAAAGATGCGTCGCGTTACCAGGGGAAAGGGTGGAGATTCGTGCAGGCACGGTTTGGGTGAACGGCACGGAGGAATCGCTTGAGTTGCTCACGCAAGACTATGATTCCGAAGAAGGCCAACATGTTTTGGAATATCTGGCGAGATGGCCAAATGGGCGTTCGTACCGCATTCGACATTATGCCGGCCACGATCGCACCACGGAAAATCACGGCCCGATTGTCGTACCGGAGGATTCATACTTTGTGATGGGAGATAATCGCGAAAATTCGTCGGATAGTCGTTATTGGGGTTTTGTGCCGCAACAGAATATCATGGGGAAAGCAGGGATTGTCTATTGGTCGTGGGATCGCCAGGTCCCGCTTTCTGATTGGATCAAGAAAGTTCGTTGGTCTCGCATTGGTGAGGTTTTGCAGTAGTGGAAGAAAACCTTGATGGCAAATAGAAGCGGTGATCGAACGGTACGTGCGGTGGACTGCAGGGCGTTGGCGTAGGTTTCCTCTCTGCCAGTTCCAACGTATCGTCGTCGAACAAACGCTGCCTCGCCCTGCAGCCGGTGAGGCCAGCGAGGTTCGCGTGCGGCTGCCTTGCTTTGAATGCAGTCCCTAGCCTGCCGTGATTTCCATGACCCTCTCTCGCTTGGCGCTCGCGATCTTCTTGCTGGGCTGCCTGGCCCGGCACAACGTGCTTGCACAAACCGTGGCATTGCCGCCGGACACGTCACCTCTGATTGCAGATTCAGCCCGCCGGGAAGTGCGCATTCGTGCGATCTATCAGCCGGAGAGATTCTCGGGATTCCTGCGCGCAACGCCGAATTATCACCTGCTGGTTTGGCAGGGCGGCGGCGCTGCCGGTGCAGCTTTGTTTCGCACGGTTGTGCCGGACACGGTCCTGATCGCCGCCCTGGAACGCCTCGGCGCCGTGGCCGGCAACAATCTGACCATGGAGGCGTGGAGCAAACGTCACGAGGCCAATCATCCGGCGCCCCAAACCAGAATGGCCGGCACGCGCGTTGACATTCTCGTGGGATGGGAAGGCTTGCCTGAGCCGTTGCCGCTGGCCGCACTGCTCGACGATCCCGGCAAACAGGGGCTCGATTTTCGTTTCGGAGGGAATCGCAGCCTGATTCATCACTGGCATTCGGGATGTTTGGTGTGTTTGTATTCCTGCCCGGGCGCGAAGATCGGCAATGCCGCCTACACCGTGCGCGATTATGCCGTGCACAAGACCAAATTCACCCCCAAAAAAGAAAGGCTGCCCAAGAGCGGCAGCCCAGTCGTGCTTCATTTTCGCATCATTTCTTGAATCGCTGCGCAATGTCAATGGTGCATGGCCGGACTGGCGCGGTTACAATGAGAAGCGGTTCCCACCGGCTGTCATCCGTTGCGAATATCTTGGTCAGCTTTGCAGCGATCCAATTTTGCAGCGGCCAGGATTCGCCGCTGGCGCCAGGCGAGTCGTGCCGCGCCATGGCCTCAGAGTTCCCACAGCAATCCCGCACTGATCACATAGAAATCACTCTTGAGATCACGGCTGCCCGGCAGCGCCTTGAAAGCATAGTCGAGGAAGACATAACGAATGTCGGCAGCCAGGACGGTACTCTTACCCACCGGTAGATCAATCCCACCGCCAAAATGCCAACCAAACTTCTGCGTGGTTTCGTCCTCGATTTCGCCGAATCCCGCTTTGCTTTGATTGAAATCGAACGTGGTGTTGTACCAACCGGCGCCGGCAGTGCCGTGCACCAGGGGAATGGGATAGATCAACGCGGAGGCCATCACCGGCCAGCTCCGCACGGTCAGACCGTCGTTGGAGTATTTCTCCTGGCGATAATTAATTGCGGCCTCGAGCGCCAGCATGGCAGAGAGCGGCAGGCGCAAGGCCGCGCCCGCCATGAGGCGGCCGCGGTCCGCATCCTTTGCTTCTTGATAGCCGAGCTGCGGTCCCACTGCCAGACTCTGTGCGTGGGCCGCGCTGAGGAAGAGCATACCGGCGGCAAGGGTCACCCAGAATGTCTTTGTCATGTTCGACTCCTAAAATGAGCAGTAGCGGTCTCCGTTGCAAATTTGCGCTGGGCCGGGCCAGTGCCGGCCTCGCGTGCCGTTGGTTTGATTTGTTTGGGCGGCTCATATGCCAGTGGCCACGAACATGCTTTGCAAGGCAGCCGTGCGCCGGGAATTTTCCTACTCGGGCACGGCTGCTTTGATATGCTCGAGGCGCGCTGCCATTTGCTCAGCGCGCTGCGTCAGTCGGTCGAGCTCGCGTTCGATTTTCTCGATCTCGGCGTTTTGCTGCAGCCGGCGGGAATCCTGCCGGCTGTAAGCGCCCACCGCCAGCAGCAGAATGACTGCTGCGGCAAGGATATAGAAAACGGCTCGTTTCATCGGCGTCTCCCAAGCATTTGGCTTGTCAAACTTGAGGTGAAACTCGGACTTTTTCCAACGGCTCGAAACACGCCAACCGACAATAGAGCGTACGCCGGGCCGTTTCTGGCGTTGGAAAATTCCTGTGCTGCCTGAAGGGCTCGAGTTCTCAGCTTCTCCAAAAACTTGCCTGTGTCTTACAGCGGTTTTCAATTGGATCAGCAGGTTCGTAGTCCCGCCGCTTGTGGGCGGCTGTCAAGACCAACAAACTCGCGGTTGCCACAGTGCCCCACGAGGCGGCAAGACTACGATTCCTGCGCACCCGTTTGAAAAACGCTCTGATCAAAACGTGAAGCCGCCGCCGACTGCCAATTGCGATTCCCCGATCATCATCAATTTGACATGAAGAAAGGGAGTGGCCGGGCCGCGGCCAAAGCTGACGCCCATCAACAGATTCAAGCCGGAATCGGTATTGCGGAAATCTTCGAGAGCAAAGCGACTGATGCCCAAACCGCCGCCGACCCAGAAGACGGTGCGGCTGCGCGAGGGCAGATCGTAGAGAAAATCCGCGTTGATCGTGAACAGCGAGCCGCGCTCGACCAGCACATATTCAAGATTCGGGTTGAACTGCAGGCGGCGTTCGATCTGGTGTGCCAAGTGGCCGCCGAGAAAGACTTCATCCTGATCCAAATAAACGCCACCGCGCACGCCCAGGCGGGTTTGCGCCGGCGCCGGCACGGCCCACGCCAGGCCACAGAACAGCGCGGTCAGCAGCAGCAAGCGTGCTTTCATCTCTGGCCTCCGGGAAAAGACGATTCAACTTTGCGACGATGCACCTGCAGCAAGTCCACCAGTTGCGGCGCCGAGGAGGCAATCTTGCTGCCGTTACTCTGCGGCAGCCGGGACTCGGCGATGAAGATCAACCGGCTGTGACTGTACTCCGTGAAAAAATCGGTCGGCACTTGCGTGCCGTTCCAATACAACACCACCGTGCCGATGAAGCGTTTGCGGGGTTCCATGTTGTGTGTCCAGGGTTGTGCTTGCCGGAACAATCAGGCTCCGAAACAAACGGCCCGCCAGATGCGAGGTTGGCGCAGTGGGAGGTCATCCCGGTGCAGGCGGGCCGTTCTTGTCACTCACCGCCGCTCACGGAAGACCGGTGCCGATTGGAATTCCGCGAGCCTTTGTGCCATTTGGAATGCAAGGCCGATGCCAAGCAAGACGAAGTGGGAAGGAAGGTGTGTTTCGAGGCAAATCCAAAGGAGTTAGCGCATGAACGCGCCGCTGCTCTGCAGCCGGCGGCAAACACGAAGCCCGGTGGCAGTGTAAAACTTGCCGGGCTGCGCTGGCGAAGAGGATAAATCTTACGCGCCGCTTCGCCGCGGCTTCAATAGACTTCAAGGAAGAGATGATACAGGCCGGCCGCGCGCGACACCGCCAGCATGACCGCCGCGCCGGGCGCAAAACGGCGCAATTGTTTCGCCAGCTCTTCGGTGTTTGGCACCGGCTTGCGATTCACTGCCACAATGATGTCATCGCTCAATAGCCCCGCTTGTTCCGCCGGACTGTAGCGCGCGACCGCCGTGACTTTCACGCCGTGGCGCCAGGGCTGCTTCAAACTCAGCTCGTCCAGAGCGCTGAGATTCTCCGCGCTGATGCCTACATTCACGAATGCCGGCCGTGGCGCAGGCGCGAGCGCCAGGGGTTCACTGGCCGGCAGCTCACCGAGCCGCGCGTGTACCTTCAGCACGCGCTGCTCGCGAAATATCTCCAGGGTGATCAGCGTACCCGGCTTCAGCGCCGCAATGATCGCCTGCACGTCGTTGGTCTGCGTCACCGGCATGCCGTCGAGGCGGAGAATGACATCCGCCGGTTGCAGGCCTGCTGCGAGCGCGGGACTGTCCTCGTAGAGATCGTCAATGAAGACGCCGGTGGGCGCGGCCAGTCCCAGGGCACGCGCTTCCAACTCTTGCACCGGCCGCAGCACCACGCCGAGATAGCCGCGTGCAACTTTGCCGGTTCGCATCAAGTCGCCGGCGATGCGCATGGCCAAACTGATCGGCACCGCGAAGCCCAAGCCGACGTCGTAGCCCGTTTCCGTGGCGATTGCGGTGATCACGCCAATGGCCTCGCCGTTGAGATTGAACAGCCCGCCGCCGCTGTTGCCGGGATTGATGGCGGCATCGGTTTGCAGAAAATGCTCGACGCCGAAATTCTCCTGAATCACATTGAGCTGGCGGCCTTTCGCACTCACGATGCCGGCCGTCACCGTGAAGCGCAACTCCAGCGGATTGCCGACGGCCAGCACCCACTCGCCCACCTGCGTGGTTTGTGAATTTCCCAGAGCTGCCGGCTGAAGCTGGGCCGCCGCGATTTTGAGCACCGCGATTTCCGAGAGCGGATCAGCGCCGATCAATTGCGCCGGGAACGTGCGCTGATCATGCAACGTCACCGTGATTTTGTCGGCGAATTCCACCACGTGGGTGTTGGTGAGCAGATAGCCGTCCGCGGAGATGATCAGGCCGGAGCCGGTGCTGCGCTGTTGCAGCTCGGGCAGCGGCTGGGGCTCCCGGCCGCGGTCGCGCTGTTTCAGCTCGCGATAACGATTCCAATCATACGAAGAGAGGACGCGCCGGCAGGACACCGCCACCACCGCGGGCACGATGCGGCTGGCAGCCTGCACAAAGTTCGGGGGCGCGGTCTGCGCGTGAGCGGGAGTCTGCGGCGTTTGCGCGGAAGATTCCGCGGCGGGCGGGAGGAACAAAGCCGCGATCACAGCAAGCGACAGAAAACGGCGGGAATGCGGCCGCGCCCACCGGCGCGATGCCGGGCGAGGTTGCTCCTGCATGAGTACTCTCCCTGCAGCTTCAGTAGCTGACTTTGTCAAAGTTGCAATATCCAGAATGAAGAATCCGCCCGGGCGCCTGGCCCCGAAGCGTGGCAAATTCGAATACAGCTTTCTCCCATTGATGAAGCGTCCGGGCAGTGGTGTTTTCTGATCGACACAGACTGCGTTGTCATCCCAAGTTGCTCCACCGGCACTGCAGCCCGCCGCCGCTGCTTCCGAACGTTTCTGCTTTCCCTCCCTGCCTCAATGCGCCGGGCCGAGCAACACCGCGTTCAGGAACAACAGATTCAAGCCGTCCATGAAGGCGCGGTAGTTGGGATCTTCGGCAAAAGCCACCACGTGTCCCCGTCCCAGGGGCTGATACATGAGATAAGCTTTGTTGGCGAGCTGCTTGCGCGACGATTCCCAGGTGAAACCGCTGGCGATCAGCTTGTCTTCTGCAGCATAGACGCCGACATTCACGCCTTTATCGAGCGTGAGCGGGGTGTAGATGTTGCGGCTTTCGACCATCACCACTGCCTGGCCATCCTCATAGCCTGCGCTCAGCCAGTGCGCCGGCTCCAACAAGACGCGCAACAATGCGCCCGGCGTGGCCTCGGGCAGCTCCTCTTTGGGTTGAATGGCTTGCTCGTAATCATAGACACCGGCAGCCGGCGCGGCGGCCTCGCCGGGCTTCTCCTCTTTCGCGGCTTTGCGCTCAGGCTTGCCGCTGCGCAACTCGCGCGAGGTGGCGAGCAAATCGACTTTCTCCTCGGTCAGCCAGCGCGTGGCATCGCCGAAGGAGATGAGCGTGCCGCCGCTGCGGATCCAATTCTTCAAACGCTGTACCATGCCTTCCTGCATCACGGTGGAATAGCCGCCGCCCCAGTAACCGGAGCCCTCCGGCAAAATCAGCACATTGAATTTGTCGAGATCCGCCGCGCCGAGCTGCCAGGTGTTGATGACTGTCACCGGATGGCCATACTGCTGTTCGAGCAGAAAGCGCGTCCAGCCCGCGGAGAGCGGATTGGTGGGCAGATTGTAGGCCATCGCCACTTTGGGCGGATGAATGAAACGCACGTGGCCGCTGCCGAAGTTCACGCCCTCGCTGACCCAGGAGTTGGCGGTGGGATGTACATCAACGCCATGTTCCGCAGCCACGCGCTGCAGCCGCTCGAACAGATCCGCGGGATTGTCTTTGCTCTTGATGATCAGCGAGCCGCGCGGGAATTTGATGCCGCTGTGCACGAATTCCTTGTCCGCCGTGTGCACGCGGATGTTTTGCCGCAACAAATCCGCCAGCGCTGCGGCAGCGGAGTTGCTGCCCCACGGCAGGAGATAAGCCAAATGCGCCGTGCTGCCCAGCACGCGGCCCTGAGGGCGCGGCGGCGTGTGCAGCACGGACAGGTTGCCGGTCGAGGCAACTTCGGCGAGGTGGCATTCCACGCCATAAAGCAGGGGCAGCGACCAGGCGGTGACGTCGTAAAACTCATCCGGCAACCGCTTCTTGCGGCGCTGCAGTTGTTCTTCAATGAAAGCCTGATCCATTTCGGTGCGGCGGTCGAGCAGCGTGCGCACCAGCCGCTTGGCAGGTTGCGCCGTCGAAATCACAAAAGTACCGGCCGGAAATGTCCGGGCCGCGAGCGTGCCCCCGAAATAATCGCGCACCCGGGCATTGTTGAAGGAAGCTTCAGCGCGTTTGACTTCGATGCCCTGTTGCATCAACAGCGCGGCGAGCTTGGCGGTGCGATTGGGATCGCGGCCCGGCGGCAGCACGTATTCCTTCACCGCTTCGCGCGTGCCTTCGGTGATGGCTTCGCGGCGATAGTTGAAAAAGAAGCGCAACAGCTCGCTACGCTGCCCGGCGGCCATTTCCGCAGTGGCGAGCGAAGCGATGAAATGATGATGCACGGCCTCGCGGAAGCGCAAGAGGGTGTCGTCCTGGCGACGGATCACCATGCCATCCGGCCCGGCCTGCTCATAGGTCATGCCGAGGGCGCCTTGAAACAGCGGCCAGCCTTCACCATAGCCGGGATAGAAAGAATCGAAAATCTCGCGGGTGAAATAATCGAAGCGGAAGCGGTCGAACCAGTTGGCATTGTTCTGGCCGAAGCGCGTCAGCCAGTCGATTTGTGCCGAGGTGAGGTTGGGATTCTTGGGATTGGCCGGCGGCGCGAAATAGTAGGTTTGATTGAATCCCATCTCATGCAAATCGACGAAGACTTGCGGATACCATTCCAAAAAGATGCGGGTGCGGCCGGCGGTTTCGGGCTGGGTGTTGGCAAACCAGTCGCGATTCATATCAAACAAGTAATGATTCGAGCGACCGGAAGGCCAGGGTTCATTGTGCTCGGCGGCCAGTGGATTTTCGTCAGGCCAGCGGCCCTGGGTTTGGCGCAGGTAGTTGACACAGCGGTCGCGGCCGTCCGGATTTTGCATCGGGTCGATGATCACCACGCAATTGTCCAGAATCCGGTTGCGCACGGAATCGTTTTGCGCGGCAGCGAGGTGATAAGCCAGCAGCAGCGCCGCGTCCGGACTGGAGATCTCGTTGCCATGCACACCGTAGCTCAGCCAGACGATGGCCGGCATCCTGCCAATCAACTCCTCCGCCTGCGCCGGCGTGAGGCCGCGGCCGGCCGCGAGCTGGCGCATGGCCTTCTTGATCTCCGCGAGGCGGCTCATGTTTTTCTCGGAAGCCACGATCAGATAGTATAGCGCCCGGCCTTCCCACGACTCGGCATACTGCACCAACTCGAGGCGCGGCGAGCTTTCCGCCAGCGCCTGCAGATAGCGCTCGGCTTCGTAGTGCAGGGTGATGTCCTCCGCCCAGCCAAAGCCAATAACTTGTTCGAGGGTGGGCACCGCCGGATCATAGACGGCGCCGGGATAGAACTCGGATGTTTGTGCACGCAGAGAGAAACAGGCAAGCAAACTCGCGCTCAACCACAGCAATGCTCGCAGGGCGCGGATCATTCCTTCCTCCAAAGAGTCGTGAACTGATGCATTCTGGAATTTTTTCGGCTGCCGGCGTTTCACTCGCCGGTGAATTGCAGTACGATCCGCCGGCGGTGCGGGGCATTGCGATGCTCGTAAAGATAGAGGCCCTGCCACGTGCCCAGGGCAGGCCCGCCGTCAAGCACAGGAATGCTGAGTGAGGTCGCGGTCAGCGCGGCCCGCACATGCGCGGGCATGTCGTCCGGGCCTTCGGATTGATGGCGGAAGAGCGCCTCACCCTCCGGCACCAGGCGGCGGAAGAAGCGTTCCAAATCGCGTTGCACTTCGGGGTCGGCGTTTTCCTGAATCAGCAGCGAGGCGGAGGTGTGCTGCACGAAAACGGTGAGCAGGCCGCTGACGGCGTGAATCTCCGCCAGCCAGCCCTGCACTTCGCCGGTGAATTCGTACAAACCCTTGCCCGTCGTGGCCAGGGTGAGCGTGTGTGCGGATTGGCGCATCAGATTTTGTTGTCCAATTGCGTCAGACTTCGCATCCAAATGTACAAACTGACCATGCGCACATTGTAGATCGTCCTGTCATGGGAGAAACAGCTTCCCGGCCAAAGCACCATTCCAATGCTCAATACCATAACGTCAAGTCCATGCCCCAGTAGTAGCCATTCGCCCGGGATCTTCCCCTGCTCTTGGCACATGCTCAGTTTTGCGATGCCTGCCCAATTCCCCAAAAACTCTTACCGGCTGACATCACGAGCTGGGTGTTGAATCCAACCGCTCGTTGCAGTATTGAGAAACCTCTTGGCAGAATGATACACACCGTGGTCGCGCTGCCCGCTAATGCCTGCGGCCTTTGCTTTCGATACCGTTCACGGAATTCGATGTCCGAGCCAAATCACATCACCAATAACTTTCTTACCGCGTGAAAGGCGCCGGCTTGCATGCGATAGAGATAGACGCCCTTGGCAACCAGCCGGCCGTGATCATCGCGGCCGTCCCATTGCAGCGTATGGTAACCGGCTTTCTGCGGCTCCTGGCGCAACGTGCGGACGACTTGACCGAGCATGTTGTACACGCGAATC
This sequence comes from bacterium, assembly GCA_023150945.1. Taxonomy (NCBI): domain Bacteria; species bacterium. The sequence continues at coordinate 34,820 of JAKLJX010000003.1, read as the reverse complement.
GTCACCGCGCCGGCTTGCGGCAGGGCATAGCGAATGGTCGTCGGTGCCGGCGTCTCCGCCTGCAAAAGCAGGAAGGGATTGGGATAGTTCTGCTCGAGGCTGAACACGCTGGGCAGCATTCCGCCCTCCAATTCCACCAGCGCAAAGGCCTCGCTTTCGAAGGTGCCGTTGCCGCGCTGGAAGCGCGGCGCAGCCACCATTTCCAAATCCTGCGCTTTACGCCAAATTCTGAATTGCATGGCCGTGCCGGTCACGTAACCGCTCGGGCTTGCGCCCTCCACGACGGCCTCGCTGCGCCAGGCCGCGATGCCGAGCACACCCGCAGCGGGCCAAACGCCGGCGCCGACCAGTTCGCCGGCCTGACTGAGAATGCCGATCTCATCGCCGGGTTGCAGCGCGCCTTCGGCCACACGGGCAGCGGTGATCACGACGACGTAGTTTTCACTGCCGCGCACCACGCCGGTGAAATGCACGGGCGCTTCATCGCGGGTTGCTGCCGGATCGCGAACTCGCGCCAGCGCACCGGCAGCGCCGAGCGGATAGATCAACGTATCCGGCCGGCTCAGGTAAAGTTTGTACCCGCGGCCCGGCTGCAAGCTTCCCATGGTGTTGAGCAAACCGAGTCCGGGAATGAGAAAGCCGCCCTGGTCATCCTTGGCGATGACCAAATTGTCGAGCACCGTCGCCAAGGCGGTCACGGACGGAATGGCGGCAGCCGGAAGATAGCTGACGAAGTTGTAGCCTGCCTCCAGCGGAATCGGCGTGAACGGCGCCACTTCTTCGCCGGCGACGGCCACGCTGTCCGGCGCGTCGAAATAGGCGGCATAGCCGGCCAGCGGGTTGATGCGGCCCAGAGTATTGACCAGATTCGGAATGAATACGCGGCCCTCCAAGTCTTTCAAGATGCGCAACTGACCAGTGTCATGAAATACCGCTTCGACCTCGGGATTTGCCGGCGTGACGTTGAACGACACCCAGCTCCAGCGCGCCGCGAGATTTTGCCGGCGCGTGAACACCGTCAGAGCGGAGAGCACAGCAATGCGCGCAGAATCCGCGGTGCCGAATTTGCCGTCGCCGCGCGTGTAAGTGGCCGTGGCGGCATAATCGCGATCGCCGCGACTGCTGTCCCAAATGCGAAAATAGATGGTCTCCCCGCGTTGAAACCCTTCCACCGCGGCCGTTGCCGGATCATCGCCAAAGCACACGAAACGGGCAGGCGGCTGGGCCGGCCAAACCACGCTGCCCGCCAGTTTGCCGCTGGGCGTAAAGGCGCCGATTTCATCGCCGGCAGCAAGGTCTTGATGGTCGAGGGTGGCGCGATCAATGACAATCGGATAAACCACTGCCGTGGTTTCGGGATCGGGAAAGTGACGGGTGGTATCACTCAGGCTCAACACCTCCAGCGTCATCTGCACCGGCACGCTGGGTTCGTCGAGATCATTACTTTCCACCCGCAATTCAGCATGAAAGGTGGCAGCGGATGACAAGCCCGCGGCGCTGAATTCCAGCGCCACTTCCTGCTGCCGGCCGCTGGCCAAAATGCCCGAGCGCGGGGTGAACGCCAGCCAGCTCGCGGGCCGGCTGATCAACACCGCCAAACTGTCCCTGACATAGTTGGTGTTGAACGCCACCTCCAGGCCGTCACTGGTTTGGCGATTTTGAATGCCGACGGTACAGAAGTTTGCCGGCCCGGCCACTGACAAATATTGAAAGAGAATATTACCCTCGGGCGTGAGCACGAGTTGAAAGGTGTAAGGCCCTTCGCCGCTCGCGCGCCTGACATTGTGCCACTGCAAGATCAGTTTGTTTCCGTCGGCGTGATAGTAGGCAGCGCCGGGCCGTACCTCGAGATCATCCCAAAACGGCGCGACCAAATCCGGCACGCCCAGGCTGGGAACGGGATTATTGCTGAAGGCACTGGAAGTGCTGCTGAAAGAAATGAAACCGTTGCTGCAAAAGCGGAAGGACGTGTAGACGGAATCATAGAACGGAAAGGCAAACCCGAGGGCAAACGGGCCGAGGTTGTCATCATCACCGGCATCGGGAATGCGATTGCCGGTCGCTGCAATATCCTGCCAATTGAAGGCGGGTCCGCTGAGATCATCGCTGTCGCGCCAAGTGTAGCCGAAATTGTCCGGGCCGCCGCGCCCCGCCAGCACGGGATGGCCGCGGCGTCCGTCCACCTCGTGCTTGCCCGGCGCCGTGTAGAACGCGCGGGGATAGCGCCAAAACGGCTGGCTGCCGGCTTTGCGCAAAGCCGCGCCGAAATCCGGCGGCACGATGCGCAGACTGTAGAACAAATCGCCGACGCCGGTGTTGTCGATCGTGAGCACGCGGGTGGTGCGATCATTCTCGAACAGTTTGACGGCGAAACTGGCGGGCGTCACGGCGATATCCGAGGGCGCGAACACATCCAGCCGCACGTCGTCGACAAACCAATCATCGCGATCCTGCGCGCCGGTGTTGCGCAGGCGCAGGCGAAAATTGCGGTGATAGGCGGCGGGCGGCAGCACGATTTCCTTGCGAGTGAACACCGGCAGGCCGCCGTCCTCGCCGAGATGGCGCGTCAATTCCTGCCAGTTGTTGAACGCGTCGCGGAACTCGATCACCAGGTCGTCACCGGCATCCGGCTCCTCGCCGGCGCCGGTCTGTTCGAAGTAATAGCGCAGCGAAACCGCGTTCTCGGCCGAGAGATCGATGGGCACACTTTGCACGCTGCTGCCGCCGGGCAGATTCAACGCCAGCGGCGGGCTGGGCGGATTGAGCGCCAGCTCATTCACCAACGCGCCCGCGGTTTGCGGCCAGCGGGTGGCATCCAGCGTGGTTTCCAAAAAGCTGTCGGCAAAGGGCAGGCGCGCCGGCGGCAAATCGAGCAGGCGAATGTCATCGATGAACCAATCGTCGAACGGGCCGGGCGTGGCAATATTGCGGAAGCGCAGGCGCAGGCTGCTGTGATAGGCATCCGCCGGCAGAATCACGGAGACGGGTTCAAACACGTTTTGGTGTGATCCGGCACCCGGCAGCATGATGAGATTCAGCCATTCACCGTCGCGATTGTAATAGTCCACGAAAAAATCATCACCGGTTTCCGGCGAATTGCTGCCTTCGCCGCCGCGCTGAAAGGCGAATCGAAAGACCACGTCGCGCTTGCCGGCGAGATTGATCGGCTGCGTTTGCACCAAATCACCGCCAGTGGCATTGCCGTCGAAATTCAGCGAAAAAGTCGGGCTGGGTTCGTTTTGCGCCCGCGTGTTTACCGCTGCCGGCCCGAGGTTCTCCAGCCAGCGGACTGGACTCAGGTTGGTGGTCGCAAAAGTTTCGGTGAATGGCAGGGAAGCAGCGGGACCCAGCGAAGTCGTCGCGAGGAAGGCAGAATCGCGGATGCCGGAATCGGTGAGAGAGCTGACGCTGACGCGCAGCGTGTCACGCACGCCGCGTACCGCGGTGCTGGGTACATCGATTTGGATCACGAGATTGAGTTGCCCGCCGGCGGCCAGCTCGCCGGTCTCCGTGATCTTGCGCGCAGTGTCGGCAGTGAGAATCGTCACCGGCCAGAGCGGGCCGGCCGTGGCGAGACGATAACGATCCGTCGTTTCCCCCAGATTTGCGATCGTCATCACATAATAGACCGGATGGCCGGCAGCAGCATCACGAATGATGGGGTTGGGCGAGATGCGCACCAACTCCTGCCGGGCGGGCAATTGTGCATTTGCAGAGGAAACGGCAACGGCAGGATGGGATGAGGCCGCGCCCAGTGCCAAAACAGCGGCGGAAAACACGGCGAGCGGCAACCCACGATTCACAGACATAGCGTCCTCCTTCTCCTTCAGCCGGAAATCTTTTGCTCATACACCAGTTCGCCAACGGCGAAATCAAGCTTGCGAGACGGAGTGCGCCGGCGGCATTCACCGGGGTGGTCCCGCTGGCGCAGGACAATGGCCCTCCGCTTTCGTTTCAGTTGATGAACAGGCTCCCTCGGATGTCAGCCGATGGAAACGCGCTTGCGAATGAGTTGGCCATTTAACACCTGCCCCAAAACTGCCGTGAATGCGCCCATGCCTGGCGTGGCTTGCAAAGCCGCCTGCAATATAGGGTGCTCTCAAAAAAATGCAAGCTAAATTTCCGGCGCGGGCAAGCCTGCCCCGGCCGCATTCGCCTCCCACTTCGCGCTTGAACTCGCAAGCCCCGGCGAAGCCTGCCGGCCGCGGGCGAGCCTCGCCACCATGACCACTCCGCAATTTTTTCATGAAGCGCCGGGGAACTGGTCGAACGCGCATGGGCTTGCGGCCGGGCGGTCGCTTCCGGTGAGAGATGGGGCTGAGCGTGCGCAGCGCTGCCAAACTTCACAGGAACGCATGCGGCACCGGCAGGTCGACTGCGCTGCGCAGTCCCGGTGCCGCCTGCAAGACTTTGGGGATGGTGTTGACCAGCGCTCCGATCGTACCGGTGTCGCCGAAGATGCCGCCGGCAATGTTCATCGTGAGCGGCGGATCGCCCTTGATCTCCACGCGATCGTACGACTCCGGCGCGCCCACGTACATTTTCCAGTCGAACACGAGCAGAGTCTTCGTGCCCTGCCGGCATTTCAACGTCTGATGAATGCCCGTTACCTGCCCTTTCTTCACAGTGAGATACGGCGTTGTGACGCGCCGCGCGGCCAGCATGGGCTTGATTGATTCGATGAACTTGTCCGCCTGCCAGCCGAGGCAGCGCAAAACGGTGAGCGCGGATTCGCGCAAGCCGATGTGGCCGAAACCGCCGGCCCGCACTTTGGCGCGGAATTGCGCCAGCGTCAGCCCCGCGCCGATCTTTTGCTGAAACGGCAGGCGCCGTTTGCTGGCATCCGCCACGCGCGTCAGGCGCAGCGCCTGGACTTGCGTGCACGCCGCCGTGAGCGTGAGCGGCAGGATATCCATCGCAAAACCGGGATTCACGCCGGTGGCCACCACCGCCACGCCGTGTTGCTGCGCCAGCGCATCGATGCGCCGGCAGAATTCCGGATCGCGCTCGTAAGGATAGAACAGCTCCTCGGTCGAGGAAACCACGCAACTGCCGGCGCGCACGATGGCCGCGAGCTGATCCTCGACGCGATGGAGAAACGAACTGGTGGTGTGCACCACCACGTGCGGCCGCCACGCTGCCAGCGCCGCTTCGGCATCGCCGCGCACGATCAGGCCGGTGCTGCGGCGCAGGCCGCACACCTCGCCGAGATCGCGTCCAACTTTGGCGGGATCGATATCGATTGCGCCTGCCAATTCCACCCCCGGTTTTTGCAGCAGCACCTTCACACACGCCTGGCCGATGGGGCCGAGGCCGAACTGCACCACGCGAATCGCCATAGTTCATTCCTTCCTGCTCGTGAGATACGTTGCCGCAATGACCTTGCTTGTATCATTCAGAGTAAACAGGAAAAAAGCGAAAAGCAAGCCTCGCGCCTTGCCGGTGCACGCCGACTTCACCGTGATTCGGCCGGGCTGCAACAAGAAAGTGCTTGACTCCGCAGGCGCGCTTTTGTATTTATCACCTGCATTTTTGTGCGCGGAACAGTTTTGTTCCGGCGAATTGCCGTATGCAACGGAAGCAGGCTGACCTATGCGAGCGAGCGTTGCCGCTGGTTGGAATCCACGATTTGCCAGGCGAGGAGGAATGAAAACATCTCACCTTGCGCTTGCCATTTTTCTGCTGGGGGGAAGACTGGCAGCGCAAACGCCCCTGGGGCTGGAGGAAGCCCTCGAACTTGCCCTGCAGAACAATCTTCAACTCAAACAACAAGAGCAGCGCCAGGCGAGCGCCCGTCTGGAAGTCGACCTGCGCCGCGGCCAGCTCCTGCCGAGCCTCGATTTCATCGGCACGGCCTCCTACACCGACGAACTGGCGACGTTCGACTTGCCGCGCGCCCTCACCGGCGGCCGTTTGATTCAGATCGAGTTGGGCGGCCACGACCGTAGTGATCTCGCCTTGGCCTTACGCCAGCCGCTGTTCACCGGCGGCCGCTTGCGCACCCAAGTTGCGCTGGCGCAAAACGCGGTGCAATCCGAAGAGCTGCGCCGCCAGTTGTTGCGGCAGCAAACCGCCTTCCTGGTGCAACAAGTCTTTTATCAAGCGCAGGCACTCAAGCGCCAGGGCCAGATTCAAGCCGCCAGCGAACGCCGGCTACTGGTGCAACTCGAACAAATGCGCAGCCTGTTGCGCGCCGCGCAGGTGATGGCCTTCGACACGCTGCAGGTGCACAATCAAACACTGCAGATCCGCATCGAGCAGGATCAAAACCGGCGCGACCAGCGGCTGTTGGATCTGCAGATGGCCCGCCTGCTCGATCTCAGCGCCGTGCGGCCGATTGCCGAAGCGCCGCTGGCGAAACCCGGCACAAGTCCGCCGCCGCTGGAGAATCTCATTCAACTCGCGCTGCAGCGCCGGCCGGAGCTGGCCAGCGTGCGCACCGGCCAGCACGCCGCGGAGTTGAATCGGCGACTGGCAACCAGCGCCTACTACCCCACCCTGAATGCCGAGGCGAGTTATCACTACGCCAAGCCCGGTCTCAATCAAGTGGCCAACGAGTGGATGCGCTACGGCGTGGTGGGCGTGAATCTGCAGTGGAATCTGTGGCGCGGGCGGCAGGATCGCCGCCGCGTGCAACAGGCAGAGGCCGAACGCACCCGGCTGACTTTGCAGGAACGCGACCTGGTGGCAGGCATCACCCATGAAGTCGAGCGCGGCTACGAGAACCTGCAACTCGCCGCCCGTCAAATTTCCCTGGCAGAGCAACTGGTGGCGCAGCAGCAGGAACGCTATCGCATCGTCACCGTGCAACAGCGCGAGGGCGTGGCCACCACCAACGACGTCATCGTCGCCGAGAACGACTTGCGCGCCGCCGAGCTGCAACTGCAGCGCACACTGGTGCAGTATCAGCTTGCGCAAAGTGAATTGCAGCTCGCCACCGGCGGCAGTGTGGCATTCCAATGAGCATTGCCAGTCTGTGCCGGGCTGCGGCGCCCGCTGTCACCGTTTCCGCTTCCAACCAAAAGCAGCACAACTCTGGTTTCTTTTTCAACGGCATGTGCGCCATGTGAGGCTGCAGTTTCGTCCCCCCAGGAGCATGACATGAAAAAAGCACCAATCTATTGCCTGATGATTTCGCTGTTGCTGTTCGGCTGCACGAAAAAAAACAATGATGCGTTTCATGCCAGCGCGATTGTGGAGGGGACGTCCGTCAAGGTGTCGGCGCAAACCGGCGGCTTCTTGCAGCAGGTGAGTTTCGAGGAGGGTGAGCTCGTCCAACTCGGACAGACCCTGGCAGTGGTCGATACCGAAAAGCTCGGCTATCAACGCGAGCAAGTCGAGGCCAATCTCGCAGAGCTGGCGGTGCAGCAGCGCATCGCGGCAACGAATGTGCGGCGGGCGGCCGAGGATTACGATTATGCCAAAATCAAGCATGAGCGCTACCTCGAGTTGTTTCAGCAAAACGCCGCTTCCCAGCAGGTTTTGGATGATTTGAAACTCAACTTCGAGCGCACCCGCACCGCGCTGGAAGCGGCGCAGCAAAACCTGCAATCGCTCGCCAGCCGCAGCCGCAGCCTGGAAGCGCAGCGCAAACTGCTGCAACGCCAGATCACCGACGCCAGCGTGACCGCGCCGATCAACGGCACGGTGGCGACGCGTTACTATGAGGCCGGAGAAACCATCCCCATGAATGCGCCGCTGGCCGAGCTGATCGATCTCTCCACCATGTGGACGAAGGTATTCGTTTCCGAGACGTTCCTGCCGAAAATCAAAATCGGCCAGCCCGCCGAAATCCGCATCGATGGCGTGGCGGAGACGCTGCGCGGCACGGTGAGTTGGATCAGCCCCCGCGCGGAATTCACGCCCAAGAACATTCTCACGCCCGAGAGCCGCACCGCGCTGGTGTATGCCGTGAAAATCACGATCGCCAATCCCGAGCAGCGCTTGAAGCATGGCATGCCGGTGGCGATCACGCTGCCAGCGGCCTGGTGAGAAGCAACCGCGCTGACGCAGCAAGTCCGCGAATTTGAAGCGCCGCAGAACAATCCGCGTGGCGGCGGCAACACGCCACGGCAACCTGCCGCAGAGTGGAAATGCCCGAGCTTATCACCATCAGTAATTTCAGCAAGCACTACGGCACCATCCGTGCCGTCGACCATCTCTCACTCGCCATCAACACCGGTGAGTTGTTCGGCCTGATCGGCCCGGACGGCGCCGGCAAAACCACCTGCATGCGCACGCTCTGCACTCTGCTCACGCTGGAGGCCGGCGAGATGCGCCTCGCCGGTTATGACGTGCGCCGCGACGTGACGCAGATACGCAGCATTCTCGGTTACATGCCCCAGCGCTTCTCCCTTTATCCGGATCTTTCCGTGGCTGAAAATCTGCGCTTCTTCGCGGATCTGTTCGGCGTGCCCGCGGCTGAGCGCGAGCAGCGGCTGCAGCAGCTCTACCATTTCAGCAAACTCGCGCCGTTCCAGCACCGCCTGGCGCGCCAGCTTTCCGGCGGCATGAAACAAAAGCTCGCGCTCTCCTGCACGCTGATTCACCGGCCGCAGATTCTGGTGCTCGATGAACCGACCACCGGCGTCGATCCGGTTTCGCGGCGGGAGTTCTGGGAAATCTTGCAGCAATTGCGCGCGGAGGGCGTGACCATCCTCGTTTCCACGCCCTACATGGATGAAGCGCTGTTGTGCAATCGCGTCGCCTTCATGCACCGCGGCCGGCTGCTGGCGCTGGATGAGCCGGCACTGATCAACCGCCATTTTCCCGACGCGCTTTATGAAGTCGTCACTGCCGCTCCCCAGCTTCTGATGCCGTATTTCAAGCGCGCGCCGGACTGTCAGTCGGTGCAAATCTTCGGTGATCGTTTGCATGTCAGTTTTGCCGCGCCGTTGGCCGCCGGCCGCATTGCCGAAATCATCGCCGCGGCGCCGCATCCCATCACCCACATGCATCCCATTGCGCCCGGCATGGAAGACACGTTCATGGTGTTGATGAAAAACGATGAATCCTGAGCCTACCTACACGGTCGAGACGCGCGCCCTCACCAAGCACTTCGGCAAGTTTGTCGCGGTGAAAAACCTCGACCTCCAGGTGCGGGCCGGCGAAATTTTCGGCTTTCTCGGTGCCAACGGCGCGGGCAAAACCACGGCGATTCGCATGCTGTGCGGCCTGTTGCTGCCCACTTCCGGCAGCGGCCGGGTGGCGGGCTTCGACCTCTTCAAAGAGAACGAAAAGATCAAGCAGCGCATCGGTTACATGAGCCAGCGGTTTTCGCTTTATGAAGATTTGACGCCGGCGGAAAACATCGAGTTCTTCGGCGGGATCTACGGGCTGCCGCGCGCCACCCTGCTGCAACAGCGCACCCGCCTGTTGCGCGAGTTGGAACTGGAACGGCAGGCCGGCATGCTCACCCGCGCGCTGCCGCTCGGCTTCAAGCAGCGCCTGGCGCTCAGTTGCGCCTTGTTGCATGATCCGCCCATTGTCTTTCTCGATGAACCCACCGGCGGCGTCGATCCCGAAGCGCGCCGCAATTTTTGGGATTTGATCTATCATATGGCACAGCAGGGCAAGACGATTTTTGTGACGACGCATTATATGGATGAGGCCGAATACTGCAATCGCGTCTCCATCATGTATCAAGGCGAGATCATCGCACTCGGCTCTCCGCAAGCGCTCAAACAGCGCCACCAGAAGGCCTCGATGCAAGAGGTCTTCATTCATTTGGTGGATAAATGAGCAATCACTGATAACTGATAACTGATAACTGATAACTGACACCTGACCATCACTCCATGTCCTCCCGCATCATCCCGATCATTCGCAAGGAGTTCATCCACATCCGGCGCGACGTGCGCACACTCCTGATCGTGTTTGCCATGCCGGTGTTGATGTTGATGATCTATGGCTACGCCATCAACATGGAGATTCAGAATATCAACCTGGCGGTCTTCGACCATTCCAACACACCGGCCAGCCGCGAGCTGGTGCGCGCTTTTGCCGGCAGCCGATTCTTCACGGTGAAGGACTACAGCGGTGGGACGGAGGAAATCGACAAACTGTTCCAGCAGCGCCGGGCCAAGCTCGCGCTGCTCATCCCGCACGATTTTGCGTCCCGCCTGGCGCAGCCGGCGCCGGCCGCGGTGCAGTTGCTGGTCGACGCCAGCGACTCCAACACGGCGCAGGGCATTCGCAACTATGCCACCGCGGTTCTGCAACTGTACAACCTCGAGCGCGGCAGCGATCTGCCTTTTGAAGTGCGCACCACCATCGCCTACAATCCCGCCCTGAAAAGCTCCTACTTCTTCGTGCCCGCGCTGGTGGCTTTGATCTTGATGATGATCTCCGCCCTGCTCACCAGTGTCACCATTGCGCGGGAGAAGGAGACCGGCACCATGGAGCAGATTTTGGTTTCGCCGGTGCGGCCGCTGGAAATCGTGGCGGGCAAAGTCGTGCCCTACATTCTGCTGGCGTTCGTGGACGGCATCCTCATTCTGCTGGTCGCCCACTTCTGGTTTGCAGTGCCGATCCTCGGCAGCCTGGTTTTGATTCTGGCTGCGGCGCTGCTGTTCGTGTTCGTGGCGCTGGCGCTGGGCCTGCTGGTCTCCACCGCGGCGCGCACGCAACAAGTGGCGATGATGGCCGCCCTGCTCGCTTCGCTGCTGCCCACCATCATGCTCTCCGGATTCATTTTTCCCATCGCCAGCATGCCGCAAATACTGCAGTGGGTGACCTACGTTGTTCCCGCGCGTTATTTCCTGCCCGTCATTCGCGGCGTGTTGCTCAAAGGCAACACGCTCGCGGAGATCTGGTCTTTTCTGCTCATTCTCGCCGGCTTTGGCCTGCTGCTGATGATAATCAGCGTCCGCAAGTTCAAAATGACGCTGGAAAGTTGAATACCCCGCCGCATTTTTTGCAGGAAATTCCCGTGCCTCCGGTGTCTTGGAATTTGGGACACACACTCAGAGGAGGCAATCATGTTGGACTGTACCCGCGAAGAATGTCTGGGCAGCCGCGAATTTGCGTCTTATGTAGCCGGTGCGGTTTTTGGAACCGAGAAAGCGCGCATCCGCACGCATCTCAGAAAGTGCAATCCCTGCTTCGAACTCTACATCACCACCTTCAATCAATCCCTGGATGACTGGCAGCGGCAAATGCCGGCGCACGGTTCCGCTGCAGCCTATGCTTTTTCCTGAAGCTCTGCTCCACTCATCCTCCCCTTTCAGGCAGCTTGCTTTTCTCCTGCCTCGTCAGCATATTGGCGGACTTTGAGGCAGCCTGCGGCCGGCTGTGGCCGCCCGCCAGTATCACGAGTTTGACAACGCAAGCCACAATGACGCAATCGCAAGAACGGCTGAGCGCCTCTGCGCCCGGCCGGGTGTGCCTGTTCGGCGAACATCAAGATTACCTCGATCTGCCGGTGATTCCGTGCGCCATTTCCCGGCGCATCACCATCAGCGGCCACCGCGGTGACGACAAACGCATCGAACTCGCGCTGCCGGACGTGCACGCCGAAGTCGCGTTCACCATCGAGGACTGTGTGCCTTATCGCGACGCCCGCGATTATTTCCGCAGCGCGGTGAATGTGCTGCAGCGCGCCGGCTTCACCTTCTCCCACGGCTTGCGCGGCCTCGTGCGTGGCGATATTCCCATCAACTCCGGCACGTCGAGCTCCTCGGCGCTGGTGGTGGCCTGGGTAAATTTGTTGGCGCGCTTGAGCGATCAGCAGCGCACGCTCGCGCCCACGGCCTGCGCGGCCCTGGCGCACGCGGCCGAGGTGCTGGAATTCCACGAGCCGGGCGGCATGATGGATCACTACGCCACGGCGCTGGGCGGCGTAATCGGCATCGAGTTTCATCCCGAACTGCAGATCGAGCGACTGCCGGCGCAATTGGGAACCATTGTGCTGGGCGATTCCGGCGAGCCGAAGGACACGACCGCCATTCTTGCCCGCGTCAAGAGCGGCGTGCTGGCATGGGTGGCGCAGCTCAAAAGAAAGCATCCGGCGTTTTCGTTGCACACCGTGCCGCTGGCAGAACTTGACCGCTACACCGCCGGCTGCGACCGTGAATCAGCCGCTTTGCTGTGGGGCACCGTGGCGAATCGCGACTTGACCCGCACCGCCTGGTCGTTGTTGCAGCAGCCGCGCGTGGACCAACATCGCCTGGGCGCTTTGTTGAATGAATGTCAGAACATTCTGCGTGACCAACTTCGCATTTCCACGCCGAAGATCGACCGTATGCTCGACGCCGCCCTGGCCGCCGGCGCGTACGGCGGCAAGATCAACGGCTCGGGGGGCGGCGGGTGCATGTTCGTCTATGCCCCGGAGCAGCCAGAAAAAGTGGCGGCCGCCATCACGGCGGCAGGCGGAAAGGCCCACCTCGTGCAGGTGGATTGCGGCACGCAGCTCGCAGCAGCGGAGAGTGTATGAGTCAGCCGAACCTCGTGATTCTTGCCGGCGGCATTTCATCACGCATGAAAAACGCCGCCGCCGAAGCCATGCTGCCGCCCGGCTTGCGGCACGAGGCCGCCACCAAACCCAAGGCCATGATTGGCGTGGGAGAGCAGGCGCGCCCCTTTCTCGATTACTTGCTGCGTAATGTTGCCGCTGCCGGCTACCGCGAGGTGATGATCGTCATCGGTGAGAAAGATCAATCGATTCGTGCCTACTACGATCAGGGCGGCGCGCGCCAGTTCGACCGGCTCAACCTCGGCTATGCCGCGCAGCCGATCCCGCCCGGCCGCGCCCGACCGCTGGGCACTGCTGATGCGCTGTGGCACGGTTTGGCTGCCCGGCCGGATTGGCGCGGGCAGTCGTTCACCGTGTGCAACAGCGACAACCTCTACTCTACCGCGGCCTTGCACGGGCTGCTGCAGGAAACGCATGCCAACGCCATGATCGATTATGATCGCGCCGCGCTGCAGTTTTCGTCCGAACGCATCGCCCAGTTCGCGGTGATTGAAAAAGACAGCCGGGGATTCCTGCGCAACATCATCGAAAAGCCCGACCCCGCGACGCTGGTGCAACTGGCGGATCAGGACGGCCGCGTGGGCGTGAGCATGAACCTGTTCCGCTTCGCCTATGATGACATTCTGCCCTGCCTCGCCGCAGTGCCGTTGCATCCCGTGCGCCAGGAGAAAGAATTGCCGGCCGCGGTGAAGTTACTGGTGGAGCGTAATCCGCAAGCGGTGTTCACCATCCGCCGCGCCGAGCACGTGCCGGACTTGACAATGCCCTCCGACATCACCGCAGTGAGAGAGTTTTTGGAGCGAGAACATCACGGCGCGTAAGTTCGCGCCGCCGGTGAGATTCTTGTTTGAGGTGAGCTTGGATACGCGCCGTGCCGGCGCAACGCCGGGTAAGCCATTTCATGCCGCGCAGGCTAGTGGTCTGTTACCTTGAAATGTACAGCCACCACCCATGTCATCCTGCAAGGATCCTGTGAAGATTCGAGCGCGGCGCCAGGTGCCTCACAAGATTCCTTCTGAATGACACTCGGAATCCCTTATACAACTCAAAGTAACAAAATACTAGCGCCGCAGGATTTTGAAGGTAATACTGCGGCCATACTTCTGCATGATCGCCAGGTTGATCCACGCCAGCGCGAACTGTTCGAGCAGCGCGACTTTGTCATCCCCGCCGAAATCATAGCATTCCGCAAAGCCGGCAGCCAGCGCGAGCTGCCGCGCGAATTCCTTGCCTCTTGAACTGCTGCCGGCAACAAACATGTCCGCGCTGACTTCGCCATAACGCGGATCGGCCATGTTCTCGAAACCGGTGGAATTGAAGCATTTGACCACGTCCGCGCACCGGGTCACGGCTTTGAAGGCTTCCACGCCGTGCGCATAAGGCGCCGGCTTCTGAAACAGCGAATTGGTCGCATCGATGATGATCTTGTCCTTCACTTCGCCCAGCGCCCGGGCGACGTCGATGATCGCCGCAACCGGAACCGCAACGAGAATGATCCCGGCAGCGTTCGCGGCCTCGGGCACGGTGCCAGCAGTGATGTTCTGGTGCGCCACGACCAGCGCTTTGATCTCGTGATCCTCGGGATTTCGCACACCCAAAACGATTTCATGGCCGGCCCGCGCCCAAGCCAGAGCCAGTGCGCCGCCAACATTGCCGGCACCAATAACAGCGATTTTCATAATGGCCTCTTGCATGTAAATTGTGGCTTCAAGCAGTACCTCCGCCACGGTTATCATCCAGTAGTGGACCACCCTGCTTTGCAGGCAAGCTGCGAATCAAACCTTCTGCGCAGCACCAAATAACGGCTCCACGAAACTCGGTGTCTTCGGTGGCCATCGGAGATAAGGTTCTTCCGCCGCAATGCGCCGAAGTAATCGAGCCTCGCCGAAAAAAGCCTTGGCAGGATGATTTCTCGACAGAATTATTTCAAATCGTTCTACCGATGAATCATTCTGCCATAGACTTTCAAAATCTCATTCCAACTCTGAGCGCCTTGTGGCCTGGTGAATCCCCAGGCGCAACGCTCATTTCCGCACAGGTTCCTGACCACCGACCTCTCAAATAGACTGTTCATTCAAACTCGAACAACAGGGTAGGAGTATGGTGTGGCTTCAGGTTGGCAGCTCCGGCCGCTGGTGGGCTGCTGCCGAAGTCCAGAGCTGCGTGATTGCAGCAGTGCAAGCGTCATCGTCGCAGCGCCTGCGGACGTTGAAAGTTCATCCGACACTGCGCCTGCAGGCGCCACGCCGAACGCTCATCACACCCCCAGGGCTTCGATCACCAACCTGGCCGCGGCGGCCCCGGAATATTGTTGCTGCCCGGTGATCAAGCGGCCGTCGCGCACTGCAAACGGCTTGAAGCGGCCGCTCACAATGAAGTTGGTGTTGGGAATCTGCTTCGCCTCGTCTTCGATCCAAAACGGCTGAATGCGCTTGCCGACAAACGCGTCCGCAAATTGCTCTTCGGAATTGGCGAAGCCCGTCCAGGTTTTGCCTTCGACGAGCAGCTTGCCGCTGGAGAGCCTGGTTTTCAGCAGCACACAGGTGCCGTGACACACAATGGCCACGACCTTGCCGGCTTCATAGAAACCGGCCACGAACTGGTGCAGTTTCGTGTCATTGATGAAAGTGTACATCGGCGACTGGCCGCCGGCGAGAAACAGCGCGTCATAGTCCGCGATTTTCACGGCAGCGATGCTGCGCGTCTCGTCCAGCAGCGCGGCGAGTTGTGGCGTGCTCAAAAAGCCCATGCTGATCAGATCATGCGCCGAGTAGCCACTGGTGTCGCGCGGATCACTGAACGAATCGATTTGCAGTTTGCCGCCTTGCGGGCTGACAATCTCAACCTGATAGCCCTTTTCGGTGAACTCGTAATACGGGTGGGTCAATTCGGCCGCCCAAAAACCAATGGGCCAGCCGGTGGTTTGCGAAACCGCGGGGTTGGCCACGACCATCAACACGCGCTTCGGCTGGTCGGGGTTCAAGACATCGATGTTCGCGCTCATACGCATCGTCCTCCAGAGAAAAGTGCAGACAACAAGCTTGATTTGTTGCGCGCAATGTATTAAACTGCTCTCGATTCGTCAAGTATGCACTTTTCCGGTACCTACTATCCAAAACGATACTGAGGAGACCCATGAGCTGCCTTGGCCGCATTCATGCCTGCCCGGTGGAAACCAGCCTGGAATTGATCAGCGGGAAGTGGAAACCGCGCATCTTGTGGAAGCTGCATCAGCAGGAGATCGTGCGCTTCGGCGGGCTGAAACGGGCGCTGCCCGGCATCACCGCGAAAATGCTGACGCAGCAATTGCGCGAGTTGGAGAAGGATGGCCTGGTGGCGCGCACGGTTTACGCCGAAGTGCCGCCGCGCGTTGAATATGCCTTGAGTCCGTTTGGCCGCACGCTCAAACCGATTCTCGAGAGCATTGCCGGCTGGGGCGTCACCCATCATGCCAGGATCGTGAAACTGCTGAAACAGCAGGGAGCGGTAAAACCAGCGGCATGAGGGCACGTCCCACTGCTGAAAATCCAGGCTCACTTGGTGAAGCCTTGCCGCAGACTCGCGTTCGTCTGGGATTGTTGATTGATCCCGATTGAGCTCAATCTTGCCAAACGCTGCGGTTGGTCTCGCTTCATGAAAACAGATTCTTCAAGACAAAGAGAACATTTGCCGGCCGTTCCGCCAGGCGGCGCATGTACCAGGGAAACCAATAACTGCCATAGCTGATCAGCGTGCGCATGCGATAGCCCGCGGCAGCGAGGCGCAGTTGTTCCGCGGTTTGTATGCCGTACAACAGTTGAAACTCATAGTCGGCCGGGGCCAAGCCGAAGGCCTCCGCCATTTGCTGCGTCTGGTGGATCAGGACCTGATCGTGCGTCGCAATGCCCACGCTGACGCCGCGCGGTTTCACATTCGCAAGCAGGATCTCGGTGAGGGCGAGAAAATTGGCATCGACCTGGGCTTTGCGGGGAAAGGCGATCGCGGCAGGTTCGCGATAGGCGCCCTTCACCAAACGAATGGCCGGCGCGATCGGCAGCAAGGCGGCGAGATCATCCTTGGTGCGGTAGAGATATGCCTGCAGACAAACGCCCACGTTTGCATGCTGCGTGCGCACCCGCCGATAGAGCGCCAGCGTGCGCTCGACATAGGCACTTTGCTCCATGTCGATCCACACCCAATTTCCCACCGCTGCCGCCCCTGCCACGAGGGCAGAGAGATTCTGGCGGCACAACTCCTCATCAACGTCCAATCCGAGCTGGGTCAGTTTCACGGAAATGCGGGCATCCAGGCCGCGTTGTTGAATCACCGGCAGCGCCGCGAGATAGTGCTCGGTCACCTCGTGGGTTTCCGCGGCGTTGGACACATTTTCGCCCAGGCGGGTGAGAATGGTGCCGATCTTTTTTTCGCGCAGATTCGCCGCGGCCTGCAGGGCGTCGGCCAATTCTTCGCCGGGCATGAAACGCGACACGGCGCGGCGAACAAAGGCGTAGCGCGGCAGCTTTTGACGCAGCGTGCGATTCTCTGAAATCCACAACAAGGCATTGCGGGCGAAACTCATCGTATTCTCCTCCCTTCCAATACGTTTTTTTTCTCTCTCTCCGCAGCGACGCTGCGACCGCAGCGTTGTGACATCAAGAAGTCTCTTTCCGCGCTCCCAATGACTTTACGATTCCGATGATGACTATGTGTGATTGCCGGCCTTGATGATTCACACGAACGTCGCAATTTCGTGCAACGGCTTTTTGCTGATTCTCGGCACGACCGCCAGTTCCGCCGGATAGCCCACCACCAGCAGCAAAAACGGGCGTTCATTCTCCGGCCGCGCCAGAATGCGGTTCAAAAATCCCATGGGGCTGGGCGTGTGCGTGAGGGCCACCAGCCCGGCGTGATGAATCGCGGTGAGCAACATGCCGGTGGCAATGCCGACCGACTCGGTGACATAGTAGTTCTTGACTATGCCGCCGTCAGGCAACCGCGAGTAGCTTTGCGCAAAAATGGCAATGAGCCAGGCTGCGTCTTCGAGGTAGGGTTTGTGCTCATCCGTGCCCAGCGGCGCCAGCGCCTGCAACCATTCCTGCGGCGCGCGATGGTGGTAAAATTCGTGTTCTTCCTTCTCCGCGGCCGCGCGAATCCGGCTTTTGATCGCGGGATCACTGACCGCGGCAAAATGCCAGGGCTGCAGGTTGGCGCCGCTCGGCGCGCTGCCGGCGGCCAGCAGGCAGTCTTCAATCACGCCGCGCGGCACCGGCCGTGCGGCAAAGTGGCGCACGCTGCGCCGGCGCTGCAGCTCGGCGCGGAAAGCCGCGGCGCGCTGGGCCATCTTGGCGGGCGGATATTCGCGGTAGGAAGCGAGCGGCACAAACTCGGGGGTGCTCATGGCCGTCTCCTTGAAATGAATGAGCAGCGCACTTCGCCGGCGCCGATCATGCCGTGCAGGTGGAGTAAATTCCAGAAATTCATCATGACCGGTTGAGCAGGATTTGCAGCATTGCTGCACGCGCGTCCCGTCGAATCCGCTTCGACCGTCAGCGCGCGTCGCGCAAGCGCTGATTGCCGACCACGAGCGGATCGAATTTCTCCAGGGCGCGCTGAAATAGCGCATCGCAGATCTCCGGCAGCAGCGGGCCGATCCACTGCGGCACGCCTGCGCCGCCGGCATAGTAACTCGGCAAATGCGCCAGCACGGGTCCGGCACCGCCGGCAGGATCCACTGCGCCAAAAACCACGCGGCCGACGCCATGCAGCAACAGCGCGCCCATGCACATCAGGCAGGGTTCGAGAGTGGTATAGCAAGTCATCTCCCGGCTGCGCGGCCACAATTCCGCCGGCACCGCGCGCAAGACTTCGATCTCCGCATGGCGGCCGGGATGATAATGCGGCACCAGCATGGCATTGCCGGCCTCCGCGATCACTGTCTCGCCGAGCGTGAGCAGCGCCCCGATCGGCAAATTGCCCAGCTTCTCGGCCTGCAACGCCAGCGCCACGGCGCGGCGCAGATGCCGGAGATCATGGGCGTTTTCAGTCGTCATGGCAAGCCTCCTGGTTGGTTCACAGGGCAGACTTCAAAACCGTGCCCTTCAGAGCGTGCGGCGCGGCGACACGATCACATTGGCGATCAGCAAACCGGTGACCAAAGCCACCGCAATGAGGACCATGCTGAACGCCGTGGTCACGCCTGAGATGACATCCTTCTCGATGAACTTGGCCAGGCTGCCGAAACCCAGGCTGCCGGGCACCAGCATCATCAAAGCCGGCACCATGGTAATGGCTGCCGGCTGATTCAACCAGCGGGAGTAGAGGTTGCCGGCAGCGCCGGTCAGAATGGCGCCCAGGCACACGCCCAACTCGGGCCCCAGGATCGCGGCACCGGCACGCGCGCCGCTGAAGCTGATCAGACAGGCAAGCATGATCCAGCCGGCCTCGCGCGGGCGGGCTTGAAACAGCACGGTGAACGCCAGCGGCGCAACCAACAGCGCCAGCGCCAGCGTCCAGGCCGGCAATGGCGCCGGTGCTTCCGCCAGGGAAACCGGCGGCAGCAGCCGATTCACTTGCGAACCCAACGCCACACCGAATCCGAGCTGGAAAAAGAGCAAAGCCGCGCCGGTCAAGCGCGCCGAACCGGAGACGAGATTGCGCGTGGCCAGCTCGCGCATGGCGACCGTCAGCGTGAGGCCGGGCACCAGTACGATCAAGCTGGCGAGAGTGGTCAGATAGGTTGAAAATGGTTGCAGAACCCGCGCGGCAAGCATGGCCAGTGCCGAGGCCAGGATCGCCGCGGTCGATTCGAACACCTTGCTGGCTTCCGGGCGACGCCCCATCACCAGGGCGAGGCCGCCGACCAAAAAGCCGGTTATCATGGTCACCAGAATTTCACGCCAGCCGCCGCCCAGGAAGCGCGCGGCCGCGCCCGAGGCCAGGGCAAAACACAATGTGCTCAGCAGCGGGCCGAAACGCGGCGGCGCCGCCACGATGCGGTCGATCATCTGCGTGCCATCAGCCACACTCACCCGGCTGTGAATCACCTCGTGCATCAAATCATCCAGCCGCGCTTGCTTTTCGAGATTGACTTCGCTCGCCTCGATGCGAATCAAGCTGGTGCGATGCTCCTCCGGCAGCCCGAAGGAAGCAAAGATGCCGGTGGGCGTCGCGAAAAAGCTGCCGGGCAGGCCCAGCCGCTGCGCCACCGAGTTCATGCCCTGCTCCAGCCGATGCGCCGGCACGCCGTAGCGGTGCAGCGCCTGGCTGAGTTTGACCATGAAAACGATACGCGGGTCACTGCGTGTTTCCGCGGCTATAAGCGCGGTCTGATTGGAGGCAAACGGTTGCGGGGATCGGATTGTTGGCATGAAGGCAGGCGACGGGATTGGGTGTTCCAGCTCGTGTCCGTCCGCAATCGCGAACTTTCGAGAGAATGTTCCCGCAACGGCTGGGCCGTTGCATCAAAATCATCAGAGTTCCCACGACGTTGGACATTTTGGCGCCGGCGGCTCAGCCGAAGTCGAAACACTTCGTTACAGACACCAGCTCACCGTTGCGGCCGCGCCGCGCTGGCCAAGTCAATCGATGCCGAACTTTTCCAAACGATAACGCAGGGTATCGCGGCTCAAGCCCAGCAAGGCGGCGGCGCGGGTCTTGTTTCCGCCGGCACGCTGCAGCGCCTGCTGCAAGAGGGATTTCTCCATATCTTCGAGCTGCAGGCCTTCGGCCGGCAGGGAGAACGAGAGCGGCGCGGGTTCCTCGGTGGGCGGCGGGAGGGCCAAATCAGCCAGCCGCAGAACCGTGCCTTCGCAGAAGATCATGGCGCGCTCGATGAGATTGCGCAGCTCGCGCACGTTGCCCGGCCAGTGGTGGGCCCGCAGCGCGCGCCGCGCCTCGGCGGAGAATCCGGTGACGTTCCGCTTGAAATCGAGGTTGTAGATTTTGAGAAAATGATCCGCGAGCAGGAGAATATCCTCACCCAGCTCACGCAAGGGCGGCAAGGTGAGACTGACCACGTTGAGGCGATAGAAGAGGTCTTCGCGGAATTTTTTCTCGGCTACCGCACCGGTCAAGTCGCGATTGGTCGCGGCGATGCAGCGCAACTGTACCTGCCGTTCCTGCGTGCTGCCCAGGCGGCGAAAGGTGCGGTTTTCGATGACGTGCAGCAGCTTGGCCTGCAGATTCGGCGGCAACTCGGCGATCTCATCCAGGAACAGCGTGCCGCCCGCGGCCGCTTCGATCAAACCGGGCTTGGCTTTGACGGCGTGCGTGAAGGCGCCCTTTTCGAAGCCGAATAGCTCGGCTTCCAACAGATTTTCCGGCAGCGCGGCGCAGTTGACTTCGACGAACGGCGCCTGTGTCTGATGCGTGAGCTGATGAATCAGGCGGGCGGCGTGGCTCTTGCCGGTTCCGCTTTCGCCCTGCAGCAGAATCGTGGCAGCGGGTGATTGCGCCACTTTGTGCAGGCGGGACTGCAGTTGCTGTATCGCCGGCGAGCGGCCCAGCAGCGTTTTCGCCAAGGCATCTTGCTGCGCGCCCAACGCGGATTGCATGAGCAGCAATTCATTGCGCTGCTGCCTGACCTGCTGTTGCAGCCGGCGCTGTTCGGTGCGGTCCTGCACCGTGAACAGCAATTTCCCGGGTGCTGCGCTGAGTTGGGTGAGGTTGAGATCGAGCAGACGCGTTTCCCCGGCCGCCGTATCGCGATTCACGCAGACCAGCGCGAAGATCGCGCCGGGCGCAGCCAGCAGGCGCTCAGCTTCCTCCTGCAGGCCGGCCATTTCGGGATAAAGCTCGGCAAGCTGGCGGCCGGCCGCAGCGGTTTCACCGCGCAAAACCAAGCGGCCGAACAACTCGCTGAATGCTTCGATCCGCAGCTCACGGTCAAGGATCGCAAAGCCGAGGTCGTGCGCCTGTAGCAGGCGCTCCAGGGAGTCGTCAAGGCGCAGCAAGGATGGCCTCCGCCAGGGCTTGAAAAGCTTGCTCAACCTGCGCACCGGTCTTGGCGCTGGTGAAAAAATGCGGAGCGGAAAAGCCGGCGGTGAATTGAAGGTACTCTTCCGGGGAAGGTTGCGGTGCTTCGATCAAATCGAGCTTGTTGCCGGCAAAAACCAGGCGCGCGCGCGGAGCAACTTCGAGAAAGCGCCTGCAATAAACGGCCAGACGCTCGCACGATTCCGGGCGCGTGAGATCATGTACCACCAGCGCGCCCTGCGCGCCGCGAAAGTAGCTTTTCTCGACCGTGCCCAATTCATCGGCATTGGCGATATCCCACACCAGCAAATCAAGCGTGCCGGCGGCCACGGCCAGTTGCTTGCGGCTCACTTTCACGCCGATGGTGGAGAGGTACTTGTCTTCGAAGTGATTTTCAACGAAGCGCCGCACCAGGCTGGTCTTGCCCACGCCAAACGTGCCGAGCAGACAGATTTTTTTCTGGAGAGAAGGCATAGTTGTGATGACCGAAGCGCGTCTGTTACAATGCCGCAAAATATAGCTGGGCACAGCCGAAAAAGCAAAAGGTAATTCTTGTCCCTTCGGAATCGCAGCCTCTTGCTGAAAGCGTTCCGGCAAAGGGGTGGCCGTCGCATGAAAATCCTCGCGTTCCGGCAGCGGCTTGGCCGTTGCATCAAAATCCTCGGAGTCTTCACGACGCCCGGCGTTTTGGAAACCTCGGCTCAGTCGAGGTTGGACCATTTTCAGACGGACTTAGTGGAGGCGCGGACATTCGGGACGTGGAGAAGAAAAGGCCGGCTGTCGGGGCAGGAGAACAGGCCGTCGTGGACAGATAGGCGCCGGCGGGACAGGGAGGCCGCGGCAGCACATGCGAATTCGTATCAATCCGAAATCGCGAACTCTGGAGTGGATGTTCCTGCAACGGCTTGGCCGTTGCATAAAAATCATCTGAGTCTTCACGACGCCCGGCGTATCAGAAACCTCGGCTGAGCCAAGGTTGAATCGTTCTCGGGCAAATTCGTGTCCGTCCGAAATCACGAACAGAGTATGTTCCTGCAACGGCTTGGCCGTTGCATCAAAATCCTCGGAGTCTTCACAACGCCTGGCGTTTTAGAAACCTCGGCTCAGCCAAGGTTGGAACGATTTCGGACAAACACGAATTCACCCGAACGCCGCGCGGGCGGGAGGCCTCACTTCACGATCTTGAAATTGAAGTTGGGTGTCTGCAGGACGCCCCACAGCCGCACCCACACCGGCAACATCATCTCGGTGCCGCGCGCCGTGCTGATGTCGCCCAAATCGATTACCGATTGCCAGCCAAACTCGCGCTGCAGCAGCCCGGTGACTGCGGCCTTGGCTTGGGCGTCGTTGCCGCTGATGAAGACATCATGTGCCTCGCTGAGCAGGCCGGGATTGACCATGACGTTGCAGTTCATGGTATTCAACGCTTTCACCACTTTGAGGCCGGGAAAGGCGCGCTGAATCTGCTCGCCCAGCGAATCGGTGTTGCACACTGACAGTGTGGGCGGCATGCCCTTGGAAAAATCGAGCGGATTGGCGATGTCGATCAAGATCTTGCCTGCGAGATTTTCTGCGCCCGCCTGCTGCAGCACGGCCAGCGAGGCCATGCCGGAGGTGCAATTGAAGAGAATTTCACCGAAGGCGGCGGCCTCCGCAAACGTGCCGTGCGAAGCGTTTGTGCCGCCGGCCTGCGCCCACGTCGCCGCTTTTTCATTGTTGGCGGTACGCGAGCCCATTCTGACGGCATGGCCGCGCTCGAGCAATTTCGTACCAAGGGCGCGGCCGACCATGCCCGTGCCCAAAATTCCAATGCGCATGCGCATTCCTTTCAGTTTTTGATGTGCAGATGATCCCGATACCATGCCAGCGTTTGGCGGATGGCTGCGCGCAAGGGCGTGGCGTGATTGCCAAACAGCTTCGCATACTTGCCGTGATCCACCACAAACGGCTTTTCGAATTCATACATCATCTCGACCATCTCGCGCGCCGGTGGGATGAACAAACCGCCCAGCCGCAACATGGTTTTCCCCATGCCGCTCATACGGCTGGGATGGCCGGCTTCGGCGAAGACCATGTCGATGAATGCGCGTGTCGTTACCGTCTCGGCATTGGGCACGTGCCACACCTGGCCGAGTGCCTCCTCCCGTTCGCTCAAGCGCACCAACGCCTCGCCAAAATCATCAATGAAGGTGTAGGTGTGCGGCAAATCCAGATTGCCGAACGCGGAGGCCTTGCGGCCTTGCAGAGCCGCGGGAAAGACGCGATCGCCCATGACCGAATCCAGCACGCCGGGTCCGAAAAAATCCGAGGCGCGGCCGATGCTGACGCGCACCGTGCCGGCGTGATGCGCGGCAAGCAGCGTTTCAGCCATTTGCGCGCGCGTGCGGCCCTTGCGCGTGCTGGCGCGATGAGGCAAATCCTCGGTCAGCGGCCGGCCGGCATCACCATACATATAGAGATTTTCTCCCGCAATCAATTTCGCACCACTGGCAGCGGCGCCCGCCAAAATGCCGGCCTGCAAGCGCGGAAACAGCTCCGGCCATTGGTGATAGGGCGGCTGCGCGCACTGAAACACCGCCGTGGCGCCCTGGCACAAACCGCGGGTCACCTCCGCAACCGTGGCGTCGGCAGCCATCACCTCGACGCCCGCCGGTGCGGGGGCCTGGCCGCTGCGATTGATCAAGCGCACGCGGCGGCCGCGCTGCACCAGCGCGCGCACCACCGCCAGACCCAGCGGGCCCGCGCCAAAAACCACGTGAACGCTATGGGCGTTGGACATGAGATTCTCTGCGGTTAACTGACTCTGCTCCCTTGAACATTTTTTTTATTCATGCTGCCCTGCACGCAGCGAATGAGTGGAATTGCGGGCAGCTTGCGGAACACGTCACAAGATCCTACGCGGGTGACATTTCAGGAGCGGCCCAAGCGATTCTGGCCACAACTCACTTCCGCCAGCCCCGCGCCTGCGAGAGAAAAAAGAAAGCGAATCAAGAGAATGGCTGTAACTCGCCCTCCTGAACGGAGAGGGGGAGCTGGCTCCTTCAAAGTGAAGTTGTTGTCTCAACAGCAAAGGCAAATGATTAGCCAGTTGAAGAAACCCACCGCCCGGGCGTTCCTGATTCGAATCAACTTTGGTTGTTGAATTCCTTCGTCGAACGGGGGCTTCATAAGGCTCTGAGCGCCCGGGCGGTTTTTCAAATGACTGAATTCTTGCAAGCAAAGAAGTATTTCCAACTGATGAAAACAACCCAACCGATACAAATCTTCTCCATCGGTTGGGTGGTTTCCATCAGTTGGCGATTTTCTTTGGGTTGAAATTTGTTCGCATTACGGTGTGAGCTTGATTGCGCAACCTTGTCAATACGAGAGAACCCTTGAAAACACTGGGTGAAATGCCAGTATTACTCCGCAGAAACTTTCACGCCCGCCTTGCCGGCAGAAAGCACGCGCTACGAATTCAATCGCCAGATGGCGTAGTTGAGTACCGCCGCAAAAGTCACCCACGCAAGATAGGGAACGAAGAGCATGCCCGCCAGCGGCCGCACGCGCCAAAACGCGAGCAAGGTCGCCAGTATCGCGCACCACAGCAGCACGATCTCGGCGAATGCGAGTCCGGGGTTGCGCGCGCCGAAGAACAGCGCCGACCACGCGGCATTGAGCACCAGTTGAATGAAAAACAGTGTCAGGCCGGTTGCAGCCTGCGACCATCCGGCCTGCCGCCACACCAGCCACGCTGCCACGGCCATCGCGAGGTAAAGCAGCGTCCACACCGGTCCGAAGATCCAGTCCGGCGGCGTCCAGGACGGCTTGGCAATGGCGTCATACCACGAATCGATCGCCGCGCCGGTAAACAGGCCGCCGATCAGTGCCGCCGCGAAGCTGAGGCCGAGAAAAAGCAACAGGCCCAGGCCGTCTTTCAATGGTAATTGATTCATATGGTGTTGTCCCAAAAAAACGATCACGCCCGCGAGGATTTTTATGAGCCGCGCAGACCCCAGGAACGCAAAGCAAGACAGAGCTGGCGTCCTGTGCGGCTGCGCAGTTCGAATTTGGCTGTGGCTGATTCCGCGTCACCTCTCAGCTCCTCAAAATTCGGCGCTGATGCCAAGCGAAGGCAAAAGGCCGAGGTCATCGCGATCGTCGATGCGATTTTCCCAGAAATCATAGCTCGGCCGGCGCTGCACGCGGTTATTGTAAATGTTCTGAATGTCGAGGAACAGAATCATCGCCCAGCCGCTGAAGTTGAAGCGGCGATCCACGCGCACATCGAGGTGGTGGCCGGCGGCCAGGCGGCGTGAGAGATATTCCTCCGGCAGGTTTTGAATCTCACCGCCGTTTTGAGCAGGCAGATAAACCGGCGTGAACGGCGCGCCGGTGTAGAAGCGAAACTTGCTGCTGAATTCCCATTTGGAATTGAACACATAGCCGCCGGAGAGATTGAAAATCCAGCGCTGGTCGAATTGCCCGGGATAGCTCACGCCGTTGGCCGCGGTGTACTCGCTCTGGTTGTAGCCCAGGCTGATCTGGCCGTAGCAGGGCACTTCAGAGAAGCGCTTCTGCAGCAACACTTCGAAACCGTAGGCTCTGCCCCGGCCTTGCGAGACCAGGGGGAAATAGCCGAACGATTGGAAATCATCCTCCCGGCCACCATAGCCCACGCCGGTGTTGGTGAGCACGAGATAATCCGTGCGGCCGGCGACAGTGCCGGTGGGCAGGTCGCGATAGCGTTTATAGTAGGATTCAATCGAGAAGTTGACGTCCGGCCGTAGCAAATATTCCATGCCGAAAATGGCCGCGTCGTTACGCAGCGCTTGCAGCGTGCGGTTGACCGGATTGACCACCCACACGTAGGAGGGCGATTGGTAGTAGCGGCCCAGGCTGCCTTTGAATTTGACATTCTCCGCCGGCTTGAAGCCCACCGCCAGCCGCGCGGAGGGATAAAAGGACTCGTCGAGAAACGCATACACGTCGCCGCGCAGGCCAAGGTTGAAATTGAACCACGGAGAGAGCTTTTGCTCCCACTCGGCATAGGCGGCATATTTCTGCGTGGTGAGATCGATGACGTTTGCGGCCGGTATGCCGAGACTGCCTACTGGGACGCGCCGGCCGCTGCGATCATAAACCGTGTCGGCAAAAACCGTGGTGTTATCATTGATGATGTTCTTCAGCGCGAGGCCGGCATACAGGCCGCCGCCGCGCTTCAGGCCGAGATAGGAAGTCAGTTTGACATTCAATTCGGTTTCGTCGGCGCGGCTATTGAAGTACTCACGGTCGAATTCGTCAATCTGGCTGAAGCGAAAGCCGTTGTAGTTGAGGTTGGCGGTGAGATCGAAGAAGCCGCGGCCCAGCACGCGACGCCAATTGGCGCCGGCGATGATTTGATTTTGGGTATTGTCCAGAATGCCGGCGTTGGTGACGCGGTTTTCCAGACTGCTTTGATCGCGATCGACGCGATCGAGGGCGGCCAGCCCGAGAAACGAGAGCTTGCTGCGCGGGGAGAAATCCAAGTCGGCAATGAAGTTGAAATCGGTATAGACCGGGATGAACGGCAGGCCGGCGGCCTTGAAAATCAAATCAAGATAGCTTTGGCGGGCAGAAAAGAGAAAATCACCGCGGCGGCTGAGCGGGCCTTCGAGATTGAGCCCGAATTGCGTGGCGGAAATGGTGGCTTCGCCGCCGAGGCGATCGCGCCGGCCGGGCCGGGTGTCGAGCGCGAGCACGGACGACAGCTTGTCGCCATAGCGCACACCGAACCCGCCGGTGGAAAACTCGACCCGGTCGATGAAATCCAGATTCACGAAGCTGAGCGCGCCGCTGCTCGAGCCTTGCGTGCCGAAGTGGTTGATGTTGGGCACTTCGATGTTGTTGATGAGGTAGAGATTTTCCGACGGCCCGCCGCCGCGCACCAGCAGATCGTTGCGGCCGCCTTGATTGACCACGGCGACGCCCGGCAGGGCAGCGGCGGTGCGCACGATGTCTTCGAAGCCGCCGGGAAACCGCCGGATTTCTTCCGCGGCAAGCTGCGTGCTGCTCACCGGGCTTTCAAAGGCCTCGGTGAAATAGCCGGGCGTGACCACCACCTCCTGCCGCTGCAGGAAACTCTCCACCATCTGCACATTGACAATCGCCGGCCGCGCGGCGGTCACCACCACGTCGGTCTTGGTGAGACTCTCATATCCCACAAAAGAAAAACGCAGCAGATACGTTCCCGGCGCGAGATTGGGGATGGCGAACAGGCCTTCCACGTCAGCGCTGGCGCCCAAACTGGTGCCCACCACCAAGACATTGGCGCCGGCCAGCGGCTCTTTGCTGCGGGCATCGATCACGCGGCCTTCAATTCTGCCGGCCGGTTGACCAAAGGCCGCCAGGCTGAAACTCAACAGCAGCATCACAAAAACTATCGTTCTCATTGCCTGCCATCTGAAATCTACCATAGAAGTGCCCTTTTGCACGGCAACAGCGCAAGACGGGTATGCGCGTGCCTCGATTCGCATGAATTGTTCAAAACGTCGTTCCGCAGGAATCTTGCAAGGTACTCGGCGTTGTGCTTGAGTCTTCACCAGGTTCCTTCGGAAAGACAACGGGAGGACAGCGCGGTGAACGTGCTCCCGCAGCCAGCCGCGTACTCCCCGCCATTGCCGGGACCGTCGCCGCCGCGCGCAGAGCGGAGATTCACAGCGTCGCCACCACTTCGGCAGCATGGCCATCGACTTTCACCTTTGTGAAGACTTTGGCGATGCGGCCGGTTTCATCAATGATGAACGTCGAGCGCACCACGCCCATGTAGGTGCGGCCGAACATGGTTTTCTCCTGCCAAACGTCGTAGGCCCTGAGCACTTTGCGATCGGCGTCACTCAGCAGCGGGAAATTCAGGCGATACTTGGCTTTGAACTTCCGGTGTGATTCCACCGGATCGGCGCTCACGCCCAAAATGACGGCGCCGTGCAACTGAATATCGCCGAAGCGGTCACGGAAGGCGCAGGCTTCGCGCGTGCACGCCGGGGTGTCGTCTTCCGGATAGAAGTAGAGCACGACCTTTCTGCCACGGTAGTTTGACAGACGCACGAGCTGACCGCGATCGTCCGGCAGAGCGAAATCCGGCGCGATTTGCCCGGCGGTGAGCGAGGTACCGTTGCCGTTGCTTTGTCCGGCAGTCGCGGCGGTGCGGGACGAGCCGGGCGTGAGCTTGCGCGTTGCCGGCGGTTTGGCGGTTGATCGCGCGGGCGCAGGTGGGCGGCTGGCAGCAGGTTTGGCGGCCGCCTTGGAGGATTTGAGAGTCATGGTGGGCATGAGCTTTCTCCTAACAAGTTAATCCATGGCAAACAATTTTCAGCACGACAGCCGAGCAGATGGTTGTGCCCATAATGGTTTTGACTGAAATCATTCCCAACTTCTTTGAGCCGGTGCGGCGCCGCCTTGCTCCTACAGCTCCGCGAGAATCGCCTCGGCGGCGCGGCGGCCGGAGACCATGGCGCCGTTGATCGAAGCATTGTCACGGTGATCACCGCAGACGTAAAGTCCGGGCCGCAAGCGGACAGGCCGTTGCGGCGGTTGCAGCGCCGGCGGCACTTGCCGGGGCAGGGCGTGCGCCAACCGGTAGATTTTCAAGAGACGCCAGCGTTGGGCTTGCACGCCGAACCATTTGGCAAGCTGCATGCGCACCGACAGCTCGAGCTGCTTTTCATCCTGCAATACCGTGTTCAGTACCGTTGCGGAAATCAGATGGGCGCCCGCCGGGGCATAGTCCGGCGCCACGAGATTGGGCACGCAAACATTGTTGACCGGGCCATCTCCCTCACCATTCAAAAGCAAAATCGGTTCCTCGAGGGGTGCTTGTTGTGCGGCATAATAGAAGCACAACACCCGCTGCATCGGCACCGCCGGCAGTTCGGGCCACAAGCGCGTTGCTTCCGGGCCGTCCGTGGCGATGACGATGGCGCGCGCCGTCAGCCGCTCGCCGGTGTCGAGCGTGACGGTGTTCGTTGTGATCCGGTTCACGCGGCAATGCCAGCGCACGGCTGCCGCGGGCAAGGCCGCGGCGAGTTGCGCCGGAATGCTGCCCATGCCCCGCGCCGGCAGCGCGGTTTCTCCCGCAGCCAGCATGCGGAACACGAAATCGAACATGCGGCTGGAGGTTTCCAATTCCGGCTCGAGAAAAATTCCACCGAAAAACGGCTGGAAAAAACGCGTGATGATCTTCGCGGAGAAGCCGGCAGCATGCAGCGCTTCCCGCGTCGAGGTTTCCGGCCGTTGCAGCAGGTCTTCCAGCGCAGTGTTGCGCACACGGCGCCGCAGCGCCGCCATCCTGATCTTGTCGGCCAGCGTTCCGGCCGGCGAGAAGAGAGTTCTGATGCCGTCGAACGGCCGGCGCCAGGGATCTGCGAGGCGGTGAAATCGGCCGCCATGGCGCACCAGCGCCCCGGGGTAGAGAGGCTTCAAATCGAGGCCGGCATAATCAAGCGTGCGCGCGGCCTCGGGATAAGCCGTAAACAAGACTTGAAAGCCGCGATCGAGCAGGAATCCTTCCAACTCGTCGGTGCGCACGCGGCCACCGGCAGCGTCCGCGGCCTCGAGCAGCAGGTACGGAACGCCTTCTGCCTGCAGGCGCCGGGCACAGCACAGGCCGGCCAGCCCCGCGCCGATGATGATGACTTCAGCGTCAGACATCGGCCGCCCTCACTTTTTTTCCTTCTGGTCAATCGCCTGCACCACGCCGCGCAACATGCCGGCGAACACGATTTCATGCAGGGGATACAGCGCATACCAATACAATAAGCCCAAAATTCCGGCGGGATCGAAGATCGCCGTTTGCCGCACGCTGGCACCGCCCGCGCGCGGCTCGACTTCGAACTGCAGCCAGGCGCGGCCCGGCACTTTCATCTCCGCTGACAAACGCAGCAGCCGGTCAGGTTCAAAAGCCTCGACGCGCCAAAAGTCCACCGTGTCACCGGGCGCGAGCCACTCCGGATCGCGGCGGCCGCGGCGCAGCCCCGCGCCGCCGAACAGCAAATCAATGAACCCGCGCAGACGCCACAGCCAATTGCCGTAATACCACCCGGTCTTTCCGCCGATGCGGCGAATCGGCGCCATGGCCGCAGCCGGAGAGCTGGTCACCTGTGCCGAGCGTGAATCCACCAGCCGCGTGCCGAACTTGACGCCGCCCCAACTGCGAAGCTGACCGGGAGAAGACAGCGCATCCGACCAGCGGGTCTCAGCAAACTCACGATCTTCATGCGCCAGCGCCCGGGCAATGGCGGCACGGATGCCGCGCGGTTGAATGGCGAAGGTAGCCAGACTGCGCTGGTCAGTGACCACCGTGTCATGCCGCACGCTGTCGATCAATTTGCGGCCGACGCGCGCGTACAATGGCGTCACCAAACCCAGCCACAAGCTCGACAGCCGCGGGGTGAGCATGGGCACCGGAATGATCAGGCGCTGCAAGCCGCGCTGGCGGGCGTATTCTTTCATGAGATCAAGATAGGAAACCTGGTCGGCGCCGCCGATTTCGAAGACGCCTTCCGCCGGCACTTCCAGCGCGGCCATGAGATAGGCAATCACGTCTTCGATCGCGATGGGTTGCGCCAGCGAGCTCGTCCAGCGTGGCGTAATCATCACCGGCAGTTTTTCCACCAACGCGCGAATCATTTCGAAAGACAGGCTGCCCGAGCCGATGATGATCGAGGCGCGCAGTTCCACCGTCGGCACACCCGACTCACGCAGGAGGCGTCCGACTTCCTGGCGGCTGTCGAGATGCGGGGAAAGGGCATCGTCCTTGCCCAAGCCGCCCAGATAGATCAGGCGGCGCACACCGGCGCGACGGGCTGCTTCGGCGAAATTGCGCGCCGCGCGGCGGTCTTGCTCCTCGAAGGTGCCGGCCGAACCCATGGAGTGAACCATGTAATAGGCCGTGTGCACACCTGCGAGCGCCGCCGGCAGCGAACTCGCCTCCAACACATCCCCCTTGACAATCGCGGTGTTGGCGCCAACTCGCGCTGCCAGAAATTCGGGACGGCGCGCCAGACAGCGCACCCGGAATCCCCTGGCTTCGAGCGCTTTCAACAGGCGGCCGCCGACATAGCCGGTGGCGCCAGTCAGAAGCAGCAATGGTTGAGAGGAGCCACTCATGCCGGCATTCCTGCGGGATTCAGCGCTTCGCCATCGCGCAAAGTGCTGCGCACATGCTCAAACACCTGCGCTTCGCGCCGGCGCCGATGGGCAGGGCGTTTGCGCAGCGCGGCCAGCACGAGTTTGAGCCGGTCGTTGTGTCGCAGTTTCGCTTCGTGCCGGCCGAGAAAGGCCCAGTACAACGGCGTGAACGGACAACTCGATTTGGGATCAAAGCGGCACTCACGGCAATAATCGCTCATGCGATGAAGATACGCTGCGCCTGCGACATAAGGCTTGGTGGTAATCAAATCCGCGATCGCGAACGTGCCCATGCCCAAGACATTCGGCTCGACCACCCAATCATAGGCATCGGTGTAGGCTACCCAAAACCAGTCGGTCAGTTCGCGCGGCGACACGTCGAGCAGCGTGGCGAGATTGGCCAGCACCATCAGGCGGGTAATGTGATGGCTGTAGCCTTCTTCCCAAACGCCTTGCACGACTTCATCGAGGCAGGCCAGTCCCGAGGGCTGGCCCCAAAACGCCGGCGGCAGCGGTGTGGTTCCGCCCAGGAAAGCCGGCATCGCGCCGCCCTCATCGGCCGCACCTGGGAGATGGGAAGCGCGCCATTGCGGATTGGCCCAGCGTTGATAGCCAGCATCGCCCGGTGAAGCGGCCACGGCAATCTCCCTGTCCGGGAGTCGGCGGAAACCATCCGTGGCCACGTGCACGTGGTGCACGAACTCACGCCATCCCAGAATCTGCCGAATGAAGCCCTCTTTGCTCGCGAGAGGAATGTCGAGATTCTCGGCCTCATTGACCACACGCGCGGGCAACAGGCGCTGCAGATTCAACAAAGCGGAGAGCCGGGTATGAAACAAGCTGCGCGAGCGGGCGGACATGGCGTCTTCATAAGGCCCGAAGAGCGGCAGACATTCACGCTTTGCCCAATCCCACAACGCCTCTGCGTCTTCGCGACTCGCGGGCAACATGCGCAAGTCCAGCCGGCCGGGATGATGCGCAAAGCGCGTTTCGATCAGTTCTGCGACTTCGCCGGTGAGGTCATCGGGAGTAAAAACCGGAAGCGCCGGGGCGGCTGGGCCGTTTTTCCACTGCTGGCGATTGGCCGCGTCCATGCTGAATTTGCCGCCCAACGGTTTGCCGTCTTTCATGAGGATACCGCTCGCGCGGCGAACGTGACGGTAGAAGGCGTCCATGCGCCAGGCGCCTCCCTTGCTTCTGCTGGCGAAGAATTGCGCAGTGGTGGTCAGCCAACCCTCGTGCGGAATCACTTGCAGTCCACCTTCATCAATCAACGGCTGGAGGTCGACCCGCAGCTCACGTTCGGCCGGCTCCATGACGCGCAGCGGGCCAAGCTCAGCCACCAAAGGCCGCAGGGCTTCGCAATAGGGCGCGGCAGCTACGACATGACGGACAGCAACGCCACGGCTGGCCTGTTCTACCGCAAAGTGGCGCAAATTTGCCAGCAGCAAAGCCAGCTTTTGTTTATGATAGGGCCGCCGGCTCGCTTTCCAGGTGTTTTCAATCACCACAATGCCAAGCTCGCGAGGATTCTCGCGGCCGACCGGCCCGATTTGGCCCGCAAGCTGGTCATAGGGCACAAACAGCCAGCGGCGGTTGGCGGAAGCGAGCGCGGTGCGGTTGAGTTGCTGGTAAAACCGGCGCATGGATTTTCGAATCAGATCGTGAACACAAAAAAGACGGCGGGAGGAAAGAGGTTCCAACCGCCGTCAGGTAAGAAAACCGAGAACTTCGAGATCAGATCGAACCTCTCATATTTTTCTGAACGTTCACATGCAATCACTCATGGTTTTCACTGGCATGAGGTTCTCAGCTTCTTTTGTTATGATGAATCAACCGCCTTGAACTCACTGCGTGCAGTCACGGCCGCTTGCGCCAACTGCTGCCGACGAACACCCCTTGTTGCTTCACACTTTTGTCAACACCGGCCGCCAGATCTTGCAGACTTCGGTGATGGCTGACGTTTCTAAAACACTGGCGCAATATAGCATTTTGTCTAATATTTGTCAATAATATTTTGCTAATTTTTTGAACTGTGATTTGTCAACTAGCGATAAATCGAAAATTTATATTGACAAATATTAGACATAATGTTATCTTCAAAACTATGGACAGAGAGAACAGGTATCCGATAAACATCGTGGCGCGTCGTACAGGGCTTTCTCCGCACGTGATTCGAATCTGGGAACGCCGGTATGGCGCAGTTGTGCCGCAGCGTTCGCATACCAACCGCCGCATGTACTCCGAAGCAGATATCGAGCGCTTCACTCTGCTGCGCAAGGCGGTTGACCTGGGCCACGGCATCGGCCACGTCGCAAAGTTGCCGACGGAAAGATTGCGCCAACTCATCGCGTTGGAAGGCGCACCGGCGCGCGAACCGGCGGTCGCGAGTGTGCTGAACGCGCAAAGGTCGGCGATGTCATCTGCGCCCGCCGCGCAGGACTCCGTGCACGTCGAGGCTTGCCTGGCAGCAGTGCGGCGCCTGGATGCGATGGAATTGGAACGCGCCATCGCGCGCGCTGCGGTGGCGCTGAGCCGGCCGGTTTTGATCGATCAAGTCCTGGTGCCGCTCATTCACGAGGTGGGCGAGTTGTGGCAGGTGGGAACCTTGCGAGTGGTGCATGAGCATCTGCTCACTGCAGCGATCCGGTCCTTCTGGTCAACGATTCGCAGTCCACAAGAGGCCTTGCCGGGCGCTCCCAACATGGTGATCACAACGCCCGCCGGCCAGATTCACGAGTTGGGCGCGATTCTGGCGGCCGCCACCGCCTCGGCTATGGGATGGCGGACAACCTACCTCGGCCCCAACCTGCCCGCCGAGGAAATTGCTGCGGCGCTGGAATTCAACCAGGCGCAAATCGTGGCGTTGAGCGTCGTCTATCCGGATGATGATCCTCTCCTGGAACACGAGCTGCGCCGATTGCGGCACTATTTGCATCCCGCCATCGCCATCATCGTCGGCGGCCGGGCCGCGCAGAGCTACCACCGGGTGCTGGACGAAATCGGCGCGGAACGAATTTGCGTGCTCGCGGATTTCCGCGAGAGACTGGCCGGCTTTCGCCGCCAGCCCGACGCGCCTCTGGCCACCGCACCGCCGCCACCGGCGGAATGAACTCACCTGATCAGCAGGCCTTTGCCATAGCTTCCACCGTCCTGATCTGCGCTGATCCCGTCCCGTTGCCTCAAAATTAAATGTTACCCAAATTTGTGAGAACTGGGGTGATTTTGATTTATTGTTCTTTTGCTGTTG
>JAKLJX010000002.1:300000-499132 GCA_023150945.1 bacterium | reverse complement strand
CAGCTTTTCGGCTTTTTTTTAATGTGGGGCCATTTGTAGCGCATCCATATTTTGATTTCATCTTCGTCTTGTTGAATCGCTCGGCGTTCCGGCTTCTGGCTGCTCCAGTCTAGCTTTCCGAGCAGCTTCCAAACATGGCTTGGATGATATCGTACACCAAATTTTTTCTCAATGAGTTGCGAGATACGTTCCAGCGTCCAGAGTTCTGTCGCGTAGCCTGCGGCTTTGGCTCCATTCAAGAGATGTCGAATCAACTTCTGTTGTTGAGCGTTGGACAATTTGGGTGTACGGCCAGGAGTCGGTTTAGGGTTTAAACCATCATCTCCATTCTTGCGAAATTGTTGCCACCACAAGTAAACCGAACTTAATGACGAATTCACTCGGCGGGCAACAGTGGCCGGCTTTTCGCCAGCTCTTAGAAGCGCTATCGCCTTTCGACGACGCTTCTCTAATTGCTTGGCAGCTCCATAAGGTCTCATGCCTCTTAATATAATCAAAAAACTGTCAATTTCCTATTACTTATGCAAAACTCAATAAGTCCGCCGTTGCGAGGTTATCAACTTGTTGGCGAGGAGTATGCGTCGCGCACGGTGGAAGCCTTGGCGCGGCCGGCTTTCAATGGTGAAGAACTGGAAACGCCGGAGGGGTGGCGGCTGGAGAGCCAGAGATTGAAGCTGGACTTGTGGGCGCTGCCCACGAATGATCCTCGCAAACCTTTCGTTCTGCGCTTTTATAATCCGGCTGCCAGGGATTGGCTGATCGAGCCGGAGCAGGCTTTGGTAGAGCGTGAAGCGCTGGCCGTGGAAGCGCCTGAGTCGAAAGCGCAATTGCGCGCCGCAGAAGAACGCGCCGCGCAGCTGGAAGCAGAACTGAAAAAGTTGCGCCGCGCCGGCGGGGCGAAATAACTAAAAGAGCGAGAATGATCTATAAAAACAATTCAAGTCGAAGTCGATGATGCCTTGTTTGAGGCGATAAACC
Source organism: bacterium (assembly GCA_023150945.1). Taxonomy (NCBI): domain Bacteria; species bacterium. The sequence continues at coordinate 498,154 of JAKLJX010000002.1, read as the reverse complement.
AAGATAAAGATTTCAAAGCGATGGACGGTTCAACGTTTTTTCAAGGCGCCGCCCGTATTTTTAGAATGGAAGATGGAACATGAAACTGACAGGCAATATGAGCGCGCCTACGGCGACCCGCGTGCTCGTGAAGAGTGTGATCGCGAGGCCAGCGAGTGGATCGGAGAACAGGTATGGATCGATTGATTCATCGTGGCGAATTCTGGCTTCATGAATTCAAGCCACCGGATAAACGCAGGCCGGTGCTGGTTCTAGGCCGCTCGCAAGCGATCCCTTTGCTCAACTATGTGATTGTCGTGCCGATAAGCTTTATTGTCGTGCCGATAAGCTTTACGATACACGGAGCACCAGAGCAGTCATTGTTGGAACCGGCCAAGGCTTGAAAAATACGTCTGCGATAAATTTAGACAGTATTCAAACCATTGAGAAAGCAAAATTAGTTCAGTTTATTGGGAACCTTGACAAGGAACTCATGACACAAGTCTGCACAGCATTGTCAATCGCCACCGGATGCAGCGTTGAATCATAAAAGGCCCTAGCTTGAAAGTCAATCTCATCACCCTGGGTTGCCCCAAGAACCTCGTTGACTCCGAATTCTTACAAGGCGGCCTGCGGCTGCGCGGCGTCGAGTTCGTCGCCGAGGCGGCGGCCGCGGAGGCCATCATTGTCAACACCTGCGGCTTCATCGAGTCCGCCAAGGAAGAATCCATCGACACGATTCTGCAGGCGCTCGAACTGAAGAAACAGGGCGCCTGCCGGCAAGTGTTCGTGACCGGTTGCCTGTCTGAGCGTTACGCGCCCGAACTGCGCCGCGAGCTGCCGGAAGTCGACGGTTTTTACGGCAACCGGGATTTGCGCCAAATCGTCAACGGCTTGGCGCTGCAGATGCGGCTGAAACACAATCTGCTCGGCGAGGGTGTGTCCGCGGTTGCGCGCGCGCAGTTGACGCCCCGCCACTTCGCCTATCTCAAAATCTCCGAGGGCTGCGAGCATCCCTGCACCTTTTGCGCAATTCCGCAGATTCGCGGCGCCTTTCGCAGCACGCCGATTCCGGAACTGGTGGCGGAAGCGCGGCAACTCGCGGCCCACGGCGTGAAGGAATTGATTCTCGTCGCCCAGGATTCCACCCAATACGGCCTGGATTTGAACGGCCGGCAGCAACTCGCCCCGCTGCTGCAGGCGCTCGCTGCGGTCGCCGGCCTCGAGTGGATTCGCGTGATGTATGCTTATCCCTATCACGTCACCACCGAGATGATCGCAGCGATCGCCACCCTGCCCAAAGTGGTCAAGTATCTCGACCTGCCGATTCAGCATGTCAGCGACCGCATGCTGAAGCGCATGGCCCGCCGTGTCAACCGCCAATTCACCGAAGAATTGATTGGCCGCCTGCATGCCAGCATTCCGAATCTGGTGCTGCGCACTTCGCTGATCACCGGTTTCCCGGGCGAAACAGAGGAAGACTTTCAGAGCCTCTATGACTTCGTCTGCGCCGGCCATTTTGCGCGCCTGGGGGTTTTCAATTATTCTCACGAAGAAAACACTCCGGCTTACACGTTTGCCGATCAAGTGCCGGAAGAAGTCAAGCGCGAACGCTATGATTTGCTGGTGGAGGCGCAGCGGCAGGTGGCGTTGGAGTGGAACCGCCGGCAGATCGGGCGTGAGTTGCGGGTGTTGATCGAGGAATACGACGAACAGGAACAAGCCTACTGCGGCCGCACGCAATGGGATTGCCCGGAGATCGATCACACCGTCGTGGTGCCGGCTACGCGCGGTCAATTGCCGATCGGCGAGTTCAGCTCGGTGCGCATCACTGGCGCCCGCGATTTTGAGCTGACCGGCCGTGCCGCCAGCTCGCGCTTCACGCCGCCGATGGCAGCGCCGGCGCAACGCCGTTTACCGGTGTTGAGTTAGTGGTCGCCGGCCTTGAAGAGTTCAATCCGCCTCTACTTGTCATCCTGCTGTCATCCCGCGGACCTTGTGAATAACCTGGAACTGTGCCCAGTTCTTCACTGAATCCCTGCTGGAAGGCAATTGCAGTGGTAATGATAACGGAGAACAACATTGCCCCGCATCATCAAACCGGCGCGGCTGCGCCCCGGTGAAGTCATCGGCGTGGTGGCGCCCGCCAGTCCCATGAAGCCCGAGTTGCTCGAACAGGGCGTGCGCTATTTGGAAGGATTGGGTTATCGCGTCAAACTCGGTAAGTTTGTGTATCGCGAGAACGGCTATCTTGCCGGCAGTGATCGCGAGCGCAGCCGCGATCTCAACGCCATGTTCCGTGACCGGCAGGTGCGGGCGATCATCTGCGTGCGCGGCGGCTACGGCACCCCCCGCCTGCTGCACCTGCTCGATTATGACGCCATCCGCGACCAGCCCAAAATCTTCGTCGGCTACAGCGACATCACCGCGCTGCAGCTTGCGATCTTCCGGCGCACCGGCTTGATCACTTTCTCCGGGCCGATGGTGGCAGCGGACATGGGCCGGGGCATTGATCCCTTCACCGCAGCGCAGTTTTGGCGGATGATCACGGAACCAGTGCCCTGCGGCGATTTGGAGCCGCAGCAGGACCGGCCGTTTGCCGCGATTACCGCGGGACGAGTGCGCGGCCGCTTGCTCGGCGGCTGTCTCTCGCTGGTGGCCACGGTGGCGGGCACCGCGTTCATGCCGGCGGTGCAAAAGAGCATTTTTTTCCTCGAGGAAATCGGTGAGGAGATTTATCGCATCGATCGTTATCTCGTGCATCTGCGTGAACTGGGCGTGTTCGCCAAGATCGGCGGATTCGTGTTGGGCCAGATGATCGATTGCGAGGCGAAAAACGGCGCACCCTCGCTGCGCCTGGAGGATCTGATGCAGGATTTCATTCGCCCGTTGCGCGTGCCCGCTTTGATGAATTTGGAATATGGCCACGCCGGCCGCAAACACACCATGCCGGTCGGCGCCAGCGCCGAGCTGCTCGTGAGCGGACGGCAGCGGCGCTTGACGGTTACCGAAGCCGCGGTGGTTTAGAAATTCACCATGACCCACGCCGGGCGAGCCGGCGAGTGGGGCGGAGCGCAATTGCGGTTTCGCATGTGTTCGAGGGCAGATGGATCTTCACCTTGCAGTTTTTGCCAGCGGCCGCGGTTCGAATTTCCAGGCCATCGTCGCAGCGATTCGCAGCGGTAAGCTGGCCGCGCGGGTGGCGCTGTTGCTCACCGACCAGCCGGCGGCCGGTGCGCGGCAAATTGCACGCGACGAGGGAATTCCCGAATGCGTGCTCGCGCCCAGCAGCTTCACTTCACCGCAGGACTATGAACACGCGCTGCTGCAGGCTTTGTCCCAGCATGGCTGCAATTTCATCGTGCTGGCGGGCTATCTGCGCAAGATTCCCGTGGCGGTGGTGCGCGCTTTTGCCGGCCGCATGATCAACATTCATCCTGCGCTGCTGCCGAGTTTCGGCGGCAAGGGCATGTATGGCAGCCGCGTGCATGCGGCCGTGCTCGCCTATGGCTGCAAGGTGAGTGGCGCCACGGTGCATCTGGTGGATGAAGAATACGACAGCGGCGGCCCGGTGGTGCAGCGCTGCGTGCCGGTGCACGATGATGACACCGCGGCAACACTGGCCGGCCGCGTGCTCGCAGTCGAGCATGTGATTTTGCCGGAAGCGCTACAGCTTTTTGCGGAAGACCGAGTCGTGATCAGCGGCAGACAGGTTCGCATACGACCCAAATCCTGAACGTGAAACGCGAGAGAGACCCCGTGTCGTCCATTAAGCGCGCCCTGCTCAGCGTCCATGACAAAACCGGCCTGCTGGAGCTGGCGCAAACCCTGGCAGCACACCGCATCGAGTTGATTGCCACCGGCGGCACCGCCCGGCTGCTGCAGCAGAATGGCTTTTCAGTCACGCCGGTCGAGGCGATTACCGGCTTTCCCGAAATTTTGGAGGGCCGGGTGAAGACGCTGCATCCCAAAATCCTGGGCGGATTGCTGGCGAAACGCGATCAGCCTGCGCAGCTTGCGGAGGCGGCGCATCATGGTTTTGGGTTGATCGATCTCGTCGTGGTCAATCTCTATCCGTTTGAGAACGTGATCGCGCAGCCGCAAACCACGCTCAACGAAGCGCTGGAGAATATCGATATCGGCGGCGTCACCCTGTTGCGCGCGGCGTCCAAGAATTTCCCCGGCGTGGCGGTGCTGTCACAGCCGCGCCAGTATGCTGCGTTTTGCGAGGAGTTGCGCCAGAACCACGGCGAAGTGAGCGAGACCACGCGCCGGCGATTGGCGATCGCAGCCTTTGCCTGCACCGCCGGCTACGATGCCGTGATTCAGGATTATCTGCACCGCCAGACGGGTCAAGACGATCTGCCCACCTCCATGATTTTGGTGTTGGACCGAAAACAAGAATTGCGCTACGGCGAGAATCCCCAGCAGCGCGCGGGCTTTTATCGCAACCGCACCGGTCCGGCCGCCGGGTTCTTTGCCGCGCGGCAGTTGCAGGGCAAAGAGCTTTCTTACAACAACATTGCCGATGCCGATGCGGCGCTCGATCTCGTGCGCTGTTTTGACGAGCCGGCCTGTGTTATTATCAAGCACGCCAATCCCTGCGGGGTGGCGGTTGCTGATTCGCTGGAGGAGGCTTTCCGTAAGGCCAGGGCCACCGACCCGGTGTCGGCGTTCGGCGGCATCATCGGCTGCAATCGCGTAGTCGATGGCGAAACCGCCGCTGCGATTGCGGAGAACTTCACCGAAGTGATTCTGGCGCCGGGATTCAGCGCCGAGGCGCAACGCATGCTGGCGGGCAAGAAAAATCTGCGGCTGCTGGAAATGGATGGTATCAGCCAGCCGGCGCCCGCTGCCTTCGACTGCAAGACGGTTGCGGGCGGCGTGTTGGTGCAGGAGCCGGATACCGGCAACGACGATGAAACCGCATTCCGCGTCGTCACGCAGCGACCGCCGGAGGAGGAGCAATGGCGTGCGTTGCGTTTTGCCTGGAAGGTGGTGCGCGCCGTCAAATCCAACGCGGTGATCTTCTGCGGCGACGATCGCACGCTCGGCATCGGCGCAGGACAAATGAGCCGCGTTGATTCCGCCTGGCTCGCGGTCGAAAAGGCTCGGCGCGCCGGCCTGGAGCTGCAAGGGTCGGTGGTGGCGAGCGATGCGTTTTTCCCGTTTGCCGACAGCGTGGAGCAGGCTGCTGCCGCCGGGGCGCAGGCGATCATTCAGCCGGGCGGTTCGCTGCGCGACGCCGAGGTCATCGCAGCGGCTGATCAGCATAAAATGGCAATGGTGTTCACCGGCGTGCGGCACTTCCGCCATTAGTCCGGCTTCTCTAACAGAAGGAAGGCAAAATTGACTGGCAGCTCACCGGCCCACCGGCCCAAACGCACGCTGTCTGCGCCGCAACCGGATTTTCCGCCGTGGCGACGCGCCCGCCAACCGGCTCATGCGGGCAAGCATCGAGGGGAATTGAAGAGGGGGAAGGCGTGTGTAGGTTTTCGCCGAACGGAAAGAATGGCGTGAGCGGCTGCATCGTCATCAAAAAAACAAGAACAACTGAAGAGATCAACGTATCTTCACCTCATTGTAAGACACGTTGCCGTGAGGAAAGGCGAATCGCGCATGAATTTTTCTTTGCAAAACGTTTTGTCAACTGACATTGCCATGGACCTGGGCACGGCCAATACCCTGGTCTACGTGCGGGGCCGCGGCATTCTCGTCAACGAGCCCAGTATCATCGCATTGCGCAAGATCGACCAGGAGATCGTGGCCTATGGCCATGCTGCCAAGGAGATGCAGGGCCGTACGCCCAACGAGATTGTGACCGTGCGGCCGATGAAAGACGGCGTCATTGCGGATTTCGAGCTGGCCGAGGCCATGATCCGTCACTTCATCCGCACCGTGCAGGTGACGCGCATCTGGCGGCCGCGCATGGCGATCAGCATTCCCAGCGGCGTCACCGAGGTGGAAAAACGGGCGGTGCGCGATTCCGCGGAACACGCGGGCGCGCGCGAAGTTCATTTGATCGACGAGCCGATGGCGGCGGCCATCGGTATCGGACTGCCGATCGATGAGCCGGTGGGCAGCATGGTGATCGACATCGGCGGCGGCACCACCGAAATCGCGGTGATCTCACTGTCGGGCATCGTCAATCACAGCTCGATCCGCATCGCCGGCGACGAGATGAATGAAGCCATCGTGCAACATTTCAAACGCAACTACAACCTGCTGGTCGGCGAAAACACCGCCGAGCAGATCAAAATCACGCTCGGCTCCGCGGCGCCCTATCAGGACAAGGCCACGATGACCGTGCGCGGCCGCGACATGGTCGCCGGCATTCCCAAAACCGTCGAGATCAGCTCGATAGAAGTGCAGGAGGCGCTCGCGGATTGCGTCAATGCCATCGTCGAAGCCACCAAGCACTGCCTGGAACAAACGCCGCCGGAATTGTCCGCCGACATCCTCGACCGCGGCATCGCACTTTCCGGCGGCGGCGCCCTGCTCAAAGGCCTGGACGAGCGTCTGCGCCGCGAGACCAGCCTGCCCATCATCGTGGCCGAAGACCCGCTCACCGCGGTGGTGCGCGGCACCGGCAAAGTGCTGGAAGCGATTCACAAATATCAAAAGGTGCTGACCAAGGTCAAGCGCTATTGAGCCGCCCCGGACGTGACACGGACCTTGCCTGAAAGCCATGAAGACCGCGCTGCTCGATCGCTCCAACGAATACCTCATTTCACGGCGGGAGTATTTCACGCTGTTCGCCGCCATCGTGGCCGCGATCGCCATTCTCTTCAACAATGATGCGCCCCAGATCGATGCACTCCGCGGGCTGGCGGTGGACCGGCTGGCCATGCTGCAGGAGAAGCTGAGCTGGTTCGCGCGCCTGACGCAATCCGCCGAGGAGATGAGCGCGCTGCGCCAACGCGCCACTCAGCTCATGCTGGAGAACAGCCAACTGCGCGAGGCGTACCTGGAGAATTTCCGGCTGCGGCGGCTGTTGGAATACCGCGAGCGTGCGCCGCTGCAGTTCCGCAGCGCCCGGGTGCTGTTCGCCGAACGCAGCCGCACGCCCAACACCGTGATCATCGATCTCGGCGCCCGGCAGGGCATGCGCGTGAACATGCCGGTGGTGACGCCCGAGGGTCTGGCCGGCAAGATCTACAAAGTCAACGAGCGCACCAGCCTGGTGCAATTGATGCTCGATCGCAATTTCAGTGTGAGCGCCCGTTCGCAGGGCGGTCGCGTGCTCGGCATTGTGTCGTGGAGTGACACGCGCGGATTGGAAATGACCGGCGTGCCGCGCAATGCCGTCATCAAGGCGGGCGATATGGTGGTCACTTCCGATTACAGCGCGCTTTATCCGCCGGGTTTGCGCATCGGCAAAGTGATTGCGCCTTCGCTCGAAAAGGGCGAACCCTTCATGCGCATCCCGCTGGAGCCGGCGGTGCGTTTCGATCGTTTGGAAGAATTGTTTGTGATCACCACGCCGGCCGAGAGTTTTCAAGTGACGGTCGCGGATTCCACCAGCGGAGACTGAATCAGTTGGCAAAGCGCGTCCTCAAATACCTGTTGACGTTCTCGATCTTCCTGCTCGTGCAGGTCGGCTTTGTTCCGTTGCTGACGATTTATGAAGTGGCACCGGACCTGCTGGTTGTCGGGCTGGTGCTCTCGGCCATCCGGCACGGCGCCATCGCGGCGATCGTCACGGGTTTTCTTGCCGGGCTGGCCCAGGATGCTTTCGCCACCCATCTCTATGGCCTGCAGGCGCTGGCCAAAGCGGTGGCGGGATTCGTGGCCGCCTACCTGGCACGCGACAAGCTCAAGTTCGGCCTGCAGGTCACCCTCGGCATCACCCTGGCCACGGCGCTGGTGCACAATTTGATTCGCGACGGCATCTACTATTTTGATGCTGATTTCAGCCTTCTGCATTTGATCGTTCGCTATGTGATTCCCAATTCCCTGTACACCCTGGTGCTGGCAGCCATCGCGCATTTGCTGTTTGCCAAGAGTTTCGAGCGAAAATAGAAACGCCATGGCCGCCGCACCGCAACCAGCCCTGCCCGTATGGAACTGAGTCTGGAATCCAAACGCCGCCTCTTCAGTGGTGGCCTCGCGCTCCTGTTTCTGGTTCTGATCGGTCGCTTCGCATACGTGCAACTCTTGCGGGGCGAGCAGTTCCTCGAGGAGGCCAACAAGAATCGCGTGCGCGTGATCGAAGTCGATCCGCCGCGCGGCCTGATTCGCGACCGCTTCGGCGAAGTACTGGTGGAGAACAGTCCGGCCTACGCCATCTATGCCGTGCCCATCGAGATTCGCAATGCGCCGCAGGCCTATGAGATCATCTCCGCGGCCCTGCGCACCACCCCCGCCGAGCTCAAGCAACAGATTGACCGCAACAAGCGCGGCAACTTCGTGCCGGTCAAAATCGGCCGCCAGGTTGATTTCGCCGCGTTCAGCCTGCTCAATGAACGCCGCCTCGAGCTGACCGGTGTGGATTTTCGCGCCGAGTCGCGCCGCACCTATGACCACGGCGTGAAAGCACCGCATTTGTTCGGCTATCTCAGCGAAATCAGCGACGCTGAACTGAGTCTCTACGGCGACAACTACAGTCCGGGCGATTTGATCGGCAAGAAGGGCATCGAACGCCAATACGAGGGCGTGATGCGCGGGGTGAAGGGCCATCGCTTCATCGAAGTGGACGCCTTGGGCCGCGTCATCCGCGATCTCACCGAGCAGGACGGCGAGCGCTTTCGCAACAATCCGCCGGAGCCGGGCAAGGACGTGCTGCTCGGCCTCGATGCTTCGTTGCAACGCATGTTGGAGACCGAGCTGACCGGCAAGAACGGCGGCGCCGTGGTGTTGAATTGCAAGAACGGCGATGTCCTGGCGCTGGTGAGCAAACCGGATTTCGACCCCGAGCTTTTTTCCCGCACCCTCACGCCCGAGATTTGGAACCGCCTGCTCAATGATCCCAACAAGCCGCTTTACGATCGCATGGTGCAGAGTGTGTATCCGCCCGGCTCGACCTTCAAAATGATCACCGCCATTGCGGGCTTGGAAACCGGCCTGATCAATCCCAATGAAACGGTGTTTTGCCCGGGCTACTATGTTTTCGGCGGACGGACCTTTGAGTGCCACAAGAAAGGCGGCCACGGCACGGTCAATCTGCTCGGCGCGCTGGAGCAATCGTGCAACGTTTACTTCTATCGCATGGGTTTCCGCGTCGGGTTGGAGCATTGGTCGGACTATGCCGAGCGCTTCGGTTTTGGCCGGGCCACCGGCATTGACCTTGGCGAGGAAAACGCCGGCCTGCTGCCGAACGTGGCCTATCTCGATCGGCGCTACGGCAAGGATCGTTGGGGCAAGGGCATGATGTTGAATCTGGCTATCGGGCAGGGCGACCTGCTGGTGACGCCTTTGCAGATGGCTGCTTTTGCGATGGCACTTGCCAATGAAGGCCACAGTTTCAAACCGCGCTTGCGCCGCAGCGTCCTGGATCCGTTCACCGGCGCGGAGGAAGCCGTGGAACCGGATTCGATGCAGGTGAAGGGGATTCGGCCGGAGACTTGGGCCTTGGTGAGGCGCGGCATGTTTTTGGTTGTCAATGGCAGCCGCGGCACCGCGGTCCGTTCCCGGGTCGAGGGTTTGGTGAGCGCCGGCAAGACCGGCACCGCGCAAAACCCGCACGGTGAGCCGCATGGCTGGTTTATCGGCTTCGCCCCGTTTGATGATCCCCAGATCGCCTTCTGCGTGTTCATCGAGAATGGCGGCTCGGGCAGCGGCGCCGCGGCGCCGATCGCGCGCAAGATTTTGAGCTTCCTGGTCGAGAACAACAAATTGACGCCACAGTCGGAAGCGGAAGAGGCAGCGGACTGATTATGTTAGCACGTGCCAACATCAGTTGGAAGGACATCGACAAGGTCATCATCGTTTGTGTCCTTCTGCTCGTCACCGTCGGGCTGATGGCGATTTACAGCACGACCAATTCGCCCACCACTTCCGCGGCAATTCGGCACAGCTTTGCCAAGCAAATCATCTGGTTTCTGGCGGGCGCGATGCTCGCCTCGGCCGTGGTGCTGACGCCGGTCAAATATCTCAAAGGCGTGGCTTACAGCCTCTACGGCGTAAGCGTGGTGTTGTTGATTCTCGTGCTGTTTGTCGGCGGCGGCAAGGGCGTGCATCGCTGGTTTATTCTCGGGCCGGTGCATTTTCAGCCCGCCGAAGTCGCCAAAATTGCGACCCTGCTGGCGCTGGCACGTTATCTCTCCGATGAAGCGCGCGATTTGCGGTCGCTCAAAGATATCGGCGTCTGTTTCGCCATGGTGCTGGTGCCCACTGCCTTGATTTTGAAGGAGCCTGATCTCGGCACCGCGATCGTGGTGGCCTCGCTGCTGCTGCCGGTTTTGTTTTGGGCGGGATTGTCGCCTTTCATCGTGTTTCTGGTGGTCAGCCCGATCATCACGTTGCTCTCGGCCTTCAATGTCTACACGTTTGGCGCCGCGATGATTCTGATCATCGTCGTGCTGTTGCTCTCCAAGCGCAAGCTGCCGGTGTTGCTCGCCGTGCTGGTGTTGAATGTCGGCGTCGGCGCGCTCACCCCCAGCTTGTGGAACCGGCTGAAGGATTATCAAAAGACCCGCATCCTCACCTTCGTCGGCCTGCAGCAGGATCCGCGCGGCACGGGCTATCAAGTCGCGCAATCGCAGGTTGCCATCGGCTCCGGCGGTTTCTGGGGCAAAGGCTGGGCACGCGGCACGCAAACCAAGTTGCGCTTTTTGCCGGAGCAACACACCGATTTCATTTTTTCGGTGGTGGGTGAGGAGTTGGGTTTCTGGGGCGTTACCCTGGTGCTGCTGACGTTCTTCGTGCTGCTCTGGCGCGCCCTCGGTATTGCGGTGTCCGCCAAAAACAAATTTCTGACGTTGATGGTGGTGGGCTGCGTAACGTTGATCGGCGTGCACGTCATCGTCAACACCGGCATGACGGTGGGCATCATGCCGGTCACCGGCATTCCGCTGCCGTTCTTGAGCTATGGCGGCTCTTCGCTGTGGACGAACATGACGCTGGTGGGCTTGATCCTCAACGCGGGATTGCGGCGCTTTCAGTACTGATTGCAGCCCCAGCCGCTGGCGCGCCAGGAAGGAAGGCTTGACATTCAGAGTGAACTTTCATACCTTAATCTCGAAAATTTTACAGTTTTGATACGGGGCTTGACCTTGTGAAGACATGCAAGAGAGGTTGGCTGCTCTGGGGCATTTTGGTGATGATCGCGGCCGTGCCGGTGCGAGCGCAGGATTCCAAATTCGGTTTTGGTTTGCGCGGCGGGGTGGGGCGCATCGAAGGAGATGTTAAGGAAGCGGTTCTGCGGCCGTTCGGCAGCGCCTTGGCCTACTATTCTCCGGATCCCCACCTGGCGTTCGGCCTCGAAGCAGGCCTGGGCGAATTCCTGACGGATGATGACACGCGCCAGGACTCCGTCGCCATCGCCCTCCCCATTGAGTTTGACGTGACGTTGCGCTACTCACCTTACAAAACGTTCTCGCCGTTTGTCACTCTGGGCGCCGGCGGTTTGTTGTGGTACAATGTGCGCAAAGACAATCGCGAACCGTTTCAGGGCGGCTCGCGCAAGGAAGAACGCGCCTACCTGCTCAAGGCGGCCGGCGGATTTGAGGTTTCACTCTCACAGCGCTTCAACTGGTCAGCCGGCGCCGCCTTCCGCTACACCTTCAGCGACAAGCTTGATTTGGATTTCAGCGGTGACGAGCATGACGGCTTGATCACCCTTTTCACCGGCCTGACGATGAAGCTCGGCGGCGGAACGCCTGACCGCGATCGCGACGGCGTGTGGGACCGGTATGATTTGGATTCCCGCGCCCGCGAAGACCGCGATGGTTACATGGATCATGACGGCGTGCCCGACACGCAGATCAGCACCAGCCTGCTTGCCTTCACCGGCAGCGGCGCCACCAGCAGCGCTGATGAGATTCCGCCCATCGTCATTCATCACCCGCTCAAGCGGGCAACTGCCGGCAGGGATTTGCGCATTCAGGCGGAGATCTACGAAAACCGCAACTTGTTGAAAGCCGCGGTGTTGCACCGGCCGGTGAACGTGCGGCGCTGGCTGGTGGAGCCGATGGCAACCAGCGACCGCGAGATCTACGAGGCCATTATCCCGGGTCCCAGCATTCCCAAAGGCGGCCTGGAGTACTGCGTAGTAGCGGTCGATGAGGCCATCAGCGGTTTGGGCTACAGCGGGCTGCCCAACCGGCCGAACTACATCATGGTGCACGGCCGGGAAACCTGGTGGCGCGTCGCCGCATTTTTCGCGGCAGCGGGCGGCTGGGGCGCTGCCGGTTACGTGGTCAACCGTCATCAAAAATGAAGCTTCACGGTATTTGTGCGTAAATGGTACGCGTGGCGCCAGGACATATCAGCGGGTCCATCCTAGTGTGACCAGGAGACGGTAATGAGGCAAAGAGTTTTTCGTTGGGCAATTTCACGGGCTGCCCTTGCTCTGCTGGGGTTGCTGGTGTTGGTGTTCATGACTGCCTGCGGCGGCAGCCGGAAGACCACCCAAACCGAAGGCACGCCCGGTGAAGAGGTGGATATTGATCGTTTACTCGAAGGCGGCGAGCAATCAGCGCAACCCGCCACTACGGACGACGAGAATGAGGTGCTGCGGCTGTTGGGCATCGTGCCGGAGGCCAAGAAACCCGAGGCCGCAAAACCCGACACCGCGGAACCGGCGGTGGTGACGCAGCCCGAGACCAGCCCCGAATTGTCACGCCTGCAGCGCGAATTGCAGGAGAAGAACCAGCAGATTTCCACGTTGCAGGCCGATGTCAGTGAGAAGGAACGCCGCCTGCAGGCATTGCAGGCCGAACTGGAGGCCGCACAAAAGCGGAGCAGCAGCAACAGCCGGACAGTCACCGTCAGCGGCAACTATGCCCAGCGCTACGCTCAGGCACGCGAGCTGTATGAGCAAAAACAATATCGCAATGCCATCCAGGTGTTCGCCGAGTTGCTGGCGGAAGACGATAAGAACAGTCTGGCGGACAATGCGCAGTACTGGATCGGCGAATGCTACTACGGGCTGGGCAACTTCGCGCAATCGATCGCGGAATTTCAGAAGGTGCTCGCCTTTTCGCGGTCGGACAAGCTGGATGATGCGCACCTGAAGCTGGGCCTCTGTTATTTGCGGCTGGGTGATCGCGCCCGCGCGCGCAGCGAGTTGGAGCAACTGCTCGCCATTTACCCCAACAGCGAATATGTTGCGAAGGCCAGGCGCTATCTCAGCCAGATGTAGGCCGGCCCGCTGCGGAAAGAAATGCGCTCAGCATCGCGCTGCTGTCGATGTGCCCACGGGGTGGCCTAGTGCCACCTTTTTCATTACACCAGGGTGAAGCGGGTTTCCAGCCCACACCCGTGAAATCTCTGCAGCCGCCAGCGCGGACCGCTTGGGAAAACCCGGGAGCGCAGCAACAGCGAGGCCGACACCGACAGGCGCCTCGCCCAACGCTGCGGCACTTCGGCCGGGCTTCCCGGCCTGCCGGCGGGCCATTCTGCCGAATCAGCAATTTGACCAGAATCTCAGGACATAAGAACTACGCATGCCGGAGTTACGCAAGGATCCCATCACCGATCGTTGGGTGATCATTTCGACCGAACGGGGAAAGCGGCCCGGCGACTGGTTTGTCGAGCCGAAGACGCGGTCCGGCGGCTTTTGCCCTTTTTGTCCGGGCAATGAAGACAAGACACCGCCCGAGATCGTCGCCACCCGCCCGAACCATTCCGCCCCCAACACCACCGGCTGGAACATTCGTGTCGTGCCGAACAAATTTCCCGCACTGCAAATTGAAGGCGATCTCAATCGCCGCGGCGAAGGGCTGTATGATCTGATGAACGGCGTGGGCGCCCACGAAGTGATCATCGAATCGCCCAATCATCTGGCCGAGCTGTCGGATCTGCCCGTCGAGCACGTCAAAGACATTCTGCTGACCTATCGCCAGCGCATCCAGGATTTGAAAAACGACACCCGCTTCAAATACATTCTGGTGTTCAAGAATCGCGGCACGGCCGCCGGCGCCTCGCTGGAGCATTCGCATTCGCAGCTCATTGCCACGCCCATCATTCCCAAACGCGTGCAGGAGGAGCTGGAGGGCGCGCGCCGGCATTTTGAATTGAAAGAGCGCTGCATTTACTGCGACATTCTCCGGCAGGAACTGCATTCCGGCAAGCGCGTGGTGGTGGCGCGTGAGGACTATGTCGCTCTCGAGCCGTTTGCCCCGCGTTTCCCCTTTGAAACCTGGCTGCTCCCCACCCGGCATGCCTCCCACTTCGAGGCCACCGAGCCGGAGCACTATCACGGCCTGGCAGTGACGTTGCAGGAAACCCTGCAGCGCATCAGCAGCGCCCTGGAGGATCCCCATTACAATTTCATTCTTCATACTTTCCCAGTGCAGGAGCAGGCCTCGCTGGAATACCACTGGCACCTCGAAATCATTCCGAAGCTGACCAAGGTCGCCGGGTTCGAGTGGGGCTCCGGTTTCTACATCAATCCGACGCCACCGGAACTGGCTGCCCAGCACTTGCGCGATGCTCGCCTCTGAACCCGCCGTGCGGCGCACAGCGCCCGCCGGCAGCAGCAGTGAACGAGTTATTGAAGCAGAAGAAACAGGAACGGCGTAATGAAAAACAAATTCAAGATTTTCTATGTGGCAGCGGAAATTTCGCCCTTTGTTGGCTCCAGCCTGCTCGCGGATGCGGCTAATGCCCTTCCCAAAGCGCTCAAGGAGATGGATCATGACATCCGTGTAATGATGCCCAACTACCGCAGTGTCAACGAACGCAAATACGTTCTGCGCGACGTGATTCGCTTGAAAGACATGGCGGTGCCGTGGGCGCGCGAAACCCACGTCGCCAACGGCAAATCGGCGTTCCTGCCCGACTCCAAAGTGCAAATCTATTTCTTCGATCAGAAACCCGCTTTTGACCGTCAGGGTCTCTACGTTGATCCCAAAACTAAGAAGCCGTATGCCGATAATGCCGAGCGCTTTTCGCTGTTCTGCAAGGGTTGCCTGGAAACCTTGAAGCTGTTGCATTGGCAGCCGGACATTATTCATTGCAACGACTGGCAAACCGCGCTGATTCCAGTGTTGCTCAAGACGGCCTACCGTGACGACGCCTTTTTCAAGAACACCAAAGTCCTGCTCACCGTGCACAACTTTGCGGAGCCGGGCGTATTTTCCGCCAATCTCTTGAAGGCCGTCGAGGGCGCCAACTCCCTGCACTACCCGGAGAGCCAGATTGCACTCAACGGCCAGTTCAATTTCCTCAAGGCCGGCCTGCTGAGCGCCGACTTGATCAACGTGATCGGCGAGGGCTACGCCAGGCAACTGCTGCAGAGCGGCGGCCGCACCCAAGGCCTCGATGAGGCCATGCAAAAACGGCGCAAGCTGCTCACTGGCACGCCGCATGGCGTGGACCGCAAACTCTGGAACCCGGCCGCCAGTCCCCACCTGATCCAGCATTTTTCCGAGAGCGATCTCTCCGGCAAGCTGCGCGGCAAGAAGGAGTTTCTGGAAAGTGTCGCCTGCAAGTTTTCGGAGGAAACGCCGCTGCTCGCCATGTTGGATCAAGGCGAGGGCGCGGAGGTGCTCGATCAAATCGATTCGATACTCGGCGAGGCGCTGGCGCTCAATTTCAACGTCGTCTATCTCGGCGTGGCGAATCCCAAAACCGAGAAGGTGCTGGCAAAACATCGCAAGAAATATGCGGGCAAGATGGCGGTGCAGCTCGGCTACGATGAGCCTTTGCTGCATCGTGCGCTCGCCGCGAGCGACCTGGTGCTGCCGGTATCGGGCGTGCTGCTGAAGTCTGCGCTGCCGCTGCAAGCCATGTCTTACGGCGCGGTGCCGCTGCTCATGGACCACGAGGGCTACACCGAAGCGCTGCAGGATTGCCGCAAGGCGGGAACCGGAAATGCGTTTCTGCTCGCCAATCCCGAGGCCAAAGAGATGGTCAAAGCCCTGAAAAGCGCGGTCACCCTGTTTCATGACAAGAAGCGCTGGGCCAGGGTGGCCAAATCCGCGATGACGGCAAATGCCTCCTGGGAGGCGGTAGCCGAGGAGTACACCCGGCTCTACGCCAAGCTCATGACGCGGGGCAAAAAGTAGCCGGTCCCCGGCCGTCCGGTTGTGCCGGTTTGGCCTTTTGCGTCTTACGATGATACGCCGGCTGTTTCAAGAGTGAACAAATTCTCGACAAGTGTCACAATTTTGCCTGCCCAACTCGTGCGCTCTTGCTGCGCGCCAGGAAGGTGATTCTCCGCGTTGCGCACCGGGGATCACTTCCGCCCCCAAATACAAGGGTTACGTCAACTCAAACCTACTGGCGGACAGCTCAGCACACGGCACCAGCGCTCCGGCGCCGGCGCAGGGCGAAGATGATGGTTGTGCCGTTTACGGCATAAAATTTGAAAACTAAAAAGGATGCCAGCACTGGCAAGAGGCTCAGTTGATGGAAGGAATCGAGATTTCAATCACCAAGGTCGGCACCCGTCGTGACATCGCCTTGTTTCGTGTCAAGGGATATATCGACACGCAGACCTGCTCAGAAATGCTGACCCAGATCACCCGGGTGCTCCGCGAGGGCATCTATCATTTGATCGTGGACATGAGCCAGGTGAACTATGTCAGCTCGGCGGGATGGGGTGTGTTTGTGGGCGAGATCAAGGGCATCCGCGAAAATGGCGGGGATTTGAAGATCGTGGAGATGATCCCGGAGGTTCACGACGTCTTTGAAATGCTGGAGTTCAACCGCATTCTGGATGCCTACGAATCCCTCGAGGAGGCGATTGACGATTTTGATCTGTCGATCGGCCTGGACCTGACCCGCAGCATCTCGCAATCCTACAGTCCGGCCGAATTGACCACAGGAGAGGTGGCGGTACTGGATCCGCCCAAATCTGTTTCGCGCCTGCGCGAAGCGGAGGGGGCGCGGGCCAAATCACGCTCGGCATTCACCAAACCGAAGATTGATGAACGTGTCCTGCCACTCACGGAAAAGATAAAAATCATCATCATTGAGAACCCTGCGTTGGGGGTGCGCAAGATCGCGCAAAGCCTCAACACCGACCGGTTCGGCTTCGTCAAGATCGGCTGGTGGAAGCTCTATCAGCTTCTCCGCAAACTGAACCTCGATACCCAGGACAAGCGGTATCGTTTCTATCGCTCGCGCTGAGGTTGCAGGGCCCCGGTTTCCTCTTCCTTCCAGTTTCTGCTCCGGCAGTCGTTTTCCCAACAACCTCTGCTTCGCCCGCCTGAGCGCTGGTACAGCAATTGCTGGTTACAATTGCGTTTTTGTATTTGCATGCATGCGGCCGCCTCGCGCGGGCCGTCCGGCCCGTTTTTGCGCCGGCGCGATGCTCAAACGATGCTTTTGTGGGTAATGTACTCTGGCGCGTGCTCGCTGCGGTTCTGCCTGCATTCTTCAGGTTCAACGGATTGAATTCTTGCCACCTACTTCGGGAGTCTCAGTTATGCACACCAATCGTTTCCACCTTCGCACGCAAGTGGTTTCCCTCGCCACTGCGATCTTCCTTGGCTTGGTCGGTGGTACCAGCCAGGCGCAGTCCACCTACTACTCGCGCGACAGCCAGGGGGCACGCTTCCGCGCGGGAGAAGGCGTGCGCGTGATTGTGTTGGAGAAGACGGACGGCCGCGACATGGGACGGCGCCAGGACTTGAACATCGCGGGCGACTACCTCATCGATCAGGGCGGCTACATCTACGTCCCCTATTTGCGCGCGCCGATCAAGGCCGCGGGCCTGCCGCCGGACAGCCTGGCGCGCCGGCTGCGCGACGAGCTGTTCAATGACCTCACCATCAAACCGCCGATCGAACAAATTTTCTGCATGCCGTTGATCCGCGTGGCGGTGATGGGCGCGGTGCAGCGGCCGGGCTCCTACTTGATTCGCGCCAAAGATTCCCTGTGGGAGCTGATCAACCTCGCCGGCGGGCCGGCCAACGGCGCCGACGTGCGCAAGATCAAGGTCATGCGCGGCGGCCGCACCGTCAGCAAAAACCTGCTGGAAGGCTTCGAAAACGCGCATTCTCTCGAGCAGCTCGGCGTGCGCTCCGGCGACCAAGTGATCATGCCGACCTACTCGCGTTTCACGGTCGACGACGTGGTACGTTACACCTCCTTTGCACTGTCGGTCGCAGTGTTCTATCTGCAAGTGTCCGACCGCAGCAATCGTTGACGCGGAGGTTTTGTTGCGGACTTGGCTTCAAGACGCAGTCGTTTAGCAACGGAGTTCGGGAAGAAAATGGGTATCGACACATTAGCCTTTGAAGATGATGGGGCGCTGGAAGGTCAAAAGCTGGATTTGGGCCGTTACGTGCAGGCGCTCAGACGCCGCTGGTGGCTGGTGCTGCTCGTCGCGGCGGTGGTGGCGGTGCCGTGGGCGATCTATGTCAAGCAGGAAAAGCCGATCTACGAGGCCACGGCCACCATTCGCTACCGCAATATCAGCGCGATGAAAAACCCCGAGACGATGATGCAGGAAATCGTCGAAGTGCTCAACAGCCGCACGTTTGCCGAGCAGGTGGTGGCGGCGCTGGGCCTGGCGGTCACCCTCGAACAGGATTCGGAGAACGGCCGGTTTCTCATTCGCAACCGGATTTTTGCAAAGCTCTCCAGCACCTACAATCCCCGCGTCGGCACTTATGTGTTGCGCATTCCCGGCGACGGCCAGTTCACTCTCGCCATGCTGGATGAAGACTCGGACGAGGAGATTCCCCTGCGCACCGGCGACGTCTTCCGCGCCGCCAGCGATACCATTTCCGTTAATGGCATCTCCTTTCAATTGGCGGACCCGCAGAAGCTGCCGTCGCGCGTCACCTTCAAAGTCGAGCCGTTCAAATCCGCCGTCTCTTCGCTGCAACAGCGCGTGCAACCGGGCTTGAATCAGAGTCTGACCCTGATGTCGGTGAAACTGACCGACAACGATCCCTATGTCGTTACCCAAACCGCGAACAGCCTGGCGCGGCTCTATGTCGACCGCAGTAAGGTCGAAGGCGCCAGTTCCGATGAAAAGCAACTGGAGACGCTGCAGGAGCAGGTGCGGCAGGCGCAGCGCGACTACGACGAGATCGACCGGCGGTACACCGAGGCCAAACGCCGTGCCGGCGGCAACTTGGGTGGGAACCGTTATGAAGTAACCGTCGCCAAGCTGGCGGAAGCCGAAAAGAAGCTCGAAACCTTGAAGCAACAGCGCGACGGATTGAAGGAGTTGCTCGATCGCGCCACCGGCACGCCGGTGGAAAACGCCAGCGCGGCCGCGCGCGAGGCGATCAGCTACGTTTACAAGGGCATCGCCAACCATCAGCTCTTCGACAACAATGCTTCGATGGTGGTGGCGCGGCAGCGCTTGAGTGATTTGGAAACGAAGCGCACCGAGGAGCTGCGCAGCAAAACCGAGCGGCATCCCGACGTGGTGGCGCTGGAAAACGAAATCGTGCAGCTCTACAATCAGATTCAAGCCGCGGGCCGTACCAAGCTCGGCAACCTGGCCCAGGAAATCAGCCGGCAGGATCGCGAAGTGGCGATGCTCAACGCCCAACTCGGCGGCCTGCCCGAACAGGAATCTACTCTGTGGGCGCTGGAGCGCGAATGGAAGCAGAAGTCGGACTATCTGCAGACGCTGCGCGAGCAGTTGCAGAAGGGCAAGATCGCCGTCACCTCCGACAAATCCGACATCGAGATTTTGGATCCCGCGATCGAGCCGGAATACCCGGTCAATCGCAACAAGAAAGCCAAGGCCGCGGCCGGCGGCGTGGCCGGCCTGCTGTTCGGCATGTTCGTGGTCATCGCGCTGGAGGCACTCGACCGCTCGATCAAGACGGTGGATGACATCAAGGGCACGCTCAAGCTGAGCGTGCTAGGCGCCATTCCCCAAATCGATTTCGGCGAGTATTACGAATTCCAAGATCACGAAAAGGCCAAGCTGGTGGATCAGCAATTGGTGACGCACGATTACTCGCCCACGCCCATTGGCGAGGCCTATCGCTCGCTGCGCACCAACATTCTGTTCTCCAAGACCGCGGGCCGCATCCAGACGCTGGTGATCACCTCGACGGCGCCGGGTGACGGCAAGTCCTTCACCGCCGCCAATCTCAGCATCACGATGGCGCAACAGAAGAGCAACACCCTGCTCATCGACACCGACTTGCGGCGCGGCGTGTTGCACAACACCTTTGGCGTGCCGAAGGAACCGGGCTTCAGCAACTACCTGACCGGATCGATTCTGGCGGCCGAGATCATTCATGAAACCCACATTCCCAACCTCTCCGTGATCAGTTGCGGCTCGCTGATCCCCAACCCCTCGGAGATGCTGGGCTCCGTGCAACTGCGCCGGTTTCTCGATGAGATGCGCCGGCGATACGACCTCATCATCTTCGACACCCCGCCGTTGAATGCGGCGACCGATGCCGTCGTGCTGGGCACGCAGGTCGACGGCGCGGTAATCGTGGTGCGTGCCGGCAAGACCAACAAGGAAGTGGCGCGCAAGAAGATCGAAATGTTCCAGAATGTGCAGGCCAAGATACTCGGTGTGATTTTGAATGGTACGACGGTGGATTTGGCGCACGAGGGCTACAGCTACTACCATTATTGATCGCAAGCACTCTCACAAAAGGCGATGTGATGAAATGTCTCCTGACCGGCGGCGCCGGCTTCATCGGCTCACACCTGAGCGAGCGCCTGCTGGCGCGCGGCCATGCGCTGGTGAACCTCGACAACTTCAACGACTATTACGACCCTGCCATCAAGCGCCGTAACATCGCGCCTCTCCTGGCGCATCCGGCCTACACCTTGTGTGAAGGCGACATTTTGGAGCGGGACAAGCTGGAACAGCTCTTTCAGGAGCACCGCTTCGAGGTCCTCATTCACCTCGCGGCGCGCGCCGGCGTGCGGCCTTCCATTGCCCAGCCGTTGCTCTATGAAAAGGTCAACATGGAAGGCACGCTCAATCTGCTTGAAATGGCGCGCCAGGCCGGCGTGTCGAAGTTCATCTTCGGCTCCTCCTCCTCGGTGTACGGGGAAAACGGCAAAGTACCGTTTTCCGAGAGTGATCCGGTGGATCATCCCATCAGCCCGTACGCCGCGACCAAGAAGGCCGGCGAGCAGATGTGCTACACCTATCACCACCTCTACCGTCTCAAAATCACCTGTCTGCGCTTCTTCACGGTTTATGGGCCGCGCCAGCGCCCGGACATGGCGATTCACAAATTCACCCGCATGATCGCCAACGGCGAACGGGTCACGGTCTACGGCGACGGCTCGAGCCAGCGCGACTACACCTTCATTTCCGATATTGTCGACGGCATCGAGGCCGCCATCAGCCATTGCACTTCCTATCACGTTTATAATCTGGGCGAATCGCGCACGATCGACTTGCTCTCGCTGATCCGTTTGATTCAGGAATATTTAGGCAAGCGCGCCGTCATCGAGCATCTGCCGCCGCAGCCCGGCGATGTCCCCATCACATTTGCGGACATTACCAAGGCGCAGCGGGAAATCGGTTACGCGCCCCGGGTGGAGATTCAGGAGGGGGTGCGGCAATTCGTGGAATGGTATCGGCAGAACCATCCCGTGCAAAAGTAAATTCCCGGCAACGGGAGCGCGCGGCCCAGGAAGGTGAGGTTTCAACATGGTTCGGGAGAAACAGGCGTTTCTCAGCAATCTGGTCAGGATGATTGACGCGGGCGTGATTCTGTTCGCGTTCATCATTTCCTATTTTGTCAGCTTTCACCTGCGTGAGGCCTATAATCTCGGTGAAATGGCTTTCGCCGTATCGCCCGATTTGGAGGGGTTGTTCTATTTCACGCACAAGAACCGCGTGCTCATCGGGTTTTGCCTGCTGATTTGGATCGCCACGCTCACCTTCATCGGCGCTTACCGTGATTTTCGCACCAAGACGCTGGCGCGCAGCATCTGGCAGATTTTCATCGCCGGCGTGGCCACGCTGTTGATGGTCGGCACCCCCATTTTCGCCTTCCAGTTGTTTCTCACCAGCCGTCTGTTCATCGCCACCTTTTGGGCCATTGCCGTCATCCTGCTGCTGTTCGAGCGTTATCTGCTCAACCAGTTCCTCGATTACATCCACAGCCGCGGCTACAATCACATCAATCTGTTGATCGTGGGCACCGGCAAGCGCGCGCGTGAGTTCATCCGCACCGTGAAGTCGCATTCCTCCTGGGGGCTTAGTATCGTCGGCCTGATCGACGACGAGCACGGCATGTTCGGCAAGGAGATCGAAGGCTATCGCGTGCTCGGCCGGCTGCAGGATATTCCTTTCATCATTCATCGCAAAGTCATCGACCGGGTGATCTTCGTGGTGCCGCGGCTGTGGCTCAACCGCATCGATGACGCCATTCTCGCCTGCGAACGTGAGGGCATTCCCACCAGCATTTCGATGGATCTCTACAACCTGCGTATCGCCACGGTGCGGCAGACCGACTTCAGCGGCTTTCCCTTGCTGGAGTTCGAGACCTTCAGCGCGCAGGCCTGGCAGTTGTTCGTGAAGCGCGTGCTGGACGTGGTGCTGGCACTGGTGTTGATTCTGCTGCTGTCGCCGGTGTTCGTGCTGATCGCGCTGGCCATCAAGCTCACCTCGCGCGGTCCGGTGCTGTTCAAACAAGCCCGGTGCGGCATGAACGGCCGGACCTTCACGCTCTACAAATTCCGCTCCATGATCGCCAACGCCGAGATGCGTAAACGCGAGCTGGAAAAGATGAATGAGATGGACGGCCCGGTGTTCAAGATCAAACGTGATCCCCGCATCACCACGGTGGGCCGCATTCTGCGCAAATCGTCGCTCGATGAGCTGCCGCAATTGTTCAACGTGCTGATGGGCGACATGAGCTTTGTCGGGCCGCGGCCGCCGCTCGCGGTCGAGGTCGAGTTGTACAAACAGTGGCAACGCCGCCGGCTTTCGCTGAAACCGGGATTGACCTGCATCTGGCAGGTGAGCGGCCGCAATCACATCGGCTTCGAGAAGTGGATGGAGATGGACATGGAGTATATCGACAACTGGTCGCTCTGGCTGGATTTCAAGATCATGGCCAAGACCGTGTTCGTCGTCCTGTTCGGTTACGGCGCGAGCTGAGGCCGCCTCCGAAGATTGCCGGCGCCGCGTTCCTGCCCTCTGCAGCGGCACGCCTTTGCCGGTATTCAATTGACCTGCTGTGAATGAGACAACCTAGCGAGGACGGGTATGCACATCTGCATGATCGGCACGGGCTACGTCGGTCTGGTGACCGGTACCTGCTTTGCCGAATTCGGCAATGAAGTGGTCTGCGTCGACAACGATCAAACGAAAATCACCAAGCTGCAAGCCGGCGAGATACCGATCTATGAACCCGGCCTGGACGCGCTGGTGGCGCAGAACGTGAAGGCCGGCCGGCTTTCCTTCACCACGGATTTGAAGCGCGCGGTGGAGAACGCCCTGGTCATCTTCATTGCCGTCGGCACGCCGCCGGCCGAAGACGGCTCCGCCGACTTGCGTTACGTCGAGGCGGTGGCCAAAGACATCGCCCGTTTCATGAATGGCTACAAAGTCATCGTCAACAAGAGCACCGTGCCGGTGGGCGCCGGCAAATGGATCAAGAAAGTGATCCAGGCGAACCAACCCTCGCCCATTCATTTTTCCGTGGTTTCCAATCCCGAGTTCTTGCGGGAAGGCTCGGCCATCGAGGACTTCATGCGGCCCAACCGGGTGGTCATCGGCACGGAAGACAGCGAGGCCATGGCGATCATGAAAGATCTGTATTCGCCGCTTTACTTGATCGAAACCCCGATCGTGATGACCAATCTCGCCAGCGCCGAGTTGACCAAGTACGCCGCCAACGCTTTCCTGGCCACCAAGGTGAGCTTCATCAATGAAGTCGCCAATGTGTGCGAGCGGGTGGGCGCGGACGTGCATGACGTGGCCAAAGGCATGGGATTGGACAACCGCATCGGCACCAAGTTTTTGCATGCCGGCCCGGGCTATGGCGGCTCCTGCTTTCCCAAAGATACACGCGCCTTGCTCGCCATCGCGCAGCAGCATGACTACCGGTTTCAAATCGTCGAGGCCGCGGTGCGGGTGAACGAGCAGCAGCGCCGCATCATGGTGCAGAAGATCAAACAGGCGACCGGCAGCGTGAAGGGCAAAACCATCGCCGTGCTGGGACTTTCGTTCAAGCCCAACACCGACGACATGCGCGAAGCGCCGGCGGTGGACATCATCCGCACCCTGCTCGAAGAGGGTGCCGTGGTTCGTGCCTACGATCCCGTGGCCGTCGCCGAGGCCCGCAAGGTGCTGCCCCAGGTGGCCTACGGCAAAGACGCTTATGAAATCATGGAAGGCGCGGACGCGCTGGTTTTCATCACCGAATGGAATCAATTCCGCAGCCTCGACCTGGACAAGGTCAAGGCTTTGTTGCGCACGCCGCTGGTGATCGACCTGCGCAACATCTATGAGCCGCACAAAATGACCGACAAAGGCATCAAGTACTTCAGCGTCGGCCGTTGACGCAAGACAACAGCACGGGGTGGCAGGCTGATCCGGATCGCAGGGATGCCTTCTGCAATCGGCTTCCGGCAAACGCTCAATAACGATCCCACATCATCGCGCAGGAGTGTAGCATCAGGATTTTTGAGCGGGCGCCGGTGCAGGGCGGAAGGAGGCCGAGTTCCGGCATGGCTGCCACCCCTTTTTTACGTGTGTCACACAAATACATCGTTTCAGGCTGGCACACGCGCCGAACACCTCAGGCCACCTCCTCCGCTGGTTTCACCTCCAAATCGCGCCCAAACCGCTGTAAATCGCCCCCCCGCTGCACGAATTTCGGGCACTGGTACTGGCATCAGTGTTGCTAAAAATGTGAGAGCAGGTTCACGCTCAGGATTCATTTGCAGAGACGATTGGCCAGATCCTTATGTATGTCTTGATGATTGCGCCCCAGCCCTTTTTTCAGCCCCGCGGCACGCCGTTCAGCGTTCTGCATCGTTTGCACGCCCTCTCCCGTTTGGGCCACAAGATCGACCTGGTCACCTATCACCTCGGCCAGAATGTCGAGATTGAAAACGTGCAGATTCAACGCGCCGCGGCGGTGAAGTTCATCAAAGAAATTGCCATTGGGCCTTCCGTGCCCAAGCTGCTCCTGGATGTTCTTGTCTATCGCCGCGCCCTCGCGCTGTTGCAGCAGAACCGCTATGATTTGCTGCACACCCACGAGGAAGCCGGTTTCATGGGCATTCGCCTGAGCCGACGATACGGCCTGCCCCATCTTTATGACATGCATTCCAGCCTGCCGCAGCAATTATCGAATTTCAAATACAGCCAAAACCCCCTGCTGGTGCGCACCTTCGAGCGGCTGGAAGCCGCCACCATCAACAGCGCCCAGGCGGTGATCACCATTTGCCCGGAGCTTTATCACTACGTGCGCGAGCGCTTCCCCGGCAAGTTCAACAAGCTCATCGAAAACGTTGCCGACAACAGCGAAGTGTTTGCCGCGCCGGTCGAAGCGCACGAGCTCAAGCAACGTTACCGCCTCAATGGTGAGACGGTGGTGTTGTACACCGGCACACTCGAACCCTATCAAGGCTTGGAATTGCTGATTGCCTCCAGCCCGCGGGTGGTGAAGGAACAGCCGCAAACCCGTTTTCTCGTGGTGGGCGGCAAGCCGGAGCAAGTGCGCGACAATCAGGAGAAGGCCAGACAGTTGGGGGTGAGCGACAAATTCATTTTCACCGGCCAGCGGCCGCCGGAGGAAATCCCGCAGTTCATGCGCTTGGCGCAGGTGCTGGTTTCGCCGCGGCTGGAAGGCAACAATACGCCGCTCAAGATTTACTCCTATCTGCGTTCCGGCGTGCCGATCGTCGCCACCAATCATCTCACCCACACGCAGGTTTTGAACTCGGAGGTGGCGGTGCTGACCGACTGCAAACCCGAGGCGTTCGCCGGCGGCCTGTTGCGCGTGTTGCGTGACCGGCAATTCGGTGAGGCGCTCGGTCGCAAAGCGCGCGCGCTCGCCGAGCAGGAATACAGCTACGCGGCTTATTTGCGCAAGACTGCGGAGGTCTACGATTATCTCCAATCGCATTCCTCCAGGCAGCCGTCGTGACCGTGTGACGCGTGCCCGGCGGCGGAGATGGGCAGCACGGCAGCGCCAGCGGAGCAAGGCCACAACAAAGCCCACTGCCGGCCGCGGCCTCCCGGCCGCTGACAGGGGCAGGGAAATGGACTCATTGCCGAGGTAGTGAAGATTCATGTGCGGTATTTGCGGAATCATGACCTTTTCGCCGTCCGCTGCGATCGCGCCGGAAGAATTGCGCCGGATGAACGACGCCATTTTTCACCGCGGCCCGGATGAAGAAGGCTTCTATCACCACGAGCAGATCGGCATGGCCATGCGCCGCCTCAGCATCATCGACTTGTCCAGCGGCCAGCAGCCGATCAGCAACGAAGACGGCACGCTCTGGATCGTCTTCAACGGCGAGATCTACAACTATCTCGAACTGCGCGCCGAGCTGGAACGCCGCGGCCACCGCTTCAAAACCAGGTCCGACACCGAAGCGATCGTGCATGCCTACGAGGAATATGGCGTGGAGTGCCCATCCAAACTCAACGGCATGTTCGGCTTTGCCATCTGGGACACGCGCCGGCGCTCGCTGTTTCTCTCGCGCGACCGCCTGGGCAAAAAGCCGCTGTACTACTACGCCGGGCGCGATCGGTTCATCTTTGCTTCCGAAATGAAAAGCATTCTGCAGGCGCAGGGCGTGCCGCGCCGGATTTCGCCGGAGGCATTGGATCTCTATCTCACCTATGAATATGTGCCTGCGCCGCACACCATCCTTGCCGACCTCAAGAAACTGCCCGCCGGGCATTCGCTCTTGATCAAGGCCGACGGCAAAACCGAGCTGCGCCGCTATTGGGATCTGCATTTTCGCGAGAACGGCTATCATTCCGCCGAACTGCAACAGGGCTTGGTGGAACTGCTGCAGGATGCCGTGAAGATCCGCTTGATGAGCGAAGTGCCGCTCGGCGCGTTTCTCTCCGGCGGCATCGACTCGAGCTGCATCGTGGCGCTGATGGCGCGCGCCATGGATCAGCCGGTCAAGACGTTCTCCATCGGCTTCGAAGAGGGCAGCTACAACGAGCTGCATTATGCCCGCGAGATTGCGCGCCATTACCGCACCGATCACAAAGAATTCATCCTGCGGCCCAATGCCCTGGAGTTGACCGAAAAACTCGTTCGCCACCTGGATGAGCCACTCGGCGATTTTTCGATCTTTCCCACTTATCTCGTTTCGAAAATGGCGCGTGAGCATGTGACCGTGGTGCTGAGCGGCGACGGCGGCGACGAGTTGTTTGCCGGCTATGATGCCTATCGCGCCGATCGCATGTATCGCGCCTATCGCCGGCTGCCGGCCTTCGTACGCCACGGCCTGGTGTCGCCCGCCGCCAAGCTGCTGCCGCCGACGGAGAAAAAGAAGGGCGCCTGCAACAAGATCAAGCGCTTCGTCGAAGGCACGCAGTATCCCGAGGATTTGCAACACGTGCGCTGGATGATTTTTCTGGCGGCGCAGGAGAAGCGCCTGCTCTACGGCGAGGCGCTGCGCGCGGTCGATATGCAGCACGGCGCGCACGATTTCATGCGCCATCATTTTCAACATGCCGATTCGCAGGACGAGATCAACCGCCAGCTTTATGTTGACATCAAAACGTATCTCTGCGACGACATCATGGTGAAGGTCGACCGTATGAGCATGGCCGCTTCACTGGAGGCGCGCGCACCCTTCCTGGATTATCGCGTGGTCGAGTATGCCGCCACCATCCCCAGCGCGCTCAAGCTGCGCGGCAAGCAAACCAAGTGGATCCTCAAGCAGGCCATGGCCGAGCTGTTGCCGCCGCAGATCATCAAACGCGGCAAGGAAGGGTTCAGCATTCCCATCAAGAACTGGCTCAAGCAGGAACTGCGGCCGCTGATGCTCGACGTGCTGTCGCCGGCGCGGCTGAAGCGCGACGGCTTCTTCGATGCGGCTTATGTGCGACGGCTGGTCGATGAGCATCTGCGCGGCGTGGAAAATCACAGTCATCGTTTGTGGGCGCTCACCGTGTTCGGTATCTGGCACGACCATTATTTGAGTTGAGGCCGTACCCATGCTCAAACAGGTCAAACATCTCCAAAATCTCCTGCGCTTCGCCAAAGGCGAGCACGAGCCGATCATCGGCCCGATCAAGGCGGCGTGGGAAGTCGACTACATGTGCAACGCCAGATGCCGCACCTGCGAGTGCTGGCAGGCGGCGCCCGATGCGCGTGTGTTGTCAACCGCCGAGGGCATGGACTTGATCAAGCAGCTCGCGGAAAACGGCGTGATGAACCTGTGCTTTACCGGCGGCGAGCCGCTGTTGCGCAAGGACATTTTCGAGCTGATCGCCTGCGCCAAGGGCCACCACCTGTCGACCGCCTTGATGTCCAACGGCTTGTTGATCAACGACCGCCGCGCCAAGAAGCTGATCGACGCCGGCCTGGATTTGATCTACATTTCGCTCGACGGCAGCACGCCAGAACTCAACGATTCGTTGCGCGGCATCAAGGGCTATTTCGAGCTGGCCAGCCAGGCGATCGAGAATCTCAAGGCGCTGCGCAGCAACGCCCGCCCCAAGATCTACGTCGCCTTCACCATGAACAAGGCCAATTTGTACGATCTCGAAAACATGGCGCGCTTCGTGAAAGCGCGCGCGCTCGAGGGCCTGTCCTTCCAGCCCGCGTTGCATCTGCCCAAAGTGCGCTATCGCGTCGACGAGGAGCTGGCGCTCGGCCCGGGTGACGCCGCGACGCTGCAAACCATGGTGGATCGTGTGCTCAAAATGTACGGCGAACTTCTGCCGATGAATCGCGACTACTATCGCCAGTTTGCCGCCTTCGCCGAGCAGCCGCACCGCCTCTGGCAGCAGCACAGCATCGCGGGCTTTGCCTTCGCCAGCATCGATCCCTGGGGCAACATTTATCCGGATCCGCTGGAAACCGAGCTGATGGGCAACATTCGCGAACAGCGCTTCGAAGAGATTTGGTATGGCCGCCGCGCCCGTGAAGTGCGCGGCCGCATCGCGCGCCAGGAAGTGCCGGCCGGCTTCTTCGAATGCGTGGTGCCGTTGACTTTGGCGGTGCAGCGCATGTCGCCGTTGCGCCTGCATCGGGCGCTGAAGCCGATCTTCACCACGGCCGAGCATTTCTAAACAGAATTTGGGCACCGCAACTGAATTCCCTTGAGGCCTCCGACAAGACGCCCAAAAACCCTTGGATCCTTATGACCGATCTTCTCACCGCCCCAACGGCACGCAACAAAACCGCCGTGCGCCCGCCGGCGAAAACGGCCCGCAACCGCGAATTGCTGCAGGCCATCGCCGCCTACTGGAATGCCCATATTCACGATCTTGCCGTGGCCAAGCATCCGCCCGGCACCGCTGGCTTCTTTCGGGACTTGGATGAGTACCGTTTCGACAAGCTGCGCTATCTGCCCGAGGTGGTGAATTTCAACGGCTATCGCGACCGGCGGATTTTGGAAGTGGGCTGCGGCCTCGGCATTGATCTGCTGCGCTTTGCCAAAGGCGGCGCACTCGTCACCGGCGTGGACCTGGCGCAACAATCCATCGACCTGGCGCGGAAAAACTTCCAGCTCAACGGTGCGGCCGGCGAGTTTTACGTGATGGACGGCGAGGCGCTGGAGTTTGAGAACGACTCGTTCGACGTGGTTTATGCCCACGGCGTGCTGCAATACACCGCGGAGGCCGCGGCCATGGTGCAGGAGCTGCACCGCGTCCTCAAGCCGGGCGGCGAGGCCATCATGATGGTCTACAATCGCCTCTCCTGGCTGAACGCCATGTCGAAAATCATGAAGGTCGATCTCGAGCATGAAGATGCGCCCGTGTTGAACAAATATTCGATCGCCGAATTCAAAGCCCTGCTCGCACCATTTGCCCGCGTGCGCCTGGTGCCGGAGCGCTTTCCGGTGGCAAGCCGGCTGCACAAAGGCTGGAAGGCGGTGCTCTACAACGGCCTCTTCGTGCCGGGCTTCAATCTCATGCCCACGTTTCTGGTGCGGCCACTGGGCTGGCACCTGATGGCGTTCTGCCGCAAATGAAACGGCCCAGGCGCGGCGCTGAATGCGGGACTTGCACCCGTGGCGCGGTGGGTGAGGCGGTGGGCCTGCAGTTCGATTCCTGAGGATTTCATGTCAGCAAAAGTGCTGGTCACCGGTGCCAACGGCTTCACCGGCAGTTACCTGTGTAAACACCTTCTGCAGCGCGGTTATCACGTGCGCGGCTTGGTGCGCAAAGCGAGCGACCTTGCGCTGCTCAAAGAGCTCGAGGTCGAGATGGCGTATGGCAACTTTGCCGACGCCGACAGCGCGAATGACTTGCGTGCCGCCATGAAGGGCGTCGAGACGGTTTATCACATTGCCGCCGCCTATCGCACCGAGGGCGTGCCCAACAAGTATTTTTGGCAGGTGAATGTGGAAGGCACCCGCCATTTGCTGCAGGCGGCGGTGCGCTCCAATGTTCGGCGATTTGTGCACTGCAGCACGGTCGGCGTGCAGGGAGACATCAAGAACCCGCCGGCGACCGAAGAAGCGCCCTATGCGCCGGGCGACGTTTATCAAGAATCCAAACTCGAGGGCGAGAAGCTGGCGCGGCGTTTCTTCGAAGAACACCGCCTGCCTGGCGTGGTCGTGCGGCCGGTCGGCATTTACGGCCCCGGCGACCGGCGCTTTCTCAAGATCTTCAAGTTTGTGAACAACGGCAGATTCCGCATGTTCGGCAGCGGCGAAGTGTTGTATCACATGACCTACGTCGAAGATTTGGCGGCCGGCATCACGCTGGCCGGTGAGAAACCGGAAGCGCTCAGCCAGGTGTTTACCATCGGCGGCAGTGAGTACACCAGCTTGAACGAGTTGGTCGAGCGTATTGCCCGCGCGCTGGAGGTGCCGGCGCCGCACAAGCATTTTCCGGTGTGGCCGGTCTGGATGGCCGGATGGCTGTGTGAGCTGGTCTGCAAACCCCTTCGCATCGAGCCCCCCATTTACCGCCGGCGCGTCGATTTCTTCGTGAAGGATCGCGCCTTCGACATTTCCAAAGCCCGCCGGCTGCTGGGATACCAACCGCAGGTCAACCTGGACACCGGGCTGAAGATTACCGCCGATTGGTATCGCGCCAACGGCCTGCTAAATTAGGCCTGCCATTACGCTTGCTCACCCGGTTGAATGTAATAGTGTCGCGTGGTGATGGGCATTTGCATTTGTAGTCGAGTTTTGTTAAGCATGGCTAACCGTCTTGCGCGCTGCAGCGGCAGCCGGTGCTCTGCGCCGTGCCAATGCCGCCGGCCGCAAGAGCAACCTTTGTGAGAGCCGCATGGCTGATAACCTCCGTCCCCAAGCGCGTCGGGAGACCGTCGAAATTCAGAAGGAACTCTTCGACGCCAAGAAATCCAAGCTGCAGAAGTACAAGGAAATCGTGCTCGGGGAAGGCAGCACGTGGTACTTGATCAAATATGAACTGATCATGCTGTTGGTGAGCTGGCTGCCGGGCGCGCTCGGCTTGGTGTTGCGCGGCCGCCTTTATCCCAAATTGCTGGGCAAAACCGGCCGCAACGTCACCTTCGGCAGCAACGTCGTGCTGCGCCATCCCCGCAAGATTCACCTGGGTGACGACGTCGTGATCGACGACAACGTCGTGCTCGATGCCAAGGGCAGCGACAATGAAGGCTTGTTCATTGGCAACGGTGTGTTCGTGGGGCGCAACACGATCCTGAGCTGCAAGAACGGTGACATTTTCATCGACGATCATGCCAACCTCGGTTTCAATTGCGAGATCTTCTCGGCCAGCCGCGTCCGCGTCGGTAAAAACGTATTGATGGCCGCCTACGTCTACCTCGTCGGCGGCACGCACACCTTTGGCCGCCTGGATATTCCCATCATCGCGCAGGAACGCGTCAGCAACGGCCTCGCAGTCGGTGACAACACCTGGCTGGGCGCGCATGCGGTGGTTTTCGACGGCGTCCAGATCGGCGCCGAATGCATCATCGGCGCGGGCGCGGTGGTGAGCCAGAACGTTCCCGATTGGAAAATTGCCGCCGGCGTGCCGGCGCGGGTTTTGAAAGATCGGCGGGAGGCGGCGGCCACCGCGGTTTCCGCTTGAGCCGATCGCCCGCTGCGACGGGCAGCTTCCGGCGAATCCGGGAAGACGCATGACGGCGAGACGAGTATGAGCGCAGGTGAGAACATGAGCAGCAGGAAACGCATTCTCCACGTGATTGACAAGCTCTCCATGGACGGCGTCAATCCCAGCAGCGTTGCGTTGTGTTTCATTGAATGGATCAAACATGCCGACGCCCGCCGCTTTGAGGTGATGGCCGCGGTGTTGCGGCCGCCCGATGCGGCCAGCAAACATCTGGAAGAAAAGGGCGTGCGGCTTTTCTACATCGAAAAGGGCAAGTATTCCTTTGCCAACATCGGCGCGATTGCCGATCTCGCGCGGCGTGAGCACATTGATCTGCTGCATCTCCACGGTTACAGCGCTGCCAACTTCGGCCGGCTGGCCGCGCGGCGGGTCGGGATTCCCGCCCTGGTGCACGAGTGGGCCATCCTGCGCGTGCTGCCGCATCAATTCGCGATGGACTGGCTGCTGCGCCGCAAAACCGATCTCGCCGTGGGCGTGAGCGAAAGCGTGCGGGAATTCCTGATTCACGGCCGCAGTGTGGCGCGCGACAAGACGCGCGTGGTTTGGAACGGCGTCAATCTCGCCAATTTCAAAACCGCCGAGTCTGCCAAAGTCGCTGCTTTTCGTGAGAAATTCGGAATCGGGCCACACCATCTCGTGGTGGGAACCATGACCCGCTTGCGCGAGGAGAAGGGCAACCGCTATTTTGTCGAAGCGGCCGCCCGGGTGGCGCGCGAGTTTTCCGAGGCGCGCTTTCTCATCGCCGGCGACGGCCCGCTGCGTGCCGAACTGGAGGCGTTGGCCGCGGGCCTGGGTTTGCAGGGCAGGCTCCATTTCGCCGGCTTTGTTTCGGATGTTGCGGTTGCCTTCGCCGCTTTCGATATCGCCGTGCTGGCTTCATTGACCGAGGGCTTTCCCTTTGCCTTGGCTGAGGCCATGGCCGCCGGCAAGCCTGTGGTGGTCACCGCGGTCGGCGGCATGAAAGAAATGGTGCAGCACGAGGTGAATGGATTATTGGTACCTCCGGCCGATAGCGCCGCGCTCGCCCAGGGCTGGTTGCGCCTGCTGCGCGATGCTGCATTGCGGGAACGGTTCAGCCAAGCAGCACGCGAGCGCAGCCAGGCCTTCAGCGTCGAACGTAACGTCGCTGCGCTGGAGGAACTCTACGCCCAACTGCTTTCGAACGGCCGCCTCCAATGAATGCGCTCACGCTGCAGATTTCGACGCGGCCGGTATGCCGCAGCGGCGAAGAGAAAGTACGGCAGCCGCGCTACCCGGCCGGGACTGCGAGACAACTGGAGGGTTGACACGATTACAGCATGCTTGCGACGATAGCCAACAAACTGCGATGGAGTTGCCGCAAAAACGGGCCTGATCTGCTGGCCCTGCTCAAACGCAATTATCCCGATTTCGTCTTTGCCGCGAAGCCGGAGCCGCTGCGGGAGCAGGTGCCGGTTTTTCATTTTCACACTGTCGCGCCGGTTTCCTTCGAAGAAAAGTTGCAGTTTCTCGCGGCCAACGGCTATCGCACGCTCAACGGCGAGGAGTTCCGCGCCTGCATTGCCGGCGAGAAACCGATTCCCGAGCGCAGCGTTGTGCTCACTTTTGATGATGGTCGCGCCTCGCTCTACTCGGTCGCGTTTCCGCTGTTGCGACGCTATGGTTTTCAAGCCCTCAGCTTCATCATTCCGGGACTGACGCCGGAGACGGCACCGGCCACGAAAACTTACGAAGACTTCGTCGCGCGACGCGCTTCCGCCGCAGATCTGCTTGCCCGAGAACACTCCACTTTTCCATTGTGTTCCTGGCACGAAATTCGCGTTATGCATGAGAGCGGTGTGATCGATTTTCAGTCACACACGATGCACCACCATCAGGCTTGCATTGCGAACACCCTGGTGGATTTCTTTCACCCTCGGTTTGAGACGTATTTCTTTGGCAACATCAACGTGCCGGTTTACCGCAATCACGGCGTGCTCGACTTCAATCGCCGGGTGGCGCTGGGAACGCCGATTTATCGTGCGGAACCGCGCATGGCGGGCCGGCCGCAGTTCTTCGATGATGAAGCCCTGCGGGAAGCCACGGTGAAGTTCGTGCAGGAGAACGGCGGCGCGGCATTCTTTGAGAATCGCAACTGGCGGAAGGAGTTGCGCGCTTTTTATCGCGCCGAGCGGCCGCAGCACAGCATGACCCGTTTTGAAACGCCGGTGGAACAAAGAGAGGCAATCTTGTCGGATTTGCAACAATCGAAGCGGGCAATTGAAGAACGGCTGCCCGGCAAGCTCGTGACGCAGCTCTGCTATCCCTGGTTCATGGGCAGTCCACTGGCGGTGAAACTCGCGCAGCAAGCCGGCTATCGGGTGAATTATTGGGGCATCGTGCCGCAACGCCCGAGCAACCGCGCCGGTGAGAGTCTGTTTCATGTGCCGCGCCTGGAAGATTACTATATCTTTCGTCTGCCCGGCGCCGGCCGCAAGCGCCTGGCCGCAATCCTCAAGGCGAAGTTTCAAGCTTACGCGCCCGGCTTTGCGCAACATCTTGCGCAGAATTGAAGGCGCCGGCGGTTTGCTCACACCACCGGGCTGGAATCACCCGTCACAATCAGAACGATTGTGATCATCGCAGGTCAATCATGATATTTGGCGTTATCGGACAAGCATCTACCCATGTGGCGGCGGCGCAAGCGCGCACCCAAGATTCGGCGCAGTCGCTGCTGCCTCTGGTTTTTGGCCCGGACCGTGCCGGCAGCCTGCAGCAAGTCTCGGCGGCGGAGGCACTCGTCGCGCTGCGGCCGGTTGGCGTTCCCACGCTGGATGCCAATTTGAAGACATATCAGGACGAGAAGGGCAGCTTTGCCGCGATCTTGGGCAACGTGTTCAATCGCGCCGAGCTGGTGACCCAGCATCTCTCTTCGGCGCGGCTGCAGGCCACCACCAATCCGGCCGAGATCATCTTGCGGCTTTACTTCAAGCTTGGCGAGAAATTCTGCAGCCAGCTCAATGGCAACTTTGTGATTGCGCTCTACGATGCCCCGGCGCAGCGCTTCTATCTTTGCCGTGATCATTTGGGCATCGAGCCGGTTTACTACAGCCGCAAACAGGGCGTGCTGTACTTCTCCAGCCGCCTGCGGCCGCTCACGGAAGTGCCGGCGATCGGAAGGCAGATCAACTACGGCGTGTTGCAGCGTTATTTGCTGTTCAATTACAATCCCGGCTATGACAGTATTTTTGCCGGCATCGCCACGCTGCGGCCCGGCTTCTTCATTAAGATCGATCGCGGCCGGCTCTCCATCGAGCAATACTGGCGGCCCTCATTCGCGGAACCGTTTCACAAAAACGTGGCGACTTACAAGGCGGAGCTGATCGAGTTGATGCGGGAGGCCGTGCGGCTGCGCCTGGCGTCCGGTTATCGTGCCGGCGCTTTTCTCAGCGGCGGAATGGATTCGAGCTCGGTGGTGCATTTCATGCGCGGCCTGCTGGCGCAACCGATTGCGACGTTCTCGTTTCGCTGCCAGGGCAAGACCTTTGACGAGTCGCACTATGCGCGGGTCATGTCTCAACGCTACAACACCGAGCATCATCAAGTCGAATACACCGCCGAACACGCTGCAACTCATCTCGCCCAAGTCGCGCAAGCGGCGCAGGAGCCTTTCTCGGACATCGGCATCGAGATCGCTTCCTTGCTGCTGGGCTCGAAAGTGCAGCAGCATGCCGACTACGTGCTCACCGGCGACGGCGGCGATGAATTGTTCGGCGGCCATCCCGTCTATCTCGCCGACCGCGCCGCCAAGGCCTTCAACCGGATTCCGGGTTTCATTCGCCAGCCGCTCACCAAAACCCTGCAGTTGCTGCCCGACACCGATTCCAAAAAGAGCCTGGTGGTGAAGGCGAAACGGTTTTCCTACAGCTCGGCGTTCCCGGCGGCGCTGCACAGCAACCGCTGGCGCATCTATTACACCGATGCCGAGCTGCGCCAGCTTTGTCTGCCGGAGGTGCAGTCGCAAGTGAACGGCTTCAATCCTTTTGCGGAGATGTTGGAGATCTACGGCGAAGCCGATGGCCGCGACGAATTGAGCTTGACGCTCTACGGCGATTACTACTCCGTCGTCGGCTTTTACCTGCGGCGCATGGAGTTGATCCGCCAGTTCGGTATCGAAGGCCGCATGCCCCTGCTCGACTACCGTCTGGTCGATTACACCGCGCGCATTCCGAGCGAATTGAAAATCGGCAAGGGCGGCGAAACCAAGCTGCTGCTGCACAAAATCATGGCCGGTGAGCTGCCCGATGAAATCGTCTTCCGCAAGGACAAGCTCGGCCACAGCGTGCCCATGAAGAACTGGATGCGCGAAAGCGCCGTGGTGCAGAACCTGTTCAACGCGTATCTCGCGCCCGAGCAGGTCAAGCGCCGCGGTTTCTTCGATCATCGTTACATCGCACAGTTGATCAGCGAGCACCGCAGCAAGGCGCACAACCACTCGCACCGCCTGTGGGGCCTGCTGATGCTCGAGCTCTGGTGCCGCGCCCATCTCGACGGCTGACGGAAAGGATGAATTCCACCCCATGAAACTCTGGATGAAAGCCGCCCTCAGCCTCGCCGTGCTGGCCCTGCTGTTTTGGAAAGCCGAGCTGCCGCAGGTTTACGCCGCCTTCGTTGCGGCACAACCGGCGCTCTGGCTCACCGCCTTTGTCCTGTTCCTCATTCAGCAAGTTCTCGTCACCTACTGCTGGCAGATTTTGCTGGTCGCGAACGGCAGCGCCCCGCCGTTGGTGAAGACGCTCGAGGTGCATTGCATCGGCAGCTTCTTCGGCACGTTCCTGCCCACCAGCGTGGCCATGGATGTCATCCGCGCCTATCGCCTGGGCCGTCAGCTGCAGCGCGGGGTCGATGCCCTCAGCTCACTGTTCGTGGTGCGCGTGCTCGGTTTCGTGGTGATCTTTTTGCTGGCGTTGCTGGTGGCCGTGCCGGTGAGCCGGACGCTGCACGATAGCCGCCTCTTTTGGCCGGTGTTGCTGGCGCTGGCGGCCTTTGCTGGTGCGGTGGCGCTCACGCTGCAGAAGCACGCCGTCGCCATGGTGCAGGTGGTGTGCAAACGCTTCGGTTTGGAGGCCTTTGCCGCCAAGCTCGGCCGCTTGCGCGAGAGCATTCTCGCCTATCGCCAGGCGCGCGGCGCGCTCTTCCGCGTGCTCATGCTGACCTGTTTGTATCAGAGTCTGGGCATCGTGATCATCTATCTCGTGGGCCGCAGCCTCGGCATCGAGCTCGCGATTTGGCATTACTTCATCTATATTCCGCTCATCACCACGATCGCGCTGCTGCCGATCTCATTGGCGGGCCTCGGCATTCGCGAGGGCGCGTTCGTGTTCTTTTTTGCGCAGGCCGGAGTGGCGCAGGCGCAGGCCCTATCGCTCTCGCTCTTGCTTTTTGCGCAATCGGTGGCACTGGCGCTGCTGGGCGGCATTTGGTATTTGTTCGTGAAGGAGCAGGCCGCGCCGGTCAAGCTGGAAATGCCGGCGGCGCCCGGTGCCCGGTCGCGGGAATCTGTTTTGAACCAGTGAAAGGCGCGGCCGCGAACGCTTGCTTCACGGCCACCGTAAGCAGCAACTCTCTCAGGGAACAGGAGAATGGATGGAATGGAAGCAACTGCCAAACTAGCGGTTCTGGGTGCCGGCAAAATGGGCGGCACCTTGATCAAAGCGCTGTTGGATGCCGGCTTGTACCGGCGGGAAAACCTCATCGCCACGGCCAAGCACGCCGACCGTGCCGAGGAAATCGCCGCCCGCCTGTCGGTGCCGGCGCTGACCGACAACGTCGAGGCCGTGCGACAGGCGCAGCTCATCCTGCTCGGCGTCAAGCCGCAGGCATTGCGCGAAGTGCTCGCCGAAATCCAGCCGCACCTCGGGCCGCATCAGCTCGTGGTCTCAATTGTGGCCTCGGCGACGACGGCGTTCATTGAAAAATATTTCACTGCAAATGTGCCGGTGGTGCGCGCCATGCCGAACACGCCCAGCCTCATCGGCGCCGGCATGACCGTGCTGTCCGCGGGCCGGCACGCCACGCCAGACCATCTCGCGCAAGCGCGGCGGCTCTTCGATGCCGTAGGCCGCACCATGATTCTCGACGAAAAACACATGGACGCGGTGACGGCGCTCAGCGCCAGCGGCCCGGCTTTCATCTACGTGGTGCTGGAATCGCTGGCGGAAGGCGGCGTGAAAGTCGGCCTGCCGCGCCACGTCGCCACCGAGTTGGCCGCGCAGATGTGTTGGGGCGCCGCGCAAATGGTGCGCGACACGGCCGAACATCCCGCCCTGCTCAAAGATGCCGTGACCACGCCGGCGGGCTGCACCATCGACGGCTTGCTGAAATTGGAAGAAGGTGGCTTGCGGGTTACGCTCATCAAAGCGGTGGTGGAAGCGACCCGCCGCGCCGCCGAGCTGATTTCATGTTGATCGCCTGTTCCTGACCATTGATTGAATCGCCAGCAATGTCACTACGCGTCATCACAACCACTGCCGAGTTCGAACGCCTGCAGCCCGTGTGGGAGGCGGTTTATCGCAGCAATGCCAACCACACGCCGTTTCAATCGTGGGAATGGAATTTCGCGTGGTGGCGCAATTTCGGCGAGGAGCGGTCGCTGCGCCTGCTGCTGGTCGAGCACGACGGCCAGGCGCTCGGCCTCGCGCCGTTGTATTTGCGCACGCGTTTTTACGGCTTTCCCCTGCGCCATCTCGGCTTCATCGGCCAGAAGCGCGGCGACTACCTCGATTTCGTGGTGGCCGCCGGCCAGGAAGCAGCGTTCTTTCGCGCCGTCTGCGAATATCTGCAACAGAGCGAGGAGGGCTGGCAAGTGCTCGAACTCAAGGACATGCCGGAAAACTCCACCAACCTGCAGCCGCTGTTCACGGAGCTGCGCGAGGGTTTTCCGCTGTTCGGTGTCGAGCATCAACGCCTGTGCGTGACCGTGCCGCTCACGCCCGATTGGGAGAGCTTCCTGCAAACCCTGGGCAAGCGCACACGCAAGGACGTGAGTTACGATCGGCGTTATCTTGACCGGCATTACAAAACCGAGTTCAAGATCTTCACCAACTCCACCGCAGTGTTCGACGGCTTCCGTGATCTCACCGCCATTTACCAGGCGCGGTGGCAGGAGGAAAAAGGCGCCGGCCGATTGGCGGAGGAAAGCGTGCTCAAGTTCGAGGAAGAAGTCTGCGGCCGCATTTCCCAGCGCGGCGACTACCGCCTTTATCTACTCTATGCCGACGGCAAGCCGGCCGCGGGGCTTTCGGGCTTCGTCAGCAACGGCAAGTATTACGGCGACATCTACGCACATGCGCCTGAGTTTCAAAAGTTCAGCGCCGGCAATGTGCTGCTGGGCATGGCCATCGAAGACTGCATCCAGAACGGCTGGCGCGAGCTTGATCTTTCCCGCGGCGATGAAGCTTATAAGCTGCGCTGGAACGGCCGGATCAAGCGCAATTGCCATCTCAAGATATTTCGCGATCGTTTTGCCGCCGCCCGGGCCGCGCTCTTCGAAGGCCTTTACGAACGCGCCTCCGAAAGCACAACGCTGAATCAAATGCTCGCGCGCTATCGCCGTTGGCGCTACGGCGGCTGAGTGGCGCGGCGCATTCTTCATCCACAGATGTCGCAGATGGCGCAGATGTGTAAGCAGAGGAGAAGCTTTTCCTGCGCGCGCGCCGGCGCAGCGGTCAAACGACGGTACACCAACAAGCGCAGGTATTCAGGGAACAAACCAGCATGCCATTGCCCATCGCCCATTCGCTCATGGGTTACACCCTCGCCGAAAGCAGCTCGGTGCGGTTGACCAAAAGCTTTTGGTTGGATGTCTTTATTCTGATGTTCCTGGCCAATTTGCCGGATATCGATTTTCTGCCCGGCTATCTCGTGGGCCGGCCGAATCTCTATCATCATTACTATACCCACAGCGTGGCCTTTGCCGCGCTGGTGGGCGGACTCGCGGCACTTTACTTCTGGCGCAAGCGCGGACGGTTCTGGCCTTACTTCGCGATGGTCTTCGCTGCGGTCAGCTCACACCTGATCCTGGATTTGGTGACCGTCGATGAAGCGCCACCCTACGGTATGGCGCTGCTGTGGCCCGTCACTTCACGGTTCTATGATATTGGCTGGGACGTTTTTGGCGCCGTCCACAAATCGGACGCTGCGCACGATTTCTTTGCCTCGCTTTTTCATCCCGCGAACGTGCGGGTCGTGCTGATCGAATTTATGATCATGTTGCCGATCGCGGCATTCGTGCGTGCTCTGCGCTATTACAGTGGCGGCTGGAGGCAAGCCCGCGGGCAACGGCCGGCGCAGAGCTCGCGACGCCGCGCCGCGCCCGTTTCAACCAGCCTTGCGGCGCCCGGCTGGGGCCAGGCCCGGCCGCGGACCTCTGAAGAGAATCCGCCGCCCCGGCCGGCAACGGAGTCCTTTGAGTTCAAGCCTCTGGATTTGGATCGACCGGAACATCGTAATGGCCACAACCACTGAAAAGATTTACTGCAGCGTTGTCATTCCGGTGATGAATGAAGAAGAAAACGTGCCGCTGCTGCATCGCGCCCTGACCCAGGCGCTGCAGCCCTGGGGCCGGAGTTATGAAATCATCATCGTCGATGACGGCAGCAGCGATCGCACGTTTCCCTTACTGCGCGAGTTGGCGCGGCAGGATCCGCATCTGCGCGTGGTGAAATTCCGCGGCAATTTCGGGCAGTCGGCGGCGATGGCAGCGGGCTTTGACCATGCCCGCGGCGAAGTGGTGGTGACGATGGACGGTGATCTGCAAAACGATCCCCTTGACATTCCCCGCGTGGCGGCCAAGCTGGAGGAAGGCTATGACATTGTCAGCGGCTGGCGCAAGCATCGCAAGGACAAGCTCATCATCCGCAAGGTGCCGAGCCGCATCGCCAACCGGCTGGTGCGCAAGACCACCCGCGTCGACCTGCACGACACCGGCTGCTCGCTCAAAGCCTATCGCGCCGAAGTCGTGCACAAGATCCGCCTCTATGGCGAGATGCATCGCTTCATTCCGGCGCTGGCGCGCATCGAGGGCGCACGCATCAGCGAGATGGTGGTGAATCATCATGAGCGCCAATTCGGCCGGTCGAAATACAACATCACCCGCACCTTTCGGGTGATCATGGACCTGATGACCTTGAATCTTCTGCTGAAGTATCTGACCCGGCCGCTGCACTTTTTTGGTGCCCTGACCGTGTTCTTCAACGGCCTGGGGCTGGCGGCGCTGGTGGCCCTGCTGCTCGACTGGCGCCGGAATCAGGTGGGTTCTGATGAGTTGAATGTCTTGATGGCGGTGGTGTTTCTGCTGTTTGCCGCCGGCATCAATTTTCTGCTGTATGGTTTGATTGCAAACAGTGTGGTTGGCACGGGTCAAAAACGCGACGAGCGCCTCTATGAGTACAAGTACTATCATGGCACGGCCGGTTGACACGGCGCCCGCGGCGGCAGCCCCGCCGCTGGCGGCCAATGGCAAAGAAACCGCGGACGTGCGGGTGTCGGTAATCGTGCCCATCTTCAACTTGGGCGGAGAAGTCGCCGGCATGCACCAGGATTTACGCCACGGACTGGAATCCTACTGCCGCAACTTCGAGATCATTTTTGTGGACGATGCCAGCACCGACCATACCTGGCGCGAGCTTGAAAAGATCGCCCGCCAGGATGCATGCGTGAAGCTGATCCGCATGCGCTCGAGCTTCGGTGAAACCTCCGCGCTCGACGCGGGCTTGAAACACGCCACCGGCCAGCGCATCGTGTTCGCGGCCGCGCGCGTGCGTGTCAATCTGCGCTCGCTGCCGCGCCTGCTCGCCAAGATGGATCAAGGCCATGATCTCGTGGTCGGCTGGCGCACGCCGCGCAAAGACTCGGGCTTGAACCGCCTGGTGTCGCGCTGCTTCAACTGGCTGGTGCAGCGCTTCGGCCATCTCCAGTTGCACGACATCAATTCCAGTGTGATTGCCACCTCGCGCGAGGTGCTCGACAACATCATCTTTTACGGCGACCTCAACATCTTCATTCCCGTACTCGCCGCGCGCAAGGGCTATCGCGTCACCGAAGAGCAGGTGGAACAGCGCGCCGGCAGCTTCCGCCAATCGCGCTACATCAGCGAATACATTCAGCGCCTGCTCGACATCGTGGCCGTCATCTTCCTGACCAAGTACTCCAAGAAGCCGCTGCACTTTCTCGGCTTCTTCGGTTTTGTCTTCGCGCTCGCCGGCGCAGGCATGAGCCTCTATCTTTTCATCTATCGCCTGTTCGGTTTCGGCGCCATTGCCGGCCGGCCTCTGCTGCTGCTCGGCGTGCTGCTGCTCGTCATCGGCCTGCAGATGATTTCCATCGGCCTCATCGGCGAGATGATCACCTACACGCATGCGCGTGAACAAAAAGAATACAACATCGAGACGGTGGTGGGCGCATGAAACTCATCATTCAAATTCCCTGCCTGAACGAAGAGAAAACCCTGCCGCTGACGCTGGCGGATCTGCCCCGCCACCTTCCCGGCGTCGATGCGATCGAGTATCTCGTCATCGACGACGGCAGCACCGACCGCACCTCGGAAGTGGCGCGGCAGCACGGCGTGCATCATCTCGTGCGCTTCGCCAGCCGCAAAGGCCTGGCCGAAGCCTTCATGGCCGGCCTGGACGCCTGTCTCAAGCTCGGCGCCGACCTCATCGTCAACACCGACGCCGACAATCAGTACCGCGGCCAGGATATCGAAAAGCTGGTGCGTCCGATTCTCGAACGCAAGGCCGACATGGTGATCGGCGACCGCCAGGTTGAAAACATCGCCCACTTCTCGCCGCTCAAAATCAGGCTGCAAAAACTCGGCAGTTGGGTGGTGCGCCACGTTTCGGAAACCTCCGTGCCCGATGCCACCAGCGGTTTCCGCGCCTACAGCCGCGAGGCCGCCCTGCGCATGAATGTCATCTCGCGCTTCACCTACACGCTGGAGACCATCATTCAAGCCGGCAAGAAGCATATCGCGCTGAGCCACGTGCAGATCAACACCAACGGTAAGCTGCGCGAGTCGCGCCTGTTCACCAGCATCCCCGACTATCTCAAGCGCAGCATCGGTACGATCTTTCGCATTTACTTGATGTACGAGCCGCTCAAGGCTTTTTCCTGGATCGGCGGCGTGGTGTTCGCCCTGGGTCTGACCGGTGCCGGCCGCTTCCTGTATTACTACTTCACCGGTGACGGCGGCGGCCACGTGCAGTCGTTGATTCTCTCCGCGGTGTTCATGATTGTCGGATTTCAAATCGTCATGATCGGCCTGGTCGCCGATCTCATAGCCGGCAACCGCCGCCTGCAGGAGGACGCACTCTATCGCATCAAAAAGCTGGAGCTGCTCAGCCTCGAGCGCAGTGAATCTGCCGCGTTGAACGGCACGGCAGGAGGAAACCTGAACGTGGCGGCAGCGCCGGCGCCCGTGCCAACGCTGGCCGAGAAGGTTCTGTCCGAGGACGCTTGACTGTTCTCGCTCGCCCGGCGAATCTGATTGAGCAAGATCGAACGAGGAGTTGACATGTTGAATGTTGCCGTTGTCGGCATCGGCAAAATGGGACTGCTGCACGCCGGCATCTTGAATGGTCTGGAAGGGGTAAAGCTGCGCGCCATCGCAGATACTTCGAAATTCCTGCTGGGCTTCGCGCAAAGCCTGAAGGACGACGTGGAGATTTACGATGATTTTCGCACGATGCTCGACAAATCCAAGCCCGACGCCGCCGTGCTCGCCACGCCGGTGTTTCTGCATGTGCCGATGGCGAACGAGTGCTTGCAACGCGGCATTCCCTTCTTTCTGGAAAAACCGTTGAGCCTCACCAGCGCCGACGCCGAACCGCTCGTTGCCGCGGTCGAGCAGCGCAAGCTCACCACGATGGTGGGTTACATGATGCGCTACGTCGAGACCTTTGCCAAGGCGAAGCAACTGCTGCAGAGCGGCGCGCTCGGCGAGCTGATCACGTTCAACGCCACGATCTATGTATCGCAGCTTTTCAAAACCGGCAAGGGCTGGCGCTACGACAAGAAAGAGTCCGGTGGCGGCGTGGTGATCGGCCAAGCCACCCATCTAATCGATTTGCTGCGCTGGTATTTCGGCCCGGTGAGCTTTGTCTCCGCGCATACCCGCAATTGGTATTCGCAGGAAGTCGAAGATTTCGCCCACGCCCATTTCGAATTCGCCGGCGGCGTGACCGGCTGGTTCGATTCTTCCTGGAGCGTGCGTCATCATCGCCTGCTCGAAGTCAGCCTCACCTTGCACGCCGCCAACGGCAATCTGATGGTTTGCGATGACTACGTGAAACTCTACCTGGACAAGCCGGCCGCGGGGTTCCCCGCGGGCTGGACCCATTTCATGAAGCCGGATCTGTTCGAAGGCGTTGAAATCGATCTCGGCGGGCCGCAATATACCCGGCAGGACAATGCCTTCATTGCCGCCGTCAAAAACGGCGCCGCCGTGGAGAGCGACGTGCGAAGCGCCTACGAAGT
The DNA here is from genome assembly GCA_023150945.1 of bacterium. Lineage (NCBI taxonomy): Bacteria > bacterium. Next base: position 453,396 of record JAKLJX010000002.1, on the reverse strand, counting down.
GCAGCGCATCGTTGATGCGATTTATGCCTCGGCCGCCAAACACGGTGAGCCGGTGAGGCTTTGATTGTTCCCGGCGACGAGCTTGTGAAACTCACAGGCGGTCGGATTCAGGCGGGAGAGTGGGAGTAAGAGTAAGAGTGAGAGTGAGAGTGAGAGTGAGAGCTGCAAGGACCACAAAATGATCGACAGAATTATACTCGGCCACAATCAGTTTTTTGGCGTGAATCACCTCGAGGCGCAGGCCGGCAATGAGCGGGAGGCCTATTTCAGCGATGCCGCGCGCATCATGGATATCATCAATTTCTCATTCGATCACGGCGTGCGCGCCATGATGATGTCCACCCACGAACGCGCCTTCGTCGTTTCCGAAGAGATTCAGCAGGACCAGCGTCTGCACCGCGAGCTGGGCATCTACCTGCTGGTGCCGTACGTCGCCAAGTACATCAAGCAGGCCAACGAGAAGGGTCTGGTCAACATTGTGAAGGACTCGTTGAGCGGCACTTCATTTCAAGACAAGATGGGCATGTTTTGGCGCGGCGGCGTGGGTCTGCTCACCAAGGATTTCAAGAAGATTCTCACCGCGATGATCGACTTCGAAGTCGCGCCGTTCGCCAACCTCAACTTGCGGGCGATCTTTCTGCACGATGTCATGACCGATCTGGCGCTCGGCTGGGACGTGCCCGAGGTGTTCCGGCTGTACGCCGATCATGTGCAAAGCAAATACAATGCGATCCCCGCGTTTTGCACCAAGAATCTCGGCAAGCTCATGCGCCTGCTGGCGCGCGCCGGCGTCGAGAATCCGTTGATCATGGCCTCGATCAACAAACTCGGCTATCAGGTGAATCCTTCCCGCGCGGCTTTCGAGCAAACGCTGCGCGAGCACCGCCTGCAACTGTTGGCGATGAGCACGCTGGCGGCGGGTTACTTGAAGCCGCAGGAAGCCTACGAGTATCTCTTTTCTCTGCCGAATGTCGCCTCCGTGGTCGTCGGCGTGTCGAAGAAGAATCATGCGCAGGAAACTTTCGCGACGATTCGCCACCACATGTCGCCCGGCAAACTGCGCGAGCCGTTGCCGGCGGCGGCGCACGAGCTGCTGGCATAAACCATGAACCGCAAACTGCGTGTGTGCTATTACGGCTCCTATGATTGGAACGAGCCGCACAATTCGACTCACATTCTCGGCCTGCAGCATGCCGGCATCGAAGTGATCGAATGCCACCGGCCCGCGGCCGCCCAGAGAGACGCCGCGCAGCACTATCGCAGCCTGTTCCGCACGCTCGCTTTCGCATGGGCGTTCCTCAAGAACAGTTGCGCGCTGCTGGCCAGGCTGTGGCGGTTGCGTGATCTCGATGCCATCGTGGTGGGCTATCCCGGTTTTTTCGATGTGCCGCTTGCCCGCCTCTACGCCCGGCGCCGGGGCATTCCGCTGCTGTTCAACGTGCATATCTCGCTCTATGAGACGCTGGTGATCGATCGCGGTTATTTCAAGGCCGGCGCCTTTGCCGCCGCCCTGCTGAAATGGTATGATCGGTTTTTGTTTCGCTACGCGACTGTGGTGTTGACCGACACCGCGGCCCATGCGACTTACTTTGCCCGGCTTTACGGCTTGCCGCGCGAGAAATTCCAGCGCGTGTTCATCGGCGCTGATCCGATCTTCGCGCCGCAGCCGCCGCGCTCGCAGCCGCCGGGGTGCACGGTTCTCTTCTACGGCACCTTCATCCCCCTGCAAGGGATCGAATACATCGTGCAAGCCGCGCATTTGCTGCGCCAGCAAGACGGCTTGCGTTTCGAGATCATCGGCCGTGGCCAGACCCAGCAGCAGGTGCACGCTCTGGCAAAATCACTCGCGGCCACCAACCTCACTTTTATTGATTGGGTGAGCCGTGAGGAATTGGTGCAGCGCATTGCCGACGCCGACATCTGCCTGGGCGGCCAGTTCGGCCTGACCCCCAAGGCCGAATTGGTGATCGGCTACAAATGTTTTCAAATGATCGCGATGGGCAAAGCCGTGATCGTGAGCGATTCGCCCGGCAACCGCGAGTTGCTGCGCCACGAGCGCGACTGTTTGATGTGCGCGCCGGGCAATCCGGAGGCGCTGGCGGCTGCGATTCTGCGGCTGCAGCGCGACGAGGCGCTGCGCCGCCGCCTGGCGCAGGAGAGCCGGAAAACGTTCGAAGCGCATTGCAGCCTGCGCGCGATCGGGGAAGAACTGGGCAAAATCGCCGCCGGCCCGCGCGTGTCCATTGCAGCGCCGCCGGCCCCGCGCCGGGCTCAGGCGCAACCCTTCGTGCAACAACCCGGGTGAGATTCTCATGCTGCTGCGCGGCACATTTTTGCTTCTCATCGGCCAGGGCCTGTTTCTCGCCTGCGGTTACGGCATCAGCGTCGTGCTGGCGCGCTGGCTGGGCCCGCAAGATTACGGCGTGTTCGGCATCGTTTACTCGCTGCTCATGGTGTGCGAGCTGTGCGTGGTGGCCGGCATTCCGAATGCGTTGCAGCGTTTTGTCGGAGAAGATCCCGGCAAGGCGGGCGCGCTGCATCGCGTGCTGTTCCGCTGGCAATTGTTCTATACCGTGATCGTCTTCGGCGGCGCGCTCGCGGCCGCGCCGCTGCTCGCCGGCTTTTTCAATGATGACCGGCTGGTGCCGCTGCTGCAAATCGCGCTGCTCGATGTCTTGTTCTTCAGCTTTTATTGGTACTATGCCGGCATGCAGATCGGCCGCAAGCATTTCGGCCGGCAGACGGTGGTGGCGGGCGCGTATTCCGTCGGCAAATTTCTCTTCACCGCCGGCCTGTTGTGGGCGGGATTCGGCGTCGCGGGCGCGCTGGTGGGCAACATACTCGGCTCACTCTGCGGCCTGGCGCTGGGCTGGTGGTGGACCCGCCTGCCGCGCGACACCGCTGCCGTTGACCAGCGCGAATTGTTGCACTTCATCGTACCGAATATCCTCTATTCGATCGGCGTCAATTTGTTTTTCTATATCGATCTTTGGATCGTCAAGTATTATCTGCCCGGCACGGCCGTCGGCTTCTACAATGCCGCCTCCACCATCGCGCGCATTCCCTATTCGTTCGCGATTGCGCTCACCGGCGCGCTGTTGCCGGCGCTTTCCCACGCCGTGGCCCGGCGCCAGCGCCTGGAGAGCGAGCGCATTATTCGGCAGGCGCTGCGCCTGTCTCTGCTGGCCGTGCTGCCCGTGCTGGCGCTGGTGTCCTCCTCCGCCGGCGCGCTTGCGGTGTTGTTCTTTGGCGAAGCCTACGCCGGCGCCGGCGAAATTCTACGCCTGCTCATGGTTGGTTTGTCGATCTACGCCGTCTTCATGGTCTTGAACACCATGGCGATGGCGGGCGGCGGCATGAAAGTGTGCACGCTGATCGTGTTTGTGCTGTTGCCCATCGATGTCGGACTCAATTTGTTCTGCGTGCCGCGTTGGGGCGCCACTGGCGCGGCGCTGGCCACCACTGCAACGATGCTGCTCGGCGTGGCCGGCAACACCTTCTACGTGACGCGGCTGTTCGGCATCGCCTTGTACGCCGGGCATCTGCTGCGCGCGGGCGCGGCCGCTGCCGTCGTCTTTGCGATTTCAAGCCTTTTCCCCACCGCAACGCCGTGGGAGTTGATCGCCAAGTTTGTCGCGCTGCTGGCCGTGTATGCCGTTCTGCTCAGACTGTTCGGCGAGATTGACCGGGAAGATATCATGAAAATCAAAGCCGCCGCGGCAGCCAGATTCAGCCGGCAAAAGCCGCAACCGGAGGCGCCGCCTGTTTCGATTGCCTCTGCACCGGCCGCCGAGGGATGAACATGAACGTGATGCCGGAAAAACCGAAACACTTGTTGTGCGTCTCCTATCATTCCACCGTGCCGCACAATACCGGCGCCAACGTGCGCATCGTAAATCTGCTGCGGCATTTGAGGGCGCTGCGGCCGGTACTGCTGGCGCCCGCGCCGCAGGAGCAGGAGTTGGCGCATCGTGTTTTTGTGCCGCGCCAGGCGCCGCCATTCATTCGGCAGACGCTGGGCTTCAACCCTGCGATTTTGGGATGCTACGGCCAGGCCGTGTTCGGCCGCGCCCGGCAGGCGCTCGCCGCCTTGGCGATCGCCGCGGTGCAATGCGAACATCTCTGGTCTTTTCCGCTGGCGCAGCGGCTGGCGCGCGCCCTGCGCGTGCCGTTGATCTTGATCGAGCACAACCTCGAAGTGGTTTACGTCGAGCGGACCTATCGCCTGCCGCTGCTGGCGCAAATCACCGCACGGGTGGAACGCCGGGCGCTGGCGGCTTGCGATCGCGTGGTGGTGTGTTCGGAAGTCGATGCGCGCCTGCTGGCCGAGCGTTTTTCCACACCGGCGGAAAAGATCTGGATCGTGCCGAACGGCATCACGCTGCCCGCACCGCGGCGGGAGGCACCGGCCGCGGCCGTGCCGGCGCCGCTGCGTCACAAGAAACTCGCCCTGTTTCTCGGCAAGACCAACTATCCGCCCAACGCCGAGGCGATTCGTGTGCTGCGCGAGGAGCTGGTGCCGCGTGCGCAAGCCCACACTCGCGATTTGGTGTTCGTGGTGGTGGGCGGGCCGCACGAGCCGGATTACAGCCGCGTCGAGCAAGGGCTCGCATTTACCGGCTTTGTTGACGATCTGCAACCGTTGCTGCAGCACGCAACTGTCTGCCTCGCGCCGCTGCTGTCCGGCTCCGGCACGCGCCTGAAGATTCTCGAATACGCCGCGCATGCCAAGCCCATTGTCGCGACCAGTGTCGCCGCCGAGGGCCTGCATTTCGAGAAGGGCAGGGAAATCGTCATTGCCGACGGCTGGGACGAATTCGTGCAGGCGGTGTTGCAGGTGGCGCAGGGCAAAATCGATGCGTCAGCCCTGGCGCGCAATGCCCTGCAGAAAGTGACGGACGAGTATCAGTGGCAGGCGATTGCCGGCCGATATGAAGCGCAACTGCTGGAACTCCTCGCCGGCAATGCTGCGGCGCGGGAACCCAGGGCCGATCGCCGTCAGGGCGTGTCCGCCGCCACGTGAGACCATCAGCGCGAATACGAAACCTCAAACTGGAACGTGATTCCTTGACCTCCAACACCCGAAACGATAACCACAGCCGGATCGAACTGCCGCGCAGCTTTACGTTGCTCTTTTTGCTCGGTGTCTTGGCCGTCGCCTCGTTCCTGCGCTTCTATCGCCTCGACAGTGCCAGCATCTGGATCGACGAACTCAACCACTACTATGCCGCGCAATCGCTCAATGAGGGCGGCACGGCGGTTTTCCCCTCGGGAGAACCCAACGAGCGCGCGCTGTGGTATTCGAAACTGGTGGGCTTGTCCTTTTGCCTGTTTGGCGCGAGCGAGTTCAGCCTGCGGCTGCCGAGCGCCCTCTTCGGCGTGCTGGGCATTCTGGCCGTGTTCTGCGTTGCCCGCCGCTTCTTCGGCGTGCCCGCGGCACTGCTGGCGGCGCTCTTCAGCGCGATTTCACCTTTCGAAATCGGGTGGTCGCGCCTGTCGCGCATGTACACGCTGTTTCAATTCCTGTTTCTGCTGGGAAGCTACGCGTTCTATCGCGGTTTTGAGAACGAGGAGCAGGGCCGCTTTGCCGCGTGGCAGAACAAGCTGGTGCCGGCCGGCGCGCTGCAGCGCTTCCTGAGCAGTTGGAATTTGAATCTCTTTTGGCTGGTGATTGCCGCGGTGTTGCTCTGGCTGTCGTTCAAAGTCCATGATCTCACCGCGCTGTTTGTGATCGGCGTGCTGTTCTACACCGGCCTGCAAACCGTGGTGCACTGGCGGCAGCAGGGTTTGGCAGCCACGATCCGCAGCAAATACTTCATCAGCTTTTGGATTCTGGTTTTTGTGCCGCTGCTGGCGCTGTTGGCGCTGCCCTCGCTGCGCGCGTTTCTTGACTATGCCCTGGGCTTCATGCCGAAATGGGCGGAAGGCACGCGCTTTCAGCGGCGCATGTTGCTGGTGGATTTTCTCTTCGACCATTATCAGTTTCCGTTGGGCCTGTTGTTCGTGATCGGCGCGTATCAAATCCTCGGCCGTGTGCCGCGCGCCGGCCTTTATGTGCTGTCGCTGTTTCTCGGCACCCTGGTCATGTTCATGACGGTGTTCTCGTACCGGCATTTTCAATACCTGTTTCACGTCTATGCGTTCTTCATCATGGTGTGCGCCTTCGCGTTTGCGAACATTATGAATCAGGAATTCGAGACGATCCGGCAGCGCTGGTTTTCCGGTTCGCGGCTGCGGCCGGGCCTGGTCAGCGCGATCATTGTCGCTGTCTTTCTGGCCTGGCTGCCGCTCACGCCCTCCGTGCGGTTGGCGCGCGCCATCCCCTTCAGCGCGGACGGCAGCTTCAACGGCGCGATGTACATGGAAGAATGGCGCGAGGCCTGCCGGTTCGTGCGCGAACACAGTGACAGCACCGACGTGATCCTCTCCACCGATGCGCTCGGCACCTTGCATTATCTCGGCCGGGTGGATTATGATCTCAATTTTGCCGATCTTGATCTGGCGGTCGAAAACCGGCTCATCGACGCCGGCGGCGAACCGTTCGATCTCTATTCGGGCAAGCCCTTCATCAAAGACTTGCCGCAGTTGCAGCGTTTGACGGCGGAGGGGAGAACTGTTTGGATGCTGGGCCAGCATTACAAAATGCTGGAGGCGCCGGTGTTCGTGCCGGTGCCGCTGCGCGAGTTCATCGTCTCCCGTTTTGAGCGCGTCCTTGCGACCGCCAACAACACCGTCTTGGTCTATCGTTATCCGCCCCGTCCGGCGGGTGATGCCAAATCGGATATGAAATTTTGAAAAGGTGGAATACAGGAAAGTCAGTGGATCTCTTATGAATCTCGCACTCATGGGAATTCGGGGGATTCCGGCAAACTATGGGGGCTTTGAGACTTTTGCCGAACAAGTCGCCACGCGACTGGTGAAGCGCGGTCACCAGGTGACCGTCTATGGCCGTTCGAACAACATCAAGTATCGCGAACCCTACTATCATGGCGTGCGCCTGGTCATTCTTCCCACCATCAGCCACAAATATCTCGACACCGTGGCGCACACTTTCTTGTGTGCCTGGCATGCCGCGCTGCGGGAAAAGTACGATGCCATCCTGGTGTGCAACAGCGCCAATGCGGTCTTTTGCCTCATCCCGCGGCTGTTCGGGCAAAAGGTCGCGATCAACGTCGATGGTTTGGAATGGCAGCGCAAGAAATGGAACAAGCTCGGGCAGTGGTACTACAAGGCCTCGGAGTGGCTTTCCACCAAGCTCGCCGACGTGGTGGTGACCGACTCGAAATTCATCAAGAGGTATTACCTCGAGAAGTTCAAGCAGGACTCGGTGTTCATCCCCTATGGCGCGCCCACCATGAAAGTGCCGGCGAATGACACGCTCAAGAAATACGGCCTGCGCCCGCAGGACTATGTGCTTTACGTCAGCCGCCTGGAACCGGAGAACAATGCCCATTTGGTGGTCAAGGCCTTTGAGCAGGTCAAAACCGACAAGCGGCTGGTGGTGGTCGGCGATGCGCCTTACAGCACGGACTACATCCGCGAACTCAAGGCCACCCAAGATCCCCGCATCATCTTTACCGGTTATGTTTTCGGCCACGGCTACCAGGAACTGCAATCCAATGCCTATTTCTACGTGCAGGCCACCGAAGTCGGCGGCACGCATCCGGCGCTGCTGGAAGGCATGGGATTCGGCAATTGCGTCCTGGCGAATGATGTTCCCGAACACCGCGAAGTGCTGGAAGATGCCGGCTACTTCTTCACCACCTCCCAGAACGGCGATCTGGCGATCAAGATGCAATACCTGCTGGATCATCCCGAAGCTGTGGCCTGCGCCGCACAAAAGGCGGTGGAAATCATCAAACGCGATTACACATGGGAAAAGATCACGGAAGACTATGAGGCGCTTTTTCTCCGCATGCTGGGAAGGAAAAAGTGAGCCGCCTGCCGGTGTGGCGCCCAGCCGCGCAGCACCAGCGGGAATTCGATTGACGGGAGCCCATGAACAAAGCACAGAAGTCTGTTGACTGGTCTTTCCTTGCCTTGCTGGCGGCGGCACTACTGTTTCGTTTGTTTCTCCTCCGATTCCGCTTCGCCATTGGGTGGGACGAACCCCACTATCTGAATCTGGCTGCCAATTTCGCCAACGGAGATTGGCACGGTTGGCTGCATCCGTTTTGGTCGCCGCTGTATCCGGCGCTCAGCGGCCTGCTGGGATTGCTGGTGCCGAATCTGGAGACGGCCGGCCGGCTGGTCAACCTCATTTGCGGCGGGTTGATCCTCTGGCCGGTTTATCGCCTGGGCATCGATCTCTTTGGTCGAAACAGTGCGTGGTGGGCGGCGGCGATTCTGGCATTTTACCCGCCGCTGGCCTTCGGCGCCACCAGCGCTTTGGCCGAGCCCTCTTACATGCTGTTTGCCACTCTGGGTCTCTGGGCCGGATGGGAAGGCCTCAAACGCGAGTCAGCCGTGCGTGCTTTGCTTGCCGGTCTTTTCTGGGGTTTGGCCTATTTGACCAGACCGGAAGGCGTCGGTTTTTTGCTGGTCTTTGTCTTTTTTGTGACGCTGTTGACCGCCGGTCAATGGTTCAAGTCGCGGCGCATTCGCACGCTGCGTCTGGCGGTGCTGGCCGGCGCCGGCTGGCTGCTGGTGGCGCTGCCCTACATCTTCTACCTGCATGGTGAAACCGGGCGCTGGACGCTGAGCGCCAAGGGCGCGGCCGTGCAACAACTCGAGGCGCAATATTTCGCGCCGGGCAAGCTCGGCACTTTCGATACGCTTTCGGAAGACAACCGCGTTTATCCCAACGATCAGATTTATCATGACGGAGATTTTGTGCAGGCCACCGCCAAACAGGGCGGGTTGCCGATCCAAAACTCGCTCGCGCTGCTGGTGCGGAAGTATGCGACGCACTTCCATCGCCTGACCCGCTCGGAGCTGCCGGCGATCTTCTCGCTCGGTTTGCTGGTGCCGTTCGTGCTCGGCCTGTTCGGCAGCCCCTGGCAGACGGAACGGCCGCGGCTGAGCCTTTATCTGTTGAGTTACCTCGGATTCTTTTGGTTCATCGTCGTGCCGCTGTTTCACATCAACGAACGCTACTTGATTGCGCTGCTGCCGGTCGCGATGATTTGGGCCGGACACGGCCTGGTGCTGCTGCAAGATTGGCTGGCTGCAGGGCTGCGCCCGAGCCGGGCCGGCGGCCGCTTGAGCGAGGCCGGCCTGCAACGCTGTGCCTGGAGCGGCGCTGCCGGGTTCGTGCTGCTCTTCGGATTTTTGACCCAACTCGGCAGCATTGTGCAGCGCAGCACGTGGGATACTGATTTCTGGAGTGAAGCCGTCGAGCTCAAGCAGGCGGGCGAATGGTTGCGCGATCAGGCCGGAGCGACGCCGGTGCTGATGAGCTACAACAAGGCGGTGAATTTCTACGCCGGCAACCATAACCTGCGCGCGGGCGCCACTTTTTCACAAAATGAGTGGCCGCGCCTGGCGCAATACGCCGGCTATCGCGGCGTGACCCATGTGGTGTGGGCGGAACGGTATGCCTCACACTTCCCCAATCTCCAGCAGTTGAATGATCCCGCCACCGCGCCGCCGGAGTTGCAGGCGATCTACGACCAAAGCCCGGCGCCGGGTTTGCGGACAATCATCTATCGCTTTGCGCTGGCCGTTGCCCGCAGCCCGCAGGCGCAGCCGGAAGTGGTTCCTTGAGCCGATCGGGCAGAGCAGGAAGGCGAGACTGTCGAGGGGCGGCACGCCGGCGGCCAGGGCCGCGGCCCTCTTCCGCACGCGATCACTGCAGTTCAGCAAGACAGGTGAGATGATATGAATCATCCAAGTCAGACTGTTCCTCTCGATGCCGGCGCCGGCAATGGCGCCCGTTTCGCCTCCGCGGAAGGCAGTCCCGTGGCCAGTCGTCAAAAAGATACCGCGATGCGCGAACGCATCCGGTTTTCCATTGTGCTGCCGGTTTACAATGAGGAAGCCAACCTTCCGCAGACCTATCAGCGTCTGACTAACGTGCTCAGCGCGCTCGGCGAGCCGTACGAAATCATCTGCATCAATGACGGCAGCCGCGACCGCTCACGCGACCTCCTGCGCAGCCTGCATCAACAGGATCAGCGGGTCAAACTCGTCAGCTTCACCCGCAACTTCGGACACCAAACCGCGGTAAGCGCCGGATTGGATTTTGCCGACGGCGAGGCGGTGATCGTGATGGATGCGGATTTGCAGGATCCGCCCGAGTGCCTGCCGCAGTTCATCGCCAAGTGGCAGGAGGGGTTTGATGTCGTCTACGCCATTCGCACCAAGCGCAAGGAGCACTTTTTCAAACGCGCCGCTTACGCGCTATTTTATCGTCTGATCAAGCGCATCGCCGACATCGACATTCCACTGGACAGCGGCGATTTCTGCATCATGGATCAAAAAGTGGTGCGGGTGATCCGCGCGCTGCCGGAACGCAATCGTTTCGTGCGCGGCATTCGCAGTTGGGTCGGCTTCCGCCAAACCGGCCTGGCTTATGAGCGGGAGGAGCGCTTTGCGGGCCGGACGAACTATACGCTCTACAAGCTGATCAAGCTCGCGCTCGACGGCTTTGTCTCGTTTTCCTACATGCCGCTGCGCATGGCCGCGATCCTGGGATTCCTCACCTCGGGCTTGTCGTTTGTGATGGCGCTGGTGCAGCTTTACCGGCGCTTGTTCGTGCCCAGCTCCTACGTGCCCGGCTTTGCCAGTATCATTATCACGGTGTTGTTTTTGGGTGGCATTCAACTGATCACGATCGGGATCATCGGCGAATATTTGGGGCGGATTTTTGACGAGGTCAAACGCCGGCCGCTTTATCTGGTCGACGAAGTGTTGGGTTTGGAGGACCGCAATCGTTCCGCATCTGCGTGAAACTGTCGGTAATTGCCAGGGCAAGCAGCAGTTGTTTCTTAAGTTACCGTTCCGACGCTTGCGCTGCAATTTCATTAATCACGCTCTGAAGGTGAAATGAGCAAAACCTCCGCAAACCTCATCTTTCTGATCTCGATCGCCGCGACGATTATTGGGCAATTACTGTTGAAGAAGGCGACCGCCGCCCAGCGCCTGACCTTCGACCCCAGCCAATTGTGGGCGACAGTGTTAGGCTTGGCATTCAACCCCTACCTGCTCGGCTGGGTGTTGAGCGCGGGCGTCAGTGCGGCACTGTGGATCTTTGTGGTGTCGCGCTTCGAACTCAGCCTGGCCTTTCCCATTGCCACGACGCTGAGCTACATTCTCATTCTGGTGCTCTCATGGTGGCTATTCGACGAACAAATGACGGTCACACGGTGGATCGGGGTTGGATTGATGAGTGCGGGAATTTTCATGACCTATCAGAGCTGAGCCATGACCAACACTCCGCTCTCCCCATGGAACACAGCACGAACGGCATCAGTCTGTCGATCTTCTTTCCGGTCTACAACGACTGGGGAACGATTGGGAGCATGGCTGCTTTGGCAATCGCCACTGCCGAGCAGATCACCAGCGACTACGAAGTCATTCTCGTCAATGACGGCAGCGGCGAGAGCACCGTCGAAGTTCTCAACTTTCTGGAGAAGAACTTCCCGCAGATTCGCGTCGTCCACCACAAAAAGAATCGCGGGTACGGTGGTGCGCTGAAAAGCGGTTTTGCCGCCGCCACCAAGGAATTCGTCTTCTATACCGACGGCGATGCGCAATATGACGTACGCGAGCTCAAGAAGCTGGCGGCCGCCATGCGCTCGGGCATCGACATCGTCAACGGCTACAAGATCAAGCGGCACGATCCCTGGTATCGCATCGTCATCGGCCGGTTCTATCACACCGTCACCAAGTTGGCCTTCGGTTTCACCATTCGCGACGTCGATTGCGACTTTCGCCTAATGCGGCGCAGCATCTTCGAGAAGATTCATCTTGAGCACAGCAGCGGCGTCATCTGTGTCGAGATGATCAAAAAGATGCACGATGCCGGCTGCCGCTTCGCCGAAGTGCCGGTCACCCACTTTCATCGCGCCAGCGGCAAATCGACGTTCTTCCGGTTTCGCCGCATTGCGCGCGTCGGACTCGACCTCACCCAGCTTTGGTGGCGGCTCGTCATCAAGAAGGAATCCTTATCCCGACAGCCGGTTCATGCAAGACCTCACGAAGCCGTTTCATGACAAGAATGTCATGATCACTGGAGGGCTGGGATTTATAGGGTCCAACCTCGCGATTCGCCTGGCGACCGCCGGGGCGCGCGTGACCGTGGTCGATTCGCTGATCGACGACTACGGCGGCAACCTCTTCAACCTGCACGGCTATGAAGACCGCCTGCGCATCAACATCGCGGATGTGCGCACCCGCCCGACCATGAATTATCTCGTGCGCGGCCAGCATTACATCTTCAACCTCGCCGGCCAGGTCAGCCACATCGACAGCATGGAAAATCCCTACAATGACCTGGAGATCAACTGCATCAGCCAGTTGTCGATTCTCGAAGCCTGCCGGCGGTTCAATCCCGCCGTGAAGATCGTCTTTGCCGGCACGCGCCAGCAGTACGGCAAGCCGCAGTATCTGCCGGTGGACGAACGCCATCTCATGATTCCCGCCGACGTCAACGGCATCAACAAAATCGCGGGCGAAATGTATCACCTGCTCTACAACAACGTGTATGGCATCCGCGCCTGCTCGCTGCGGCTGACCAACACGTACGGCCCGCGCATGTTGATGAAGCACAACCGCCAGGGGTTCATCGGCGTGTTCATCCGCCAGGCGATCAACGGCGAGTGCATTAAAATTTTCGGCGACGGCAAGCAGCGCCGGGACTACAACTACGTGGAAGACGTGGTCGACGCCTTCCTGCTCGCCGCCGCCGATGATCGCGCCAACGGCGAAGCCTTCAACCTCGGCGGCCTGGAGGTGTTCAGCCTGCTGCGCTTCGTCGAGATGCTCCTCGAAATCACCGGCAGCGGCTCTTATGAAATCGTGCCCTTCCCCGAAGAAAAGAAGCGCATCGACATCGGCGATTATTACGGCAACTACGAGAAGCTCCGCAGCCTGCTGGGCTGGGAGCCGCAGGTGAGATTGCGCGAAGGCTTGGAGCGCACGGTCGACTATTTTCGCAAATACAAACAACATTACTGGCCCAAGGATGAATGTTCCCTTTCTTGACATGGCGCGCCAGCATGCGGCGCTGAAGACCGAGATTGAAGCAGCCCTGGCGCGTGTGTGCAACCGCGCCTGGTTCATTTTAGGCGAGGAATTGCAGGCATTCGAGCAGGAGTTTGCCGCCTATCTCGGCGCACGCCACGGCGTGGGCGTCGGCTCCGGCACCGAAGCGCTGCACCTGGCCTTGCTGGCTTGCGGCGTGCAACCCGGCGATGAAGTCATCACCGTGCCCAACACCGCGGTGCCCACCATTTCCGCCATTTCCTTCGCCAATGCCACGCCGGTGTTGGTGGATATCGATCCCGTCACCTTCACCATGAACGTGGCGCAGGTGGAGGCCGCGATCACCGCGCGCACGAAAGTGTTGCTGCCGGTGCATCTTTACGGCCAGACCGCTGATCTCGCGCCACTGCTGGAAATCGCGCGGCGGCACAATCTGCGGGTGGTGGAAGATGCCTGCCAGGCGCACGGCGCCACCTACGGACTTCGCAAGGCCGGAACCTGCGGGGACGTGGGCTGCTTCAGCTTTTATCCCAGCAAGAACCTGGGCGCCTACGGCGACGCCGGATTCGTCTGCACGGATCAGCCCGAAATCGCCGAGCGGTTGCGTTTGTTGCGCAACTACGGCCAGACCCGGCGCTATCATCACCTTTCCAAAGGTTTCAACAGCCGGTTGGACGAGCTGCAAGCCGCAATCTTGCGCACGAAGCTGCCGCACCTCGATCATTGGAACGCGCGCCGGCAGGAACTGGCGCAGCGCTATGATGCGCTGCTGCAAGGCCTGCCTCTGCGGCTGCCGCAGCGCGCGCCCTACGGCCGGCATGTCTTTCATCTTTACGTGGTACGCACGCCGCAGCGCGATCAGCTCTGTGCGTTTCTGGCGGAGCGCGGCGTGCAGACCATCATTCACTATCCCGTGCCGGTGCATCTGCAGGAAGCGTATCGCGATCTCAATCTCGCGGCCGGCTCCCTGCCGGAAGCCGAGCAGGCCGCGCGCGAAATCGTCTCGCTGCCGCTCTATCCCGAGATGCAATCAGAAGAGCTCGAATTCGTCGCGGCCGGCATGCAGGAGTTCCATCAAAAACACTGACCTTCTCCGCGGCCTCATGAGGATTCAGCATGTCGACTTCCTCCACCCTCATGCTCCCCCACGAGTACCGCCGCATGTTCGAGGCGGAGAGTTTACACTGGTGGTATCGCGCACTGCGGGCATGGATCGCAGCCAATCTGCGCCGGCACCTTCCCGCCGGCAGCCGCGTGTTGGACGCCGGCTGCGGCACCGGCGCCACCCTGGCGCTGCTGCAGGCGCTGCGCTACCGTTCGGTGGGATTTGATTTGGCCCTTGCCGGATTGCAGTTCGCCGCCGGCCGCGAGCAATTGCGCGGCAAATTGTGCTGCGCCTCGGTGGTGAAGCTGCCGGTTCCCGACTGCAGTTTTGATGCCGTCATCAGCTCGGATGTGCTGTATCTGTTGCCTGATGAGCAAGAGGCAGCGGCACTCGCGGAAATGCGGCGGACGCTGAAGCCGGGAGGCCTCCTGCTGCTTAATCTGCCGGCGTACGAGTGGCTGCGCGGCGAGCATGACCAGGCGGTGGCGACACAGCGGCGCTACACCGCCCGCAGCCTGCAGCAAAAACTCCAAGCTGCCGGTTTTGAGATTCTGCGGCTGGAGTATCGCTATCTGATCTTTCTGCCCGCTCTCGTGCTGGTTCGCCGCCTTTGGCGCAGCGGTCGCCGTGAAGCGGCGGCGGCCAGCTCGGATCTCTCCCTCAATCACGGCCTGCTCAACGTCTGGTTCACCTGCTTGATTCGGTTGGAGGAACGGCTGGGTCAGTTTATCCGCCGGCCGTTTGGCAGCTCAGTGAGCGCCGTCGCGAAAGTTCCACGTTGAAACAAGCGTTCGTGAGTGGTCAGTTTAGCTTGCGCCGTCTGCCTTGCGCAAGCAGAAGCCTTTGTTCGTGAACAGGTGTTGTCGATGTAATCATTTGAAAATATTATCGCCGTACGCTCGCCAGCATATCCCTGCTTCGCGCCCCACCTCCCCAAAAGTTGGATTGAGTTTTGCTGAGTCAGCGACCGATGCACAAACGTGACACTTTATCTGGCATTGCCTGCAACTGAAGGGTGAGATGGAACCTTTTCTGTTCAAGTCCAAGATCGTCGTTGTCGTGCTCTGCGCCTTGGTGTTGATCGTCGGCTATGTGGTCGCGCCCAATCGCCGCCGTTTCCTGTTGGCGTATGGCACGGTGACCGCCGGCTTCCAGATCGAGATGCTGCTGACCTTCTTCGGCGCCGGCGTCACCCTCAGTTACCTGGCTTTTCTCGCCTTGTTGATCCAGTCGTTCATCGAACCCCGGCGTGACCTGCCCCACCCCAAGCCGCGCGTGCTGTGGCCGTGGCTCGGGCTGCTGCTGTTCTCTGCGCTGGCGGTCAGCAAAGCCATTGACGCCGAGATGGCGCGCGCTACGTTCGTCCTGTTCAGTTTTGATCTCATCATGTTCTTTGCGGTGTTGCGCACGGTGAAGACGCCCGGCGACATCCGCTACTACGTCGGCTGTCTCATGGCTGCGGTGCTGGTGCAGGGCGTGCTCGGGTTGCTGCAATACAAAATTCCCTTCTTCAAAATCGGCATCATCGATCATTATCAATCCTACATGTGGTGGCGGGCGAAAGGCACGTTTTTCCATCCCAACCATCTGGGCATGTTCTTCCTGCTCATGCTGCCGATCGTGGCGCGCTACCTCATCGCCGCCATGGCGGAGCGCAATGTGAAGTGGATCACTTATGGCTTTGCCACCTTCGGCATCGGCTTCGTGGCGCTGCTCGCCACCTACAATCGCGGCTCGTGGGGCGGATTGATTTTCGGCCTGCTGATCATGCTGGCGGTGGATTTCACCAACCGCGGGGTGAAGATCCGGCGGGTGATGTCGAATCTGCTGGCGCTGGCTTTTTTGCTCGGCGGCTTGCTGTCGATCAAGTTTGCGCCGAAAATCTACGATCGCGTTTTCCAGGACGACGCGGAAGGTCAGCTCGAAGGCCGGGGCCAGCAGATCGAGGAAACCATTCCGCTGATCATGCAAAATCCCATTGTCGGCGTGGGCTACAACAATGACCGCTTCCATGCCTCGGTCATTTTCGTGCACAACGTCTACATGCTGATTGCCGCGGAAACCGGCCTGCTCGGTTTGGCCTGCTTTCTGTGGTTTCTCCTGGAAATCTTCCGGGAGATTTGGGCCGTGAGCCGATCGGCGGTGCTGTACGCCGCGAATTATGCTCGCGGCGCGCTCGCCAGCCTGCTGGGCTTCAGTCTGGCTTCCTGGGTCGGCCCGGATTTTTGGATCAATTACGGCGTGCAATCCTACTTCTGGCTGTTGCTGGCTCTGCTGTACAGCGTCAGCCGGTTGAAACGCGTGGTGCTGTTCAAACAAAAACAGGCAGTCTTGGCGCAGAAGAAACAGACGGCGCTCGCAACTTCATGAAACGTCATCAACACAATCTCTCGCCGGCGGCACCTGCGGCCGCGGCGGGCAAGGCCCGCCTGCTGTGGCTGGCGCTGGCGCTTTTCCCTTTCCTCAGCATTCCGCTGATCGGTGCCCAGTTGTATTTTCGCCACGATGACTCCGCCCTGCTGCTGTGGGCCAAGGAATTCACTGCGCCGTTCTACCATGCGCTGTCGCCTGATCCCGTAGTCAACGGCTTCGACAAATACCCCGGGATGGGGCCATACTGGCGGCCGTTCATCTATCTCTACATCAAGGGACTGTGGGGACTGTTCGGCACGATGCCCGGGCCTTACTATGTGGTCGGCGGCGTGCTGTTCATGATTGCAGTCTATTTTCTCTTCCGGATCGCGGAGCAGCGCTGGGGCCTGGCCGTCGCGGTGTGGAGCTGCCTGGCATTGATGGCCGCCTTCTACGGCACGATGTACAATCTCTATCATCTCACCATTCAAGTTTCTTTCTTCTATCAATTGCCGCTGCTCTACTTCTTCTGGGACTATTTGCAGCGGCAACGCGGGCGGTCGCTCCTGGGGATGTTGCTGTTTTTGGTGCCGGCCATGGGCCGGCAAACCACGCCGGTGTTGATGATTGCGATCTTGGTGGCCGAATGGCTGGGGCAGCGCGGACAGCGCCTGGCATTTCTGCGCAAGAACTGGCCGGCGCTGCTGCTGCTCGTGCCCGGCTTCTATCTCATCTCGCTTTCGCCGCAGACCAGCGAAGGTTCGGTGCTGGCGGAAGGCGCGAACGTCGCGGCGATCATCGCCTTTCTGCGCGAACGTTTCTTCTATTACGGCGGCCTGCTCACCAGCGGCGTCACCGGGTTGCTGTTGCTCACGCTGATCGGCGGCGGCGTTTGGCATCATTTCGCCCGGCAGGCGAGCGCCCGGCTGCGCGTTGAAGGAATCGCGTGGCTCTGGCTGCCGCTCACGCTGATCATCACCGTCACGGTAATGGCGTTGCAACCACTGGCCATCTACTGGCTGGTGTTCTGCTGCATTTATCTGTTCGTCTGCGATGCCCAGGTGCGCATGCCGATTGCCTGGGCCGGGGCCTCGATCATTTGCTTTCTCTCCGCCAAGTACTATCACAACGGCTACTTGCTGGAATCCGGTTTTGCGTTTGCGCTGGCGCTGGGGGTGTTGCTCGTGCGACTCTCCGAGCCGTTGGTGTGGTTGTGGCACCGGCATTTCAGCTTGCCGCGCCGCCGGGTACCGGCGCTTGCCGGCGGCACCTTGTTGTTGGCGGTGCCGCTGGCGGTTGTGCTCTCCGGCCGTGCGCCGGCGCTGTCCGAACCGTTTGAAGTCGTGCAGATCGCGATTGATTCCAATCAAAATTTTCAGGAGTTGATGCAGTACCTGCAGCGCGAGCTGCCGGCCGGTGCGCAGCTCTATGAGTTCTCCGAGGAGGAATTGGGATTGACGCGGTTTGACCGGCGCCATATCTCGCTGCGCGAGCGCGCCCGCCGCGTCAAAATCATGAACGCGCAAGACAAGCTCAACATGCTGCGCGTGCTCGACCGTGAAGATCTGCAAATCCATTCCGCTGCCGATTGGCCCGACGCCAGCCGGCATCCGCAAGCCTATTTTCTGGCGGCCAACGATTTCGAAAGAGAACTGGCGCAACAGCGCTTTGCGCTCGTATTGGTGCGGGAATTCAAGCGCACCACCGACTCCGCCGCGCTCTTTCGAGCGGATGCACTCCAGCCGCAGGCCGCGCCGGCCCCGCCCGGCGGCGAACCGTTGGCCGACAAAGCGGTGAGTACGCCCTCGCCATGAAGATTTTGATGATCGACAAATATCACTTCATCAAGGGCGGCGCCGAGCGCTATTTCTTCGAGCTCAAACGCGTGCTCGAGCGCCACGGCCATGAAGTGATTCCCTTCGCGATGCAGCATCCCGACAATTTTCCCTCGGCCTGGTCAGAGCATTTTGTCTCCAACATCGAGTACAACGGCCACGCCGGGCTGCGCCGCCTCACGGCCGCGCCGCGAATCTTCGGGCGCATGCTTTATTCCACCGAGGCCAAGGCCAGGGTCGAGCGCCTGGTCGATCAAGTGAAGCCGGATCTCGTGCATCTGCACATGATCGATCACCAAATCTCGCCTTCAATTCTGCACGTGTTTCAGCGCCACGGTATCCCGGTGTTGCAGACCTGCCATCAATACAAACTGGTCTGCCCGAGCTATCGCCTGCTGGTGATGCGGGAGAATCGTATTTGTGAGAAATGCGTGAACGGCTGTTTCTATCATGCCGTGCTCGAACGCTGCCACAAGGATTCACTCGCCGCCAGCGCCATGGTGGCGGCCGAATCCTACTTGCACAAGTGGATGAAGATCTATGATGTCATTCGCTTGTTTCACGTGCCCAGCCGCTTTCTCGGCGAGAAGCTGCTGCAAAGCGGCGTGGCGGCGCAACGCGTGTGGCAGCAATTCTACACCATCGAAATGGCGGATTTTCCCTATTCACCCGACAGCGAGGATTATTTCGTTTACTACGGCCGCCTCTCGGAGGAAAAGGGAATCCTGACGCTGCTGCGCGCGATGCAAAAGGTGAAGACTTCGAAGCTGCTGATCATCGGGGACGGACCGCAGCGGCCGGTGCTCGAACAATTCGCCGCGACGCATGGCCTTGCCAACGTCGAGTTTCTGGGAAACCGCGGCGCGCGGGGATTGGTGACGCTGGTGGGGCGGGCGAAATTCGTGGTGGTGCCGAGCGAATGGTATGACAACTCGCCGCTGGTGATCTATGAATCGTTTTCGCTGGGCAAGCCCGTGATTGCGACGCGGCTGGGCGGCATGCCGGAGTTGATTACCGACGGCCTCAACGGCCGCCTGTTCGACGCCAAAGATGACGTGACGTTAACACAGTTGATACATGCTCTGCTTCGGGATGAGACAAAATTGAAAGAAATGAGCCGGGCGGCACGCGCTACCGCCGAGCGGGAATTCGATCCTGAAGTACATTATCAACGCATACACGCGGTTTATCAGCGTTTGCTGCACTGAGTGCGAACCGGCGAGGCGCGGCCGCAGCCGGCACAATGCGCGGCCACTGCAGCACAAGACTTGCGATCCCGCCGGTTTTGTTCTTTGAATCCAGGCATTTACTGCGAAACACCGTGGGCGGAAGTGTGAGCGGAGCCGCGCAACACCGCCGGCGTTGTCGTGGTCGCGGGCTGAAGCGCACGCAGCCATCCGGCATTGCCGGTATGAATCTCTGTTTTGCTGACATTTTGGTACGGACTTTGTCATAACTTCACGGCAGAGGGGTGAGGCAAGAACTGTGCGAAAATCAGTCGCCGGAATTGCAGCGGCCGCGAGGGCGAGATCAGCAAACGCGAATGAAGGAGATTCTCAAAGGACTCAAATTGGAGGAGTCAAGCATGCAAGCAGTGAAGTGGCACAGGACGTGTGTGATGGTCATGGTTTTGATTTTTGTGCCAATGCTGAGCCGCAGCCAAACCCGCAATCATCCCTATCCCCGCACCGCTCTGTTTCAATGGGAGGGTGCACCGGATGAATGGTATGCCAAGTTTGATCTGGTGATGAGCCGCAACGACCGGCCGGATTGGGCGCGCCGTGTCAAGCGCATCAATCCCAACGTGATGTTGTTGCCTGCCAAGGACTGGAACAAGGGCAATGAGATTCCCGGTTTTGCGCAGCAATGGTTCGTTGCCACCTCGAACGGCGGCCGCCTCGAGTTGTATGGCAGCGACTCCTGGTTCACGGACTTTTCCGATCTTTGTCCGCGCGTCAATGGCAAGCGCTATGTCGATTTCTTGGTGGACTATTTGACGACTGCCATCGATCACTCGGTGTTCGACGGTGTGGCGACCGACGGCATCTATGGCCGCGAGCATATGACCTACAATCTGGGTTCCGGCCGCTCCATTCCCGATATCGATCTCGACCGCAATGGCCAGAATGATTTGAATGAAGCCGGCAAGGGCAGCAGTTGGGTGATCAGCCATTGGCAGGCGGGCATCGATTACCTGCTGGCCGAACTGCGCCGCCGGCTAGGTCCGAATCAGATCATCCTGCTCAATTCCGGTACCACGCACGGCTGGGGCTGGGAAGTGACCAACGGCATGGTGTCGGAACACACCAGCGGCGTGTTCGATCCGAATTTTTTCTTCACCACGTATCGCAATCTGATGAATCGCGCCCACCAGCCGGTGGTGTCCTTGTTGAACGCCAACCCGGAAGGCCGCGATCAGGAGCGTGCCAGTCCCTCGAAAACGTACTATCGCCACCAGCGGTTCATGCTGGGTGTGGCGATGTGTTTCGACTGGTACTTTGAGTATGAAGATCTTGAGTCCGGTGAGCATTACTACAACCAGTATTACGACGAGTTTGCGGTGAAAGTCGGCTATCCCACCAGCGGCCCGCACAAGATTCGCGGTGACGTGTGGGTGCGTTTCTTCGACGACGGTGCGGTGATCACCAATGTCACCGGCAGCGACGTGACGGTGAGCGACGCGGACTTGCGCGGGCTGAGCGGCTACAACGGGCCGTACTATCGTTTTCGCGGCGGCCAGGATCCGGATTTCAACAATGGCGGGCAATTCAGCCAGGTGGCGCTGCAAGGGCATATCGTCATCGCGTATGGCGGGGACAAGATGATCGCCGGCGACGGCATTCTGCTGACGCGCTCTCCGCGGGTGGTGGTGGCCGATATCATTCTCGATGATTCACCCGGCAGCACCACCGCCGGCGGCGCCAACACGGAATTCATCGGCAATTGGGCACGCATCGAAGACTGCCGCAACGGCATCAACCATTACACCCTGCGCTGCGCGCCCTGGATGAATCTGCTGACGCATCGCCGTGCGGAGGCCGGCGGTGGTGAGGCCCGTGCGGTCTATCGGCCGAACCTCGGCCTCTCCGGCGAATACGAAGTCTTCGAATGGCACGGGCAATTGGGCAGCTCGAGCGACGCCGTGGCCGAGGGCGACAATGTGCCCTACGTCATTCGTCATGATGGCGGCGAAAAAACCGTGCTGGTGAATCAGCGCAGCAATTCCGGGCAATGGAACTCGCTCGGCAAGTTCACTTTCACCCGCGGCCGGGATCATTCCGTCACCATTACCAACAAGGCCAACGGCCCGGTGATCGCCGACGCGATCAAGTTCGTCTACGGTGGCGGCACCCCGCCGCCGAACTATGATCCGGCGCCGGCGCCCCCGCGCAACGTCAGAATCGGCAATTGATCACGAACTCTCAACCTCTGCAGTTGTGCCCGATGGCTGATTGGAAGAACAAACTCGCGTACTGTTTGAGCGGCCAAAACCGGCGCAAGAAATTCGATTATTTCATGCAGGTTTTTTCGCCGGACGCCACCACGCAAATACTCGACGTGGGCGCGGCGGAAGATGAATTCAGCGAAACCGACAACCTGCTCGAGCGGCTCTATCCGCACCCTGGCAACCTGACGGTGCTGGGCATCGATCCCTATCGGAAGTTCCGCGAGCGCTATCCGGCGGTGCGCGCGCTGGTGTATGACGGCCGCGAATTTCCGTTTCCGGATCAGAGCTTCGATTTGTGCTGGTCGAACGCCGTGCTCGAACACGTCGGCAACCGCGATCGGCAGATACTTTTTCTCAAGGAAATCCGGCGGGTGGCGCGCAACGCTTTTGTGACGACGCCGAACCGGTTTTTCCCGGTGGAAGTTCACACCCGCACACCGTTGCTGCACTTGCTGCCCAGGCCGGCCTTTGAACGATATCTGCATTGGGTGGGAAAAGGCTGGGCCGCGGGCGATTACATGTTTCTGCTTTCGCTGCGCGACGTGCAGGAATTGCTGCGCGCGGCGGGCATTGATCATTACCTCATCCGGCGCAATCATCTGTGCGGCTTCACCCTCGATTTCGTGGTGATGTTCGGCGAGAAATTCGAGGTGCGCCGGCAGCCGCAGGCGCGGGTGGAGTAGCCGCCGGGGCGGAAGTGCCACGCTGAAAATCGCGGCGGCGCGTGGCAGCATGGATTTGATGATAGATGTTGGACTCGGAAGTGCTGCTTAACCAGGAGGACGTATGGCCGTATTATCCATCACCCAAGGTCACGACACCGGCGCTGTCATCGTCAAAGATGGACGAATGCTGGCCGCAATCAGTGAGGAGCGCCTGTCGCGCATCAAAATGGACACGCAATTCCCGACGCGCTCCATGCAAGCCGTGATGGAGATCGCCGGCGTGCCGCCCGAAGAGATCAAGCATGTCGTGATTCCGGAACTGCGCAAGGGCGAGGACATTTTCAAAAACCTGTTTCCGAAATATCCCCAAAGCGTCTTTGCCGGCGCCAACGGTGAGCTGAAGTTCGGCGATCGCGTGCGGCAAGTCGCCATGTCCGGCAGCCTGCTGATGAAGACCTACCCGCGCATGGCAGTGTTGTATCGCCGCTATGAAAAGCGTTTGCGTGAAATGTTTCCGCATGCCCAGCTTCACCGCGTCGAGCATCACGTCACGCATGCCGCCTCTGCCTATTACACCAGCGGTTTCGAAAAAGCGATCGTGATCACCGGCGATGCCTGGGGCGATTTCGTGTCCACGATGATCTGCGTCGGCGCAGGCAAGAAGATGACGCCGGTGCATCGCTGCTACTATCCCAATTCGCTCGGGCACTATTATCAAAGTCTGACCAACTGGCTCGGCTTTCGCGGCGGCCGGCACGAGGGCAAGATTTTGGGCCTGGCGGCGTTCGGCAATCCGCAGTCGCCGGTGTATGATGAAATCAAGGGCATGCTGGTGTGCGAAGGGCTGGACGTGCATGCGCCCGGCATGATGGGAAAAATCTGGCACAAAAAAATGCCCTTTGCCAAAAGCAGCATGATGAGCCGGCTGGTCGCCAACTACAAACGCGAAGACATTGCTGCCGCGTTTCAACGCCGCTTCGAAGAAGTGGTGACCACCCTGGTGCGCAATGCGATGGCGCAATTCCAGATCGACAACATCTGCCTGGCGGGCGGCATTTTCGCGAATGTGAAATTGAACCAGCGGGTGTTCGAAGTGCCGGGCGTGAAGCGCATCTACATCTTCCCCAACATGGGAGATGGCGGTGTCTGCGCCGGCGGCGCGCTCTATTACGACATCAACCAAAACGGCTCGCGCGGCAGCGCCCTGCCGCACGCTTATCTCGGCCCGAATTACACCGAGAAGCAGATGGAAAAAGCCTTGCGTGACAAGGGCGTGCCCTTCGAATATCACAAGGACATCGAAGTCAAGATCGCCGAGCTGCTCATGCAAAACAAAGTGGTGGCGCGCTTCAACGGCGCAATGGAGTATGGCCCGCGCGCGCTCGGCAACCGCTCGATCCTGTATCCCGCGGTCGATCCCGCGGTAAACAAATGGCTGAATGAGCGCCTGAAACGCACCGAATTCATGCCGTTCGCGCCGGTCACCTTGATGGAAGAAGCGCACCGCTGCTACAAAAATCTCAGCGGCGCCGAATTTCCGGCGCGCTTCATGACCATCACCTTCGACTGTACCGACTTCATGCGCACCAAATCGCCGGCTGCCGTGCACGTGGACAATACCGCGCGGCCGCAACTGATCGACGAAAAGACCAATCCCAGCTACTATCGCATCGTGCAGGAGTATTTCAAGCTTTCCGGCATTCCGAGCGTGGTCAACACCAGCTTCAATATGCACGAGGAACCGATTGTCTGCTCGCCGTCCGACGCGATTCGCGCGTTCCAGCTTGGCCACCTCGATTACCTGGCGATCGGCCCCTTCCTGGTCAAGGGCCAGAATCAGAACTGAAGGATTCCCGCCTTTCCCGGCTGTGCGGAATTCTCCGCCTGCGCCGGGCCCGTGGCGCAACCGCCGGCGGGCCGGCCGGGCAACATTCTCGTGAAACGGACATGTCCACCCTGCAACGATTTTTTCGCAACACCTCCGTGCTGATCCTCGCGAATGCGCTGCAGCCGGTGTTGTCATTCTACTTGATCGTGACGATCAGCCGGACGTTGCAGGTCGAGGGGCTGGGCGCCTATGCCACCGTGTTCAACTATCAGGCGATCTTTCAAATCATCTCGGCCTTCGGCCTGAAGAACCTGCTGACCCGCAACGTGGCGCAGCAGCAAGAGCAGGCCTGGCGCCACCTCTGGCACGCCAGTCTGACGGTGGTGCCGTTCTCGCTGCTCAGCATGCTGCTGCTCATCGCGCTCACGGCCGGCTTGCAGTACGGCGCGCTGGTGTTGTGGGCGACGGTGATCGTCAGCTTGTCGTTGCTGGCCGCAGCTTGGGCGGAGGTCTGCGAAGGCGTGCTCGCCGGCCTCGAACGGTTGCATGTGGTGGGATACAGCGCCGTGCTTGAAAATGCCCTGCGCGTGATCTTCAGCTTGCTGGCGCTGGCGCAGGGTTTCGGCTTGCTGGCGCTGGTGTGGGTGTTTGTGGCGTGCCGGTTCGGCCGCGCCCTCTTTTACTTTTTCTATCTCCATCGGCTGCTCGCACCGGCGCAGCCGGCCGGGCGATTCCGGTTTGATCGCGCCTTCGCGAAGAGCATGGTGAGCCAGGCGCGTGTGTTCGCCATGACCATGGTCTGTGTCACGGTTTACTGGAAAGTCGACGTCTCGCTGCTTTCCAAAATTCGGGGCATGGAGGAAGTCGGGTTGTACAGCGCCGCCTATCGCTTTCTAATGCTGGCACTGGTGGTGGTGGACAGCTTCGTCAACTCTCTCTTTCCCATCATCTCGAACTATTACCGGGCCGGCCGCGCGGCCCCCGGCGCAGATGCCAACCCGTTCGAGTTGGCGTGCAAGAAGGGCCTGCAGCTTTTGCTCGTGCTCACCGTGCCGGTGGCGCTGGCACTCTCGCTGCTGGCGGATCCGATCATCGCCCTCATTTATGGCGAAAAATTCGCGGCGGCCGCGCCGGTGTTGCGCGTGCTCATCTGGGTGGTGGTGCCTTACGCGGCCTCGCAGATTTTTGCCTACGCCCTGGTCGCCAGCAACAACCAGCGCTATGATCTGCAGGTCAATGCCATCAGCATGCTGGCCAATCTCGTGCTGAACTGGATGTTGATCACGCGCTTTGGCTATATGGGCGCGACCTGGGCGGCGCTGGGCGCCATCTTCGTGTATGTGGCGCTGCAAGTGCCGTTCGTTTTCCGGCAGGTGATCCGGTTCGAAAGCAAGCCGCTCTGGCAGGGAGGACTCAAGCTGGTGGCGGCTGCCGCTTGCATGGCGGCCGCCTTGCTGTTTTTTGCCAGGATCCAAATTTGGTTTTTGATGCCACTGGCGTTTTTCATATACTTGCTGGCGGTGTGGGCGGTCGGCGTATTTTCCAAGCAGGATTGGGCGCTCGCCTCCCGCTTCTTGAAATGAATCTGTGTCCCGGTCTGTCAGGCAAGGAATCTCTTCATGGTTTGGCCACCTCTCCCGAATTTCGGCTGCATTCCTCCGCTGTGGCAGGATGACCGTGGCGTTTTCCGGAACGACCGTGCCTGCTGATCATTCTCACAAGCAACGCCTTCCCGTTCTGCTCTATCATCGCATCGATGGCGAGGCCGACAAGAACTGGCGCCGCTTCTGTGTCGCGCCCGCACATTTTGCCGAGCAGATGGCGTGGCTGGCGGGCGCCGGGTATCGCACGATCGATTTGCACGCGCTATTGGATTACTATGCCCAGGGCCGGGCGGTGCCGGAAAAGGCGCTGGTCATCACTTTCGACGACGGCTATTTCTGCAACTACAGCCGCGCCTTTCCGGTGATGGCCAAATTCAATTTCACCGGCACGATTTTTCTGGCTGCCAATCTCATGCGCACCGCTGCCGCGCCGCCGCCGGAGAGCCGGCACAGCTTCATGTCTTGGCAGGAAATTCGCGAAATGCAGGCACACGGCTGGAGCTTTCAATCCCACGGCCTGGCGCACGTAAACTTGACCACGCTCGACGCCGGCCAGGTCTGGCAGGAAGTCTCGCATTCGCGCGCGCTGCTGGCGGACAAGCTGGGCCGGCCGGTGGATTTTTTCTGTTATCCCTTTGCCGGCTTCAACCCGCAAGTGATGGCGGCCGTGGCCGCGGCCGGCTATCGCGGCGCCTGCGGCGGTCCGCCGTTCTATGCCGACGGCCCGGTCAGCCCCTTTGCGATCGGCCGCACCGAGATCTTGTGGCAGGATTCGTTCACGCAATTCCGGTTCAAAATGCAGCAGGGATTGGGCTACTACTATTTCACGCGACGGCAGTTGGGCAAAGTCAAGCGCCTTTTGTGGCGAAGTTGACGGCATCTTATGGTCATCACATACTTCAGCTACCTTTGGGATATTGACGGCATTTCCGCCGGCTCGGCGATCAAGGCCAGGGAATTCTTGGCGGCGATGCAACGCCTCGGACACACCACCCATCTGGAGTGGCGTGTGCCGCAGCCGGCGCCGCACACCAACGTGGCGCAGCAGGCCAAGGAGCGGCTGTTGAAGCCGCTGCTGCAAAAATATCTGCACGAACCCAAGCGCGTGCTGGTCAACGCGAAGTATCTTTGGCAGGAACACCGGATTCTCACCCGCCGTCGGCCCGATATTCTGCTGAATCGTCTCGAGCTCTACACCTTCTCGGCGCTGTGGCTGGCGCGCCGGCTGAATCTGCCGCTGGTGATCGAGGCCGATTGTCCGCCCACGCATGAACACATGAATTTCTACGGCCGGGACTTCGTGCATCTCGGCGATTTGGCGATGACGATCGAAATGGCCAACTTGCGCGGCGCCGATGCCATCATCGCGATTTCGAACATTCTCGCCGACTACTACAGCGAGCGCGGCATTCCGCGCGAAAAAATCCACGTGATTCCCAACGCCGTCGATGCCAACAAGTTCGTGCCGCGGCCCAAAGACCAGGCCTTGGCGCGCGAGCTGGGACTGGAAAACCGCACGGTCGTCGGCTGGGTGGGTTCGTTGTTCGGCTGGAGCGGCATCGAGAATCTCATCGGCATGGCGCGGCATGTGCTCTCCCACCGGCCCAACGTCAGCTTCTTGTTGGTGGGCGGCGGCAAGAACAAGGAATTTTTTCAAGAGCAGTTGCACACCAACGGCTACGCGCCGCGGGTCGTGCTGCCGGGCACGGTACCCCACAGCGAAGTGCCGCGCTATCTCTCCTGCATGGACATCGTGCTGGCGCCTTATCCCAAATTGGATTTTTGGTATCCCTCGTCAGTGAAAATTTTCGAATACATGGCTTCCGGCAAGGCCACGGTGGCCACCCGCGTGGGGCAGGTGGCGGAGATCATCGAGGAGGGCAAGAACGGCCTGCTCTTCGATCCCGAACGCGCCGGCGAGCTGATCGAAAAAGTGTTGGCGCTGGTGGACTCCGAGGAGAAGCGCCGGCAGATCGGCGAGCAGGCGCGGCGCGACGTGCTGGCGAAATGGACGTGGGAACACATGGCGGGCCGCATGCTGGAGGTGTTCGAGGAGGTCTTGCAGCGCCGGCGCCACGCCGGCAGTTGAGGCCTTCCGCCGGCAGCCGCCGGCGGAGCAGGGAAGTGGAGTGAATTGGAAACTATTGTCGGGCAAACCATGAAGGAGCAAAGGCAGTCATGAAGATTCTGATTACGGGTGGAGCAGGATTCATCGGGTCGCATCTCACCGACGCGTTGTTGCAGCGCGGCCACAACGTTACCATCATCGATGATCTCTCCACCGGCAAGCTGGAGAACATCGCGCACGTCCGCGCCTTCCCCAATTTCCATTTCGCCATCGAGACCATCATGAACGAGGCGGTGATGGACCGGCTGGTGAGCGAATGTGATCTCATTTTTCATCTCGCTTCCGCGGTCGGCGTCGAGCTGATCGTCAACCGGCCGGTGGAAGTGATTGAACGCTGCGTGCTCGGCACCGAGATCGTGCTGAAGACCGCCAATCGCTACAAGAAAAAAGTGTTGATCACTTCGACTTCCGAAGTCTACGGCAAGAGCAACAAGGTTCCCTTCAGCGAGGAAGACGACCGCATTCTCGGCCCCACCACCAAGAGCCGCTGGAGCTATTCCTGCTCCAAAGCCATCGACGAGTTTCTGGCGCTGGCCTATTTCAAAGAGATGAAACTGCCGGTGGTGATCGTGCGGCTGTTCAACACCGTCGGGCCGCGCCAGACCGGGCAATACGGCATGGTGGTGCCGCGCTTCGTGCAGGCGGCAATGCACAACAAACCGTTGCGCGTGTATGGCGACGGCACGCAATCGCGTTGTTTCGGCTACGTCGGCGACGTGGTGCAGGCGTTGATTGCGCTGGCCAGCCATCCGCAGGCCGTCGGCCAGATTTTCAACATCGGCAGCAATGAAGAAGTGACCATTCTGGAACTCGCCGAACGGGTCAAGACCATCATTGGCAGCAGCTCCGAGATCGTGAAAGTGCCCTACGCCGAAGCCTATGAAGCCGGCTTCGAAGACATGCAGCGCCGCATGCCGGATCTCACCAAAATCAAACGGCTGATCGGTTACGAGCCGACCGTGAAGCTCGACCAGATCATCCGCCACATTTGGGAATACTTTCAGGAAAAGGAAAAGAACGGCCATCCCGAAGGCAATCAAGCGCTGCTGGAATCCGTGTTTCACGACTACGTACGTTTGTAGGCTGCCGGCCGGTAGCCGGCCGCGTGATTTCGCTTGATGACGTCCGACGGCCGCCGGGCAATCGCGCACGGCGGTTTGGCTGGACCAGTTTGGTTTGAGGAAGATGAACACCGACAAGCAACCCCGGCGTCTGCGCGTGCTGCAAGTGGTGGATGGCTTTCGCATGGGCGGCGCCGAGAACAAATTGTGGGAATTGATCGAGCGGCTGGATCGCAACAAGTATGAGATCCTGCTCGCCACCGTGGGGCCGGGCGGCCCGCTGCGGCCCCAGTTCGAAAAGCTCGGCATCGAGATTTTTGACTATTGCCGGCGCTGGGCGTTTGATCCGCAGCCCTTCTTTCGCCTTTACCATCTGATGAAAGAACGCCGGATCGACATCGTGCAAACCACATTGTTTTGGGCCGATGTCATCGGCACCACCGCCGCCAAGATGGCCGGCGTCCCCGCCATTCTCTCCTGGGAAACCGTGTCGCACGAGGGCGATCCCTATCACAACAACCTACAGCGCCGCGGCGGTTACCGGCTGGCGATGGCCTGCGCTGATTTGATCGTGGCGGTTTCGCATGAAGTAAAGCAGTCGCTCGTGCGGCGGCGCGGCATTCCCGCGAGCAAGATTCGCGTCATTCACTACGGCGTCGATCTCGAACAATTTCATCCCAATGGTCATGACCGCGTGCTGGCCAAGCGCCGGGAAATCGGCGTCAGCCCGCGGAGCTTTTTGATCGGCACGGTCGCGCGCCTGGAACCCTGGAAAGGGCATCGCTATTTGATCGACGCGTTCGCTCCGCTCGCCCCGCAATTTCCCGACGCGCATCTTGTGTTCGTTGGTGACGGCTCGCTGCGCGCCGAATTACAGGCACAGGTCGCTGCGCGGCAGTTGCAGAACCGTGTTTTCTTCATGGGCGTGCGGCCGGACGTGGCGCAATGGGTGAATGCCGTGGACCTCTTCGTGCTGCCCTCCTTGCCGGGTGAAGGCCTGCCCAACGTGTTGCTGGAAGCCATGGCTTGCCGCAAGCCGGTGATTGCCACGCGTGTCGGCGGCGTTCCGGAGTTGGTGAAGCCCGGTGAGAATGGCTTTCTGGTGCCGCCGGGAGAAGTTGCGCCTTTGCGTGACGCCCTGCTGCAGGTCTTGCACGACCGGACGCGCCTCAACCAGCTCGGCAAGAACGCCCGTGCCACGGTGGAGAACCGTTTCACGTTGCAGCAGCAAATCGCTTCATTCGAGGAAACACTCGACACGCTGTTTGCCCGCAAGGCGCAACGTTGATTTCGCCTCGCCGCGCTGTCCAACGAGCGCTGCTTCTGGCGTACGATTGACCGTCGCCAGGCCTCCAATTTCTCTTGCCTGGCCACCACGTTGCCAACGCCGTTGCGCGGCTTCGCTTGCGCGCGGCACAGCGCGGTGACGGTGGCCGGTTTCTTTTCATCATCGAGTGACAACATGGACGAAGGCAAGTATCAAAAACTCCTGGCGATGGAAGTGGGCCTGATCAAGCGCCGCACGTGGCTGCGCGGCCTGCTGACGGGCGCCCTGCTCGCATTGCTGCTCGTCGGCAGCGT
This sequence comes from bacterium, assembly GCA_023150945.1. Classification (NCBI taxonomy): domain Bacteria; species bacterium. Next base: position 422,643 of record JAKLJX010000002.1, on the reverse strand, counting down.
CACGGCTTATTTTTGGCTGAATCGCGACAAGTACCTGCAAGTCGCCGTGGGCTGGGTGGCGGGTGATTTGTTCTATGAGCTTTTTCGCTACTTCCCAGACGGTTACGTCACCAACAACAAGGAAAAATTCGTCACCACGCTGGATGCCTTCGTCAACGCCGCTGCACGCGACGAGATTACGAAGTATGATTTGCAGCAACTCGCCGCGACACTGGTCTCCCACATTCAGGATCGCCGCCTAACCTACAAGGAAGTCGACGAAATCCTGATGTTGATGGAGATTGCAGCGCGCCACGGCCAGAACCATTCCTCGGCGACTTCGGCGACGGTGGCACATCATCCCTATCCCCGCACCGCGATTTTTCAGTGGGGCGGCGCGCCGGACGAATGGTATGCCAAATTCGACCTGGTGATGACGCGCAATGACGACCCGGCCTGGGGCCGCCGCATCAAGAAACTCAATCCCAACGTGATGCTGCTACCGGCCAAGGACTGGAACAAGGGCAACGAGATTCCCGGCTTTCAAACGGCCTGGTTTGCGGTTGATTCCCGCGGCCGCCGCATTCAGCTTTATGGTGAAGATTCCTGGTTCTCGGATTTTTCCGATCTCTGCCCGCAGGTACAGGGCCGGCGCTATGTCGACTTTCTGCTCGATTTTCTCACCCGAGAAGTCGATCACACCGTGTTTGCCGGCGTCTCGACCGACGGCATCTACGGCCGTGAGCATTTGACTTACCAGCTCGGGCCGGGCCGGGATATTCCTGACATTGACCTCGACCGCAACGGGCAAAATGATCTCGATGAACATGGCAAGGGTAAAACCTGGGTGATCGCACACTGGCAGGCCGGCATCGACGAGCTGCTGCGCAAACTGCGCGAGCGCCTGGGGCCGAACCAGATCATTCTGCTCAACTCCGGCACGGCGCACGGCTTCGGCTGGGAGGAAACCAACGGCATGGTGTCGGAGCATACCAGCGGCATCTTCGATCAGAATTTCTTCTTCACCACCTACCGCACGCTGATGAATCGCGCGCACAAGCCGGTGGTTTCGCTGCTGAACGGCAATCCGGAAGGCCGTGACCCGCGCAAACCCTCGCCTTCGCGGAACTATTTTCAGCACGCGCGTTTTCTGCTGGGCGTGGCCATGTGCTTCGACTGGTATTTCGAGTATGAAGATCTCGAATCCGGCGAGCATTACTACAATCAATACTATGACGAGCTGGCGGTGAAAATCGGCTATCCCACCAGCGAAGTGCAGCGCTTGCGCGATCACATTTGGGTGCGCTTCTTCGATGCAGGCGCGGTGATTGTCAATGTCACCGGCGGATTGGTGGAAGTCGAGGATGAGGATCTGCAATCATTGAACGGCTACAATGGACCTTACTATCGCTTTCAAGGCGGGCAAGATCCGGACTGCAACAACGGCCAGCCGTTCACGGCGGTACAGCTCAAAGGCCATGAATTCGAGGCCGCCGGCCAGGCCACGATGATTGTCGGCGATGCCATCTTGCTCACCCGCGAGCCGCGCACCGTCGTGACCGATATCGTGCTCGATGATTCCCACAGCAGCACGAGCGCGGGCAGCCGCAACACGGAATTCATCGGGGACTGGACGCCGCAATGCGATGATGGCTTCGACTTCTACACTTTGCGTTGCGCGACCTGGCAAAACTTGTACGGCTTTCGTACTGCCGCGCCGGGCAACGGCGAGGCGCGCGCAATTTACCGGCCGGGCATCGGCGTCTCCGGCGACTATGAAGTTTTCGAATGGCACGGCCAATACGGCAAGTCGGTCGCCTCCGCGAAAGAGGGCGAGAACGTGCCGCATCATATTCGTTTCGCCGGCGGTGAGAAAACCGTGTTCGTCGATCAAAGCCGCGCCTCCGGCCGTTGGAATTCGCTCGGCATCTTTCGCTTCGAGCGCGGCGGTGAGGCTGCCCTCACCATCACCAACCAAGCCAACGGCCCGGTGGTTGCCGATGCGTTCAAGCTGGTCTATCAAGGCAATCGCGCGACCGGCTCGGCACCTGTGAATTGAAGTCGCGTTCCCTGACCCCGCCGGCCGAATCCTTGACCCACCACATGCCGTCGCGGCCTGCGGCGAATTCTGCTCCCAGTCTTGGCTTCCGCCATTTTTTTTGTTAGATTGCCGGTGTCCGAGCCAGGTTCAGCCTGAGCTGAGCCCAGGCTGTTGCAGAATTCTTCTGCGCTGTGCGAAGAACCCTGGTTTGCAGTGGCCGGAACACTGGCATCGTTCCCGTGGCGGTAGTCCGCCTGTCCCGGGCATTCTCAAGAGCACATGATGAATCGTCCCCCTTCCCTCAACGCGCGGGTGGTATCCTTTGCGCCGGTCGCGCTCGACGCTGACACGCCGCCGCTGGTTTGCGCCCGCCAGCTCATTCTCGAGCGTGCCGTTGAAATGGCACGCTGCGAAGAGGGCACGCGCCGCGGCGAGGATATCGAGGCGCTGCATGACATGCGCGTGTGGTCGCGGCGGCTGCGCGAGGCGCTGGAGATCTTTGCCTTTTGTTTTCCGGAGCGGCAGTATGACCGGTTGTACGGCCGCGTGCGGCAAGTCACTCGCACGCTGGGCGCGGCGCGCAATGCCGATGTGGCGGTGGCGTTTTTTTCGGAGCAGCATGGCCGCGCGCCGGAGTTGGTGGCGCGCTTCGCGCTCGAAGATCTGCTCCGTCGTTTGGTGAAACAACAACGCCGAGAACGTGAACGCATGCAGGAACGTCTGAGCAACAAGGTCAAGGCGGCGGAATTGCCGGCAGCGTTCGAAGCCGCGTTTCAAAAGCTCGCGCAAGTGTCGCCCGGCCGGCGCCGTGGTCCACGCACCGCCGGCCGGCTGGCCCGCACGCTGCTGTTGCAGCGCCTGCAGGAAGTGTTCAAGGTGCGCGCCGCCATCACCGGTGAAGATCACGTGGAGGGCTTGCACAATCTGCGTATCGCCGTGAAGAAGCTGCGCTACGCCCTGGAAGTGCTCGGTTTCGCGGCCGGTGAGGGCGTGGCCGAGAATCTGAGCTTCTTCAAGAAACTGCAAACCGTGCTGGGCGATTTGCACGACCGTGACGTTTTCATCGCGCTGGTGCACGAGCGCTACGCGTCGCTGCAGCAACAGACTTTCGCCGGCCTGCTGTTGGAAGGCTATGAGAAAGTGTTCGCCCATCTCGCGCAGGAACGCCAGCAATTCTATGAAAAATACCTCAAACTCTTCGGCCCGGCCACGCTGACGGAATGGCGGAAGCGGGTGGTGCCGCCTCGGCCGCGTCCGGCCCTCCCCAAGACCGAGGCGCCCTCGTCACCAGCCGCCGAAGCCTCCTGAGGGATCGGCCATCCGCCAATCACCTTCTTGCCGTGCCATCTGAACAACGTCGGCTTGATCCACAGCCTGCTGCGTGCAGCAGTTGGCAACCGGTGTCATGCCCACCGCAAAACGGAGCAACATGATCAACCTGGAATTCAAGGCGCGCTGGCACGACCGGGCGACGATGATGGCCGTGTTGCATTCGCTTTCGGCAACCTTTGTCGGCGTTCTTCAGCAACGCGATACCTATTTCAATGTTGCCGCCGGCCGCCTGAAGCTGCGTGAGATCACACACACCATGCCGGCGGACGCGCCGCCGACTGCCGAATGCCAACTGATCTTTTATCACCGACCTGATCTGCCGGCAGTGAAACGCAGCGACTATTTCCTCGCGCCGGTTGCTGACGCCGGCCGGATGAAGCGCGTGCTGCAGGAGGCGTTGGGCATTCGGGTGGTGGTGGCGAAGCGCCGCGAGCTTCATTTGCTGCCGCTGCCGGGCGGCAGCATTCGCATTCATCTGGACCAGGTGGAAGGTTTGGGCGAATTCGTGGAAGTCGAAGCCGTGGCCGGCGATGAAAGCCAGGTGGCGGTGGCAGAGGCTGAAGCGCTGCGGCTGCTGCAAGCCTTCGGCGTGCGTGCCGCCGATTTGATTTCCGGCTCGTATGCGGACCTGTTGACGGAGACACCATGTCACTAACGCGATGGATGCTTATGGCGCTCACCCTCGTTGTCCCTGCTGCAGCAACACCAACTTTGCGTTACACCGTTGAGGTCACCGACCGCCGGCATCATTTCCTCGACATTGCCATCACGGTTGAAGATTTTGCCGAAACAGCGCTAGATTTTGCCATGCCGGCCTGGTCACCGGGCCGGTATGTGATCTACGATTTCGCCAAAAACGTTACGGCCGTGCGCGCGACCGACGGCCAGGGAAATCCGCTGGCCGTGGAGCGCCTGGACAAACAGACCTGGCGGCTGCACCAAGGCAAAGCGCGGCGTTGCGAGCTGCGCTACCGCGTCTTTGCCAACACCTTGTCGGGCACTTTCAGCCAGGCCAATGAAGAACATGTTAATCTCAATGGCGCTCCGGTTTTCATGTACGCGGTTGCCTACAAACATTTGCCTATCACGCTCGTGTTGGCGCCGCCGGCGGGCTGGCAGGTGGCGACCGGCCTGCCGCGCGCGGCCGCGGCCAACACCTACTTCGCGCCGAACTATGATGTGTTGATCGACAGCCCGGTGGAGATGGGAAAGTTTCATCAGCGCGAATTCGAGCTGCTCGGCAAGAAACACTTCGTGGTGGTGCACAACGACGGCCGCGAAAACAACCTCGAGCCGTTTGTGCGCGATCTGCAGGCCATCGTTCAAACCGCGGAACGCGTTCTGCGCCGCGGCTTGCCCTACGAGCACTACTGGTTTCTCTGCCATTTTGCGCCCGCGCTCGCCGGCGGCGACGGCATGGAGCATCTCAACTCCGCCCAGCTTGTCGTCACGCACGAACTGTCCGACATGAGCGCAAACGCCTCGGATCGCGACTACGAACGCCTGTTGTTGCTGGCGGCGCACGAATTCTTTCACACGTGGAATGTCAAGCGCATCCGCCCCGCGGGTCTGGGCCCCTTTGACTACAGCCGCGAAGTCTACAGCAAGAATCTGTGGATCGCCGAAGGCCTGACCAGCTACTATGCGCCCCTGATCTTGCAGCGCATGGGCTTTTACCAGGAACGCGAGTTTCTCGCGAAGATGGCCGCGGAAATCGCCGGCTACGAACAGCATCCCGGTGCGCGGCAGGAATCAGCGGAGATGACCAGCATGCTGACCTGGTTGTTTTTGCGCACGCCGCCGCCGTTGGATGACAACCGCGTCAGGCAACATTTCACTTCGTACTACAATCACGGCGCCGTGCTCGGCATGCTGCTGGATCTGGAAATCCGGCAACGCAGCAACAACCGGCGCTCGCTCGACGAGGTTTTTGCCGCGCTCTATGACCGCTTCTATGTGAGCCAGCCCGAAAGCTATTACCTGCAGGGTCGAGGCTATACCGCGGCAGAATTCCAACAGGCGGCGGAGGAAACCGCGGGCGCAAAGCTCGATGACTTCTTCTCGGCTTTCGTGCGCGGCACCGAACCGGTGGATTACAACCGCTTTTTGCAGCATGCCGGCTTGCAACTCAAAATTCTGGAACACCGCCGGCCGGCTGACGTCGGACTGACCTGGCAGGAGGGCGGCGAACTAGTGGTGGAGGAGGTGGCGCGCGGCAGCGTGGCTGACGAGGCCGGTCTCGATCGTGGCGACAAGATTCTCGCGGTCAATCAGCGGGAGGCCTTTGCGGCAAATTGGGAATACTTGTTTGATGATCTCGCCAGCGGCGCGCCGATCAATTTTCTATGCGACCGGCGCGGCCGCCTGCTCGAACGCACCGGGACTTACCGGCCGGGCCGCGGCTTCACCTATGAGATCGTGCCGCTCGAGTCCGCGGCTGCGGCAGCACACGAGTTGAAAGAAAGATGGCTCGGCGCGCAATGACAGGAGAGGCCGACAGGGACAGTGAACAACATTCATTCGGGTGGCGTGCCGACGGCGCCGACGCCGGAATTTTCGCTTGACTTTCTTCGACCCCTGGTCTATTTTAACGCCGCGTTTCTCAACTTGCCTGTGCGGTGGGGTGGCGTTGATCTTTGGGTGTAAAGCGGGAGGGCCTTGCGCTCCGCCGTGAGTCGCGAGGGCGGCATGACCACGACGCAGGAGTTGGGCATGACAAGCACGATAGTGTATGATGGGCGTTCTCCTCTGGCGCAGCAGCAACGGAACGGTAGCAGCGGGACGTTGCGGCCTCGCGAGTGGAAACGCCCTTTTTGTTTCATTGCCGGCAGCCGGCCGGTCGAAGAGTGGCGCACCTGCAATGCGAGACCGAATTCATGCCTTTCTGAAGCAATGCGGCGGACAAGCCTCCGGCGTTGCCATCGCGCGTGCGCTCTTGCACCTGCGCAGTGCCGGCCCGGCGCAGGCGGACCAGTTGCTGGCCGCGCTGCTGAACGATGATCCGCAGGTGGTGAGTGATGGCTTGGGCAACTGGCACCTCGTCGCCTCGCCGGCACCGGCGCCGTCACCGCCGGCCGGTCTGGTGGAAACACCGATGCGGCCGGCTGAGATCAAGCGCGCCAACGCCATCGTGATCGGTCTCGGTTCTTTGCGAGAAGGTGAATTGCGGGAAAGCGCCGTTTGTTGCGTGGTGCAAGACGGCAGTGCCGCGGCGACCGACTTGCCCATCATCACGGCCGCGGCGTTTTGGCAGCAATGGTCGGGTCTGCTGCAGCAGGCGGTTCTCATCTCATGGAATCCGCGCCCCGCGCTGCTGGCACTCGGCCGCATCGCGGCAATGGCCCGGCAGCCTTTCCTGCCGTTGACCACGATTTCACTGGCGCGCCTGGCGCGCCAGCTCCTGCAATTGCCGCGCCCGCCCAAGCTGCCTGCCCTGCATGCCGAGTTGAGTGGAAATCCGAGCTGGCAGGAGGGACTGAGCCATCGTCTGAGCGCAGAGAGTGAGATTGTGGCGCATCTGCTCGAGCGCGGCCGAACCCGGGGCATGACAGACTGGGAACAACTCGCCGAGCTGGCGCGCCGGCCCGCGCGTGTCAATTTTGGCGGGTTCGATTTTGATGAGCAATTCGTGGCGCAGTTGCCCGAGGCGCCGGGCGTGTATCTGATGAAGAATGATGCCGGTCGCGTGATCTACGTGGGCAAGGCGGCGAATTTGCGCAACCGGCTGCAAACCTATTTTCGCCAGCCCACACCGGAAGATCGCAAGCTGCAGCAGCAGCAGGCGCAACTGCGGCAATTGCATTTCGAAGTCACCGAAACCGAACTGGATGCCCTGCTGCGCGAGAATGCGTTGATTCGCCGGATCAAACCCGCGCTCAACCGCCAACAGCGGATTCACGCGGCGGCTACGCAACCGGAAAAAAAGAGAGGTATATTCATCGTACCGATCAAGCGGCCGACGGGCACTGCCGGCCGTGAACGCGTTGTCGTCTATTTACTTTCGCCGCAAGGTCTGCGGCGCGCAGCGTTGCCGGCGCGGCACAAACCCGGCAAACGCCTGCAGCAATTGCTGACAGCGTTTTGGGATGAGGCGGCTACAGCCACAACCGGTACGCCGGCGCCTGAAGTCGAGATTGCGGCAAGATGGTTGGCGCAAAATCGCAGTTGGGTCAGCATGATCGATCCCGAGGAATGCCGCGATCGGCAAGAGGCCGAAAGAAAGCTGGGGGCGGTGTTGCATGCCCGTGAGCTTTTCGAAACCAGTGTGAGAATCGTATCGCCTGTTGTTCCTGACTAGGGGTAGCGTGATTCGCATGGAGATGAGCCTGCTCCCCGCAGGCCCGGCAATGGTAGATTCAGGGACGAGGAAAACGTGAGTGTGACCGACAGCCCCAACCCCAGTTTATCGGCGGCGCCGCCCATAAAAATTATCACGATTGACGATGAAGCGCCGATCCGGCATCTCATTCGTCATGCCCTGCGCCGTGAACATTATGAAATCGTGGAAGCGGGCAATGGCCGGGAAGGCCTGGAGATTATTCGCCGCGAGCTGCCGGATTTGATCGTGATGGACGTCGTGATGCCGGAGATGAACGGCCTCGACACTTTGCAGGCCATTCGTGCCGATGCCCGAATCGCCCACATTCCGGTGCTGTTGCTCACCGGCTTCCGTGACGCCGAGAAAATCGAAGCTGCGTTGCGCACGCCGCGCACCGAGTTCCTGGCCAAACCCTTCCTGGTGGAAGCGCTGAAAGAGCGCGTGCGTAACATGATCGCTGCGACCAACGGCGAGCGCACTGGCGCCTGAACCACAGTCTTTTGCAGTCCCAAGCCCAGGTGGGTCGCCATTAAAGCAAATAGACTCACGGGTTGGAGCAATGCCCAACTGGGCAGGACGGCGAAATCACGGTTACAGAAGAGCAGTCCGTTCTCTCGTTCTCCGCGCACATGGACTGCACGAAGTCCGATGTGCTTCCTTCTGATCCCGCCACTCGCTCCAAATAATCTTCTTCCTCTTCCCCGGCATTTTGCAGGTAAAACTTTGCAATCATTCCGATCGCAATGAATTCTCCCTGCCCGGCGCGCGGAATTCGAATTCGATTTTTCGATTCGCCGCCTCGGGTGAACCGGCCTCCGTCTGTGACTCACCGCTGCGGGCGGGCGGCCCGACCGCGCGGCTCAGTTGCCGCGCTGCCGGTCGATGAAATGATCGACGCGGCGCATGACCTTGTCGGTCGCGCCCGAATTGCGGTCCAACTGCAGATAATTATCGGCGAGATGATTGAGCGCCAGCCGCACGTTGCGGAATTCGCGGCCCAGCAAATCGAGTATGCCGCTCAGACGGTAGCGTTCCGCCATGGCGTGTTGCGCGGCGAGGTGGAAACTGCTGCTGCCGACTTGTTCATAGTACGAAAAGTCGGGCGAGGGGGGATGATACTTGGCGCGATGATAGATGAAGGCGGGAAAAACACCGGTCAGGAACAACGCATAGTTGCCCAGATGGCTGCGCAGATAGAACGCCTCCTCGGTGCTGGCAGAAAGCAGATCATTCATCAGATCGACGAGATAGTGATATTCCTTCTTCGCCTGCGGATGCACGCGATAGGCGCGATTGCCCTGTGCAAACTCCGCCAGCAGGCTGGCGAGGTAATCGGTGGTGGCGCGATCATCGATGCCGTGTTCCTTGAGCGCCTGCCGGCCGAGCAGATAGAAGTAGAGAAACATCGAAATCGGCGGGGTTGGGCGTTTTTCCCGCAGCTTGGCGAAGAGGACGGGATGGTCGAGCATCGCGTCGCGGGTATCCGGGTCGGCCAGCAGTTCGAGCAGCGTGGCCTCCCTTTCGCCGGCGCGGCCCAGCGTTGCGACGACGAACCGCAAGTCTTCCTGATTCAGTTTTCTGCGACCATGAGCTTGGATCATATGCGTCACCTCTGCGTTGGTCCGACGGTCTGGGTTCGAGAATTCGCTTGAATCGGGAATTGTCTGGTGATACATTGCGCCCGCAATCTGGTGGCGTTGTTTTCCTCCGGGTGAATTATCCGATGCGAATGGTTCGGTAAAATCGACAGGGCTGCGGCGCTCCGCTCATGTTCTCCAGCATCAAAAGGCTGACGCAACACTCCCTCGTTTATGGCCTCGGGCACGTGCTGGCCCGCTCCCTGGGCTTTCTGCTCATTCCTTTGCACACCAATGTTTTGGCCAGCGATCTTTACGGCATGGCCAGCCTGCTGTTCTCCAGCATGGCGGTGATGACGATTCTCTACGGCTTTGGCCTGGATTCGGCGTTTCTGCGATACTACATCCTGGCCCGCACCCCCGCGGACAAGCGCCGCATCTTCGCCACCGCGTTTTGGTCGATCACCCTGGTGGCTGCGTTTCTTTCCCTCGCGGCGTGGGCCGGCGCCCGGCCCATCGCCGAATGGCTGTTCGAACGGCCGGGCTATTCGCACTTGGTGCGCTTGGCTGCTGCCAGCCTGTTCTGCGATGCCCTCGCGTTTTTGCCTCTTTTACTTTTGCGCGCGGAAGAGCGTTCCGTACCGTTCATCGCACAACGCTTTGCCAACGTCGCGCTGAGCTTCCTGCTCAATTACATTTTCCTCATCAACCTCGGCCGCGGCTTGGCCGGCATCTTCGAAGCCAATTTGATCGCTGCGCTGCTGTCCTGCGCGCTGGTGCTGCCGCTCACCCTGCGCCATCTCATGCCCGCCCTCGACCGAAGCACGCTGATCACACTGCTGCGTTTCGGATTGCCCTTCCTGCCCTCGACGCTGGCGGTGGTCGCCATCGATCAGCTTGACCGCTTCTTGCTCCGCCTGCTGACGGATCTGCAGACGGTCGGCATCTACAGCGCCGGCTACCGCCTGGGTTTGTTGATGAGCCTGCTCGTCACCGCTTTCCGCTTTGCCTGGGTGCCATTTTTCATGAACACCGCCGAGGACGCCGGCGCGAAAGCCGTGTTTGCCCGCGTGTTGACGTATTTCATGTTCGTTTGCGCCGTGATCTTTCTTGCCATGAGTCTTTTTCTCGATGAGATCGTGCGCCTGCGCTTGGGCTCGTTTCATTTGTTCGGCGAAGCGTATTGGAGCGGCATGTTCATCGTGCCGATCGTGATGCTCGCCTACTGGCTCTATGGCGTGGCGCAAAATTTTCTGGCCGGCATCACGCTGCAGGAGAAGACGGCCTATTTTCCCCTCATCACCGGCGCCAGCCTGTTCGTCAACGCGGGCGCCAATCTCTTGCTCATTCCGCTTTTCGGCATGGCCGGCGCGGCCTGGGCCACGGTGGCTGCCTACGCTGTGATGACGCTGCTGTCCTACTTGATTTCGCAACGGCTGTACTTTATCGCGTACGAACGCATGCGCCTCGCCAAAATCGTGCTGGTGACGGCTGTGCTTTACGGGGTGCATGCGCTGGCCGCGCCGGGCTTGTGGTGGCGCGCCGGTTTGCTGCTGCTCTTTCCGCTCGCGCTGGCGGCAGTGGGATTCTTCGAGCCGCAGGAGTGGCGGGCGTTCAAACGGGTGGTGGCCCGCCGGCCGACCGCCAGGGTCATCGAAAAGGATAAAAGTGTTGCAGAAAAAATCAACCCCCAAGAAACCGGCGGCCGCGTCTAATGACCGCAAGCCGCACGTACTCTTTCTTGCCTACTACTTTCCGCCGTTGGGCATGGCCGGCACCTTGCGCGTAGCCAAATGGTGCAAGTATCTTGCGCGCGAGGGGTGGCAAGTCAGCGTGGTCACGGTCAAGCCGGTTGCCTATTATGCTTCTGATCCCAGCTTGCTGGCTGAGATACCGGAAACCACGATTCTGCGCACCGGCTCGCTTGATCCGGCGCGCGTGTTGCATTTGTTAGGTGGCGGTGCGGCGCCGCGCCCCTCCGGTCGCGGTGGCATGGGAGGTTTGCTGTATTGGTTCTTGCTGCCTGATCCGCGCGTGCTGTGGCTGCCGTTTGCGTGGTGGCGCGCGCGGCGTGAAGTGCGGCGCCAGGGCATTCGCTACGTCGTCACGTCCGGCCCGCCGCATTCCTGCCATTTCGTCGGCTGGTTGCTCGCGCGTTTTCAAAAAGTCGTTTGGGTCAGTGATTTTCGCGACACCTGGCTGCGCGAGGAGTTTCCCCAGGCGCCGACCAGGTTGCATCGCGCGCTGCAGAATTTTTTGGAGAAGGTGATTGTGCGCTCGGCAGACGCGGTGACCGCGGTCTCTCAGAGCCTCGCCGTGCAGTTGCAGCAAACCGGCAAGCGCGCGCCGGAAACCACGCATTTCCTGCCGCACGGTTATGATCACGAAGATTTCGCGCCGATGGTGAAGCGCAACGACCATCGCTTTCAGGTTTCCTATGTCGGCGCCCTGTCACAGATACAAGATCCGCGGCCGCTGCTGGCCGGCTTTCGCGCCTTTATCGACACCGCCGGGCTGACGCCGCAGGCGGTGCGCCTGCGCCTGGTCGGCGCTGACTTGACCGGCTGCCTGCCCCAGTGGATTGCGGCAGCGGGGCTGCACGACTTCGTGGATCTCGCCGGCTATCTGCCGCACGCGCAGGCCGTTGCTGAAATGCAGGCCGCGGATGTGCTGGTGTTTCTTGCCAATCCCGGCACCGGCCCGACCATCATTCCCAGCAAAACTTTTGAATATCTCGCCGCCGGCAAACCGATCCTGCTGATCGGCGAAAAGATTGAAGGCGTGCACTTTCTGTTGCAGCACGCGCGCAGCCGGCATTGCGACTTCGAAGCGCTCGATGCCATTGCTCGGGCGCTGCTGGCCTTCTACAAGGAGTTTTGCGCAGCCGAGGCAAGCCCGGCACCGGCCGCGCCCCTGGAATTCTCGCGCCAGCGTCAGGCGCAACGCCTCGCCGAAATTTTGCGCGGCCTCGATCAAAACCGGGCAAGTTTCTGATTGTATTTTTGTCGCGTGCTGCTATCTTTGACTTCCATGAAGAATTTGTTTCTGCACCGCCTGCGCGAAGGCCGGCCGCTGAACATCGCGCATCGGGGGGCGCGCACTTGTGCCCCGGAAAACACCCTGGCCGCTTTTACCACTGCGCTGGCACACGGCGCCGACGGCATCGAGTTCGACGTGCGCCTGTGCCGCTCACACGACTGGGTGGTTTTTCACGACCAGCGCTTGAGCCGGACCACCAACGGCCGCGGCTACATCCGCATGACTTCGCTCGAAAAGCTCCGCCGCCTCGATGCCGGCATCAAGTTCGGCGAGGCTTTTCGCAGCGAGCCGGTTCCCACCCTGGCAGATGTGCTGGAAATGGGGCACGGCCGCTTGTTGATGAACATCGAAGTCAAGGCCATGTCCAACATTCAGACGCGCAAACTCGCGGGGCTCATCGAGCTGCTCTATCGCTACGATACGGCCCACAAGTGCGTCCTGTCTTCTTTCAATCCGCTGATTCTGCGCAAGCTGGCCGCGCTCGCGCCCGAGGTGCCCACCGGCCTGATCCTGACCGGGCATCGCCTGCACGGCCGCACCGGTCCGCCGGTCAGCCGCGTCACCGGCGTGAAGGGTTTGCATGTGCACTTCAAGGCGCTCAGCGCCCGTTTCCTGCGCGCCGCGCGTGAGCGTGGGCTGTATTTGCTGGTGTGGGGCGCCAATGATCGCAGGCAGTTTCGTCCATTGATTGAACTCGGCGTGGACGGCATCATCACCGACGAGCCACGGGAATTGAGCCAACTTCTGGGCAGGAAGATGTATTCATGAAAATGCTTCTAACTTTGGGTTTGACGATGCTCGCCGGCAGCGGCTGGGCGCAGGAGTATGTCTGGCCGACCAATGCCAGCCGCTATCTCACTTCTTCTTTCGGCGAATCGCGGCCGCGGCGTTTTCATGCCGGCATCGATGTCAAAACGTGGAACAAAACCGGTTATCAGGCAATCGCCACGCGCAGCGGTTACATCGAGCGCATGGTGGTCTCACCGTTCGGCTACGGCCGCGCCCTGTACCTTCGCCTCGATACCGGCGAAGTGGCCGTCTATGCACATCTCGAGCGCTTCAACACTGCGCTGCAGGCCGTGGCGGAACGCCAACAAGAGGCGGCCGGCGAATTTCGCCTCGATGTCTCCTTTCGTCCCGGCATGCTGCCGGTGAAACAAGGAGAAGTCATCGGCTACACCGGCGACACCGGCATCGGTGTGCCGCATCTGCATTTCGAGATTCGCGACCGCCACGGCCGGCCCACCAATCCGCTTAGCCGCAATTTCCCCGTGCTCGATCAAGTGGCGCCCACGGTCACCGGCCTCGCCGTGACGCCGCTCACGCCGGGCGCGCTCATCGACGGCGATTTTCTTCCCCAAGTCTTTCGACCGGTCAACGCCAATGGCCGCTTTGTCATTCCACAGCCGATTCGCGTTGCCGGCCGCGTCGGCCTGGCGGTGGCGGCGTTCGACCGCGTTTCCGGCGTTCACAATCAATTCGGCGTCTATCGCTACCAGCTCTTCGTCGATGACAGCCTGCAGTTTCAATCACAATTCGACCGCCTCTCGTTTGAAGAGAACAAACTCATCGAACTGGTGCAGGATTTCGCCCTGAATCAACAAGGCCAGGGCCGCATGCACCGCCTCTTTCGCGATCCGGCGAATACGCTGGCCATCTACACGCATCTCAACGCCCACGCCGGCGCCGTGCTCGCCGGGCCGGCTGCCAGCGGTCTCGCCGGCTTGTCTGACTCTGATGGTTTGCTGTCTCCCGCATTCACAGTTGCCGATGCGCCCGGCCTGGCTTTGGGCGAACACGATTTTCGTGTGGTGGCCGAAGACTACTATGGCAATGCCCGGACCGTGAGCGGCAAGCTGGTGGTCGTGCCGCAGTTCACCATCACGGTGACGGCGCGTGAGCAGCAGCCGAATCGAATCATCTGCACGGTGAAATCACTCTCCCCGCCGCACGAAGTGAAGGAAGTGGCTGCGGCGGTTCTGGTCGGCGGCACTCAATGGCGTGAGTTGGCGGCGGTATACCGCCAGATCGATCCCACGGACAGCGCGCTGGCATGGGAAATCACGGGCGGTGAAGCCTACGCCGGCACGCCGTTTTCGCCGGAGTTTGCACCGGTGCCCGCCGAGGAGCCGGATGTTTTTGTGCATCATCAAGGTGCGGCAGTGGTGCGGTTCGTGGCCACGGATCAAAACGGCCTGCCTTCACTGCCGTTCTACCTGACCACCAACGCCGCAGCGGCGGGCGCAACGCCGTTTCAACTCACCGTGCGCAAAGATTTTCAGCCGCAGTTTTTGCGCGTGGAGATTTCGGCCACGCGCGTTTTGCGCGAACCGCCGCAGTTGACGCTCACCGCCAATGATCGCGAGGTGACGCCGCGGTTGATCACGCCGGAGGCCGATCGTTACGTGGGCGTCGTACCGCTGGCCGATCTCGCCGCTGATTCCGTCACGCTGGAGGCAACCGCAAGCAGCGCCTCCGGCGAGAACACTTGGTGGCGGGAACGTTTTGCCAATGTTGCCATCCGGCCGCGGCAGACGGCCACGCTGCGCGCCGCGGACGGCAAGCTGCGCGTGCATTTCAATTCTACCTCGGTTTACTGGCCGATCTACGGCCGTGTCGAAGTGGATCCCAGCAGTGCCGGGCCGCTGGGCGCAGTCTATCGCGTCGCCCCGCAGGAGGTGCCGCTGGACAACGGCGCCACGGTTGAACTCGGCTTTCCTGACTCGCTGGCCAAGCCCGAGCAGCTTGGCGTTGCCACGCGCAGCGAGAAAGGCTGGCAGTTTCTCGACAATAAGCTGAACCTGCGCGAGCGCACGGTATCGGCGAAGGTCTACAGCCTGCGCGATTACACGTTGATCCGCGATGACGTGCCGCCGATCGTAATCGTGCGCTATCCCGCACCCGGCGGCGTCGTGACCGATCGCCGTCCAAAATTCGTGGTCACGGTCGATGACAGCATCTCCGGTTTCGAGTCGGAGCGCAGCCTCGAGTTCCGGCTCGATGGCGTGAAGGTGATCGCCGAGTATGATCCGGAAGCCAAGCAGATTTGGTATCAACCCAAAACCAGCCTAGCGCCCGGCACGCACGCGCTCGCCGTGCAAGCCCGCGATCAGTGCGGCAATGTGACACGGCGGGAAATCCAGTTCAGAGTGCGTTAGCGCCACCGGCACGAGTGTTCCGTTGCCCTGAAAAGCATGGCCACCATCACTGTCATCCTGACACGCGGAATTACACCCATTTTTTTCATCCGGACGCGGGAGGCCTCGTGATTCCGCTGAAAGACGACAATCCCAGCTACGGCTTGCCGATCATCAACTACGTGTTCATCGTCACGAACCTGGTCGTGTTTTTTTATCTGAACGCGTTGTTGGGCAGCGGCGCAGACCGTCAGTTCATCAAGGAATACGGCGCAGTGCCCCAGCAGATTCTACAAGGGGAGAATTTATTGAGCGTGCTCACCGCCATGTTCGTGCACAACGCCGCTCACACGGCGCACGTGGCGTTCAACATGCTGTCGCTGGCGATCTTCGGGGACAATATCGAAGTGGCCATGGGACACCTGCGCTATTTCGCCTTCTATCTGCTCGGCGGATTGATCGCCGGCATGGTTCATGTCTTGGCTGTGGCCGACTGCACAAATCCCATGATCGGCGCAAGCGGCGCCATCAGCGCGGTGATGGGCGCCTATCTCGTGCTTTATCCCCGCCGCACCATCCTCTTCTTCGCGCCTCTGGTGTTGCTGCGCCTGCCGGCGTTGATTTACATGATGCTCTGGCTCGGCTGGCAGATTGTGTATCGCCTCACCTATGACAGTGCCGGCGGTGTGGCGTGGTTTGCCCATCTCGGCGGATTTGCTGCCGGCATTGTCCTGGTGTGGCCTTTCTGTCTTTCCCGGCGCCGCCGCGCAGAACGTCTTCTGGGAGAGAGGGAATTCATTCGTGAATGAGAAGGCTGTCCGGCTCAGAGTCTTTTGCAATCACCTGTGACCCTTGCCTGATCTTGCCGCGCTGCTGTTGGCCTGGCAAGCGAAACCCACCGTCATTTGTTTCCCTGCGTTAACCTCCTTTCCTGAAGCAGATCACCATGATAACACTGCACGTCGAATTGGAAGCCCGCCGCTATCCCATCGTCATTGCCGCGGGATTGCTTTCCGCCTGCGGAAATGTAATTTTGCAGAGCGGCATTGGTTCGCGTTTTGTAGTCGTTACCGATGAGAATGTGGAGGTTCACTACAGTGAACCGGTGATCCACAGTCTGCGCCAGGCCGGGCTGGCGGCGGAGAAGATCGTCATTCCCGCCGGCGAGGCACACAAGACGCTTGCAACGTTCGAGCAGATCATCAGCCGCATGCTCGAGCTCAAGTGTGATCGCCAGACTGTGATGCTTGCGCTCGGCGGCGGCGTGGTCGGCGATCTTGCCGGGTTTGTCGCTGCCAGTTACATGCGCGGCATTCCGTTGGTGCAGGCGCCCACCACTCTGCTGGCACAAGTGGACGCCAGCATTGGCGGCAAGGTGGGTGTCAATCACCGCCTGGGAAAAAACATGATCGGCGCGATCCACCAGCCCCGGCTGGTGCTCATCGATCCTGCCACGTTGGTGACGCTGCCGCAGCGTGAGGTGGTGGCCGGGCTGGCGGAGATCGTCAAGCACGCCGCAATTTGGGACGCCGTTTATTTTGATGAGCTCGCCGCCAATCTCGCCGCAATTCTCGCACTCGACCCCAAGGTGCTGGTCGAGGTCATCCGGCGCAGTTGCGAAATCAAGAGCACCATCGTCAGCCGCGATGAGCGTGAAGCCGGTGTGCGCGGTTTGTTAAATTTTGGACACACCATCGGCCATGCGCTCGAAGCGGCCACCGCGTTCCAGTCCCTGCGCCACGGCGAGGCGGTTTGGCTGGGCATGCTGGCGGAGGCAGATATTGCGCGAGCGTCACATTATCTGCCGGCCGCGGACTTCATCCGCTTTGAGAAATTCTTGCGCAGCATTCCGCTAAGCATACATTCTGGCGGTATTTCTATGGACGAATTAGAGTATCTGATGGCGCGGGACAAGAAGGCCACCGCCGGCGCCGTTCGGATGGTCATGTTGCAGAAACTGGGAGCCGCCGTGCTGACTGCGGAGTGGGAGGCGGGCAGCTTGCCGGAGGCCATTCGCCATGCTTGGGAAACTTTCAAACAGGAAGGAGTGGCCGCCACTGCCACCTGAAAGAAACCACCATGAACGAGCTCTTTTATTTCACTTTTGCCGATTTGATGATACGAGTGGAATACAATGCCGACGCCAATGCCTTGCGCTATGCCAGCCATCGTAAATTGACCCAGGAAGAACGGACGCTCGTCGAACAGTATCTGCTGTCAACCGTCGCCCTCAAGACGGAGTATTACAAGAAGCATCCGGCGCTGTTCGTCTACCTCGGCCTCGAACGGCAGCTCGTCAAGGAGCTCAATCTCTTTCACCTGAAGAATACCCTGAAGAAGCTGGCGGACAAAGAGAAGGACGTCGATGCGTCGGTCGAAGGCTTGATCAGCCAGTCCATGCAGAACTACTATTTCGAACAAATCGGCGACGCCATCATCTCCCTGCGGCGTGAAGTGGAACAAGGGCGGGATCACCGCTCCATCGCCCCGCTGCGGGACAAAATGGAAGAGCTGGTCAAAGCCTATAACCTTTACTCAAATCAGAACATCACGATCAAGGAAGTCATCCCTGTTGAGTTGCAGCCGTTCCTGGGCATCGTCCACGATCCCACCAATGCAGTGACCAGGGTTTCGAAACCGGAACCCTGACCCGCGGCTGTCTGCAAGGACGCAAACTACTCAGGAGAGTTGTCATGAGACGGACATGCTTCAGCCTCATTCTCGCCGCTGCCGGCAGCGTTTTCTTCGGCGCGGCCAGCGCGCAGAGCCTGCCGAAAGGTTTGCTCTTCGGATTTGCCGGGGGCACGCAGAAACTGGTGAGCTATGACAAACGCTCGGGTTTGGGCCTCGGCCTCGAAGGCATGCTGGGAAACCGCTTCTCCAGCCGCTTGGGCGCCGGCCTGACCCTGGGCTATGCCACGTTGCCCTTCAATTTCGCCGGCTTCACTTCGACCGGCGCACGGCAATCGCTCACGCTCAAGTCTTCGCTGCTTTACGGCAATCTGCTGCTGGATTATGAGATCCTCAACACCGGCAAGGTTCATCCCTATGTCATGCTGGGCGCCGGTGGCTTCAGCTACGAGGGCTTCAAACCGCGCGGCCAGAATTCCCCCACCAAGCGCTTCAATGACGCCGCTGCGATCATGGGCGCGGGCCTGCGCTACATGGTCTCTCCCACCGTGGCGTTGAATATCAACGGCGCCTTTCATTACACCACCAGCCAGAACCTCGACACCCAGAAAGGCGGACGTGACACGTTTGCCAGCGCGCGCTTCGGCATCACCAAATTCCTCGGCCGCACCGCCATGGACAGCCCGCTGGACGAGACGTTCGGCGTGCTCGAACAATTCGATGAAGGCGAGGCCGGGCAATCACCGCTGGAGGCGTTGGAGTCCGAGGGCGATTTGGAAGGGCGTCTGGCCGAGTTGGAAGGCGCGCCGGCCGCCGACGGCAGTGATCAGGCAGACATGCAGGAATACATCCGCCTGAAGTCGCTGGTCGAAGAAATCAACCAGGCCATCAGCAGCAAGGAGAACGAAATCTCCTCGCTGCAAACGGCGCTCGTTTCCAAGCGCGAACAAGCCATGACCCTGGAAAAAGATATCAAGAAGAAGCCGAAAGCCGCGGCGGCGCCGCTGCCGTCGCCAACCGCCGGCACCAGCAGCTTCTCGCGCGCCTACGAAGACGCGCTCGCCAGCTTTCATCGCAAACAATACGCGGAAGCGGTGGAGAAATTCTCCATTCTGATCAGCCAGTTTCCCAACCACAGCCTCGCGAGCAATTGCTACTACTGGCGGGGCGAAGCGCAATACCGCGCCGAAAGTTATCAAACGGCCATCGCCGACTTCGAGCGCGTACTCGAATTCCCCAAATCCCTGAAGCGGGACGACGCCTTG
Source organism: bacterium (assembly GCA_023150945.1). NCBI lineage: Bacteria > bacterium. Next base: position 403,324 of record JAKLJX010000002.1, on the reverse strand, counting down.
CTGATGCTGGGGCAATGTTACACCAGGCTCAATCGCCGCGAGGACGCCCGCCAGGCATTCAACCGTCTCATTCAGGAATTTCCCCGCAGCGAGTTTGTGGCCCAAGCAGTCGCCTTGCGCGAAAAAATCTGACCATGACCACCAGCGATGATCGTGAATTGGCTTCGTGAGGGATACCAAGGACCGGGTTCATATCATCAGGCTATATGGAGATAACTATATGCGAAGTATTCTGAGAGCTGCGCTGGTGCTGGTGGGCGTCGCCGCCGCGGGAGCTTGGGCGCAGGGTACCGTTGGGCAGTATTCCATCGGGATCTTGGGCGGCCCAATCAAGATGGCGGGCGACAACGTCGATTACTCGACCGTCGAGCAATGGGTGGGGATTTCCACCCGCTATACCCTCACCGACCGCATCGCCCTGGGCGTGGAGGGCGCGGGCGGCTGGGTGCGGGCCTGGAAAGGCACCGGCAGCATGTTCAATTCGGGAAATTCCCTTCCCTTTAAGACCAATCTCATCGCGATCACCGGCAATATCTACTATTACCCCTTCCAGAGCCAGCGCTTCGCACCGTTTGTCAATGGCGGCGCCGGCTTCATCTTTTGGGACGTGCGCGATTTGCGCGGCACCAGCGTCAGCACTTTCGCCAATGGCCAGCGCATCCGCAGCCGTTTAAGCCCTTCCCTGAGCGGCGCGCTCGGGGTTGATTATCACCTCAGCGAACGGTTTGCTTTGACCGGCCTGGCGCGCTTGCACGGCATTCTCAAGGGCCGCCAGGATACCAGCGGCCTCAACAAGATCAAGATCTCTGATCCGATTCAACTGCAGGCCTACATCAACCAGAAGGACGCCAACTTTTTGGTGGTGGAAGGTCAGTTGGGTGTGCGGTACCTTTTTGGCGGCCAGCCACGCGCCCAGACGCCCGATGAAGATCTCTTCGGCCAGGAAGGCATGTCCCCGTTTGATTCCGAAAACGATCAGGATCCGGCCTTTGGTGATGACACGCAGTCGGATCCGTTTGGCGCCGGCAGCGGCAGTGCGGAGTCCGGCGGTGTCGCCGGCGGCGAGCCGCCGGATATGGAGGAGTACATTCGTCTCAAATCATTGGCCGATGAATTGACCCAGGGCATCGAGTTGAAGGAGCGGGAGATTTCCTCGCTGCAGGAAACCCTGTCGGATCGCGCGCTTCGTTTGCAATCGCTGCAAAGCGGCAGCGCCAACGGCGGCCTCTCCGCCGGCCGCAGCGCCCCGCCACTGGGCGGCACGCCGGCCACCGCCGCGAAAGGCTCGAGCGCAAGCTTCTCGCTGGCTTATGAACAGGGCCTGAGCCTGTTGACCGCGAAACGGTATCAGGAAGCGATCGAAGTCTTTGCGATGCTGGTATCACGCTTTCCCACGCACGCCCTGGCAAGCCATTGCCACTATTGGAGCGGGGAGGCTTATTTCAATCTCGGCAGCTATCAGGCGGCGATCGAATCGTTCAACCAGGTGTTGCGCGCTTCGCTTTCCCTCAAGAAGGACAACGCGCTGCTCATGCTGGGGCGCAGTTATTTGCAGCTCAATCGCACCGAGGAAGCGCGCCGCGTGTTCAACCAATTGATCCAGGAGTATCCCAGCAGCGAATTCGTCGGTACTGCGGAGGAAATGCTGGCGAAACTCTGAGCCTGGCTCGTGTCCGTCCGAAATCGCGGACTTTCGAGAAGATGCTCCTGCAACGGCTTGGCCGTTGCATCAGAATTTTCAGAGTTGCCACGCCACTCGCAGTTTTAGAAACCTCGGCTCAGCCGAGGTTGGAACGTTTTCAGCTTTTTGGCAGCAGTGTTCCTGCAACGGCTTGGCCGTTGCATCAGAATTTTCGGAGTTGCCACGCCACTCGCAGTTTTAGAAACCTTGGCTCAGCCGAGGTTGGAACGATTTCAGCTTTTTGGTCAGAGAGTTCCTGCCGCGGCATGACCGTTGCATCGGCGACACTCGGCATCTGGAAAACCTCAGCTCAGCCGAGACTGAAACGTTTTTGCGCAGACACAGGCTTGACAAAGTGACGTTGGAAAACTGACTCCGTAATTCGAACAAACCGCGATTCAAAGAAAACCGCCTACTGATCGAAACTACCCAACCGACGGAAAAGATTTGCATCAGTTGGGTTGTCTCGATCAGACGGCAATACTTCTCTGCTTTTGATGCAAGAATTTCACTTTGAAGGCGCCGTCTTCCCTCTGCATTCGAGCGAGGGGAGTTTCAGGCATTCTTTCGATCCGCTTTCTTCCTTTTCTCTCAAGTGCGAGAGCTGGAGGAAGTAGGACTAGCCAAATTGATTTGAAAGGTCTGATCTCCGGCCAGCATGACATTCCTGCGTCTGCTGGCCGCGAGTCACTACCGCAGCTCTCTCCATCAGGATGATATCGGTGCAATGACAAGGACGTCGAAATACCGCCTGCTCGCAGCCCTCGGTTGTGCCGCGCTGATTTTGGGCGCGACGGCTGCCCGCAGCCAGCAACTCAGCGGCCGCTGGCTCTATGGCTTCAGTTTTGGAACGCAGCGGTTCACCGGCCCTCAACGCGAGGCCCGGTTGATCTCTGCCGCCACCGGCGCCGCAGCAACCGGCCGCATTACGCAAGCCGGCTATGGCCTCGCTCTGGCGGGCTCGTTGGAGCACCGCTTGTCCTCGCGCACCGGCCTGGGTTTGTCGCTGGGCTATGCCACCCTGCCATTTCGCCTCAGCCTGAAGTATCCCGCCTACAGCACGATCACCTCTCTCCGCACGCAAATGGTGAGCAGCGAGCTGTGGTTCGATTATGAATTGACCAGTCAGCAGCGGTTTCGGCCCTATCTTTTGACCGGCGCCGGTTATCTCAACTTTCGCGTCTCCGGGTCAAAGCGTTTGCATGCCGGCAACCTCCTGGTTGGTGCCGGCGCGCGCTGGCAGCCGCAGGCACACATGCTGTGGCACGCCAGCCTGATTTATCATTTTCAGGCGAGTGATCATCTCGACGCGGTTGCCAGCGGCCGCCACGACGCCTTTATCGGTGTTCGCTTCGGTGTTTCCTTTTTCCGAGGCGGTACGCCGGCGGTGCCCGATCTATTCACGGAACAGCGGCGCACCAGCCGCGCCGAGGCCGCCGCGCGCGCGCCTGTGGCAGCGGCCTCACCTGCGCCCCGCAGCGTGCCGGCAACGGCTGAGCGCCGCAATGCAGCAACCGCTTCTTCTGCGCCGCGGAAACGTGCCGGCACCTCACCCTCAAAAGCCTCGACTCGTCCGGCTGCCGGCAACGAAATGGGAAAATCTGCGGCCGGTACAGCCGCATCGCGGCCTGCAAGCTTCGCCGGCGCCTACGAACAGGCCTTGCAGAGCATCTATGCCCGGCGCTATGCGAAAGCGGTGCAGCAGTTCACCGAGCTGATCGAAATCTTTCCTTCGCATGTGTTGATCAGCAATTGCCACTACTGGCTCGCCAAGGCGCAGTATGAACAGCAGAATTACGCGGCGGCGGCCGCAGCCTGCCAGCGGGTGCTGCAATTCTCGCGCTCGGCCCGGCAGGAAGACGCGCTGTTCATTCTCGGCAACAGCTTGGTGCAGTTGCAGCGCCCCGAGGAAGCACGCGCGGCGCTGCAGCGTTTGCTGCGCGACTTTCCCGACGGCCGGCTGACTTCGCAGGCGCAGGAGCTGCTTGCCAGGATGTGAAGCGCAGTCTGCGCATCTTCGCGCCTGCGTCCTGCAAAAACGCAGGCCTCCCGCGGTGATTTCCAACGCCCGCAACCGCCTCGCTCGCCCGGATGCACCATCTGCCCGGCGCTGCCCAATCTTCGAGGCGGCAGTTGCCAACCCTCACCCCGCATTCCTGCCCGGCAATTTCTTCCTCTCAGTGTTGAGGCTTGCAGATTAGAACTTGCCTTATTATATTGCCGCAACTTTTTTTGCAGAATAGCCACATCTATCAAAAAGCATATCTCATGCGAAAGCTTGCGATCGCCCTGGCTCTGGGCCTTCTGTTTGCCGGCATGCTCTACCTGGCTTTTGGCGGCTCGCGCCAGGATCCGAACGAGTTGATCATTTGGACGCAGGATTTTGCGCCCGGCCGCGTGGTGTTGGATTCGCTGCTGGCCAAGTTCAGCCGGGAAAATCCCGGGTTGCTCGCCAAGCAGATCTATTATGAAACCGAAGAATTGCGCAGCAACTACATCATCGCCGGCTTGGGGGGCAGCGGCCCGGACTTGGTGTACGGCCCCGCGGATATGGTCGGCCCCCTGCACGTGATGGGGTTGATCCAGCCCTATGACAGCCTGCTGCACGCGGAAGAGCTTGCCAACTTCGATCCCATGGCGCTGGTGCGTTATCAGGGCCATCTTTACTTGCTGGCCGATCGCATCGGCAATCATCTCACGCTGGTTTATAACAAGAAGATTCTGCCCGTGCCGCCGCGCACCACCGCAGAGTTGCTGGAGATCGGCAGCCGGCTCTCGCGCGATCTCAATGGCGACGGCAAGTATGACACCTATGCGCTGGCGTGGAATTTTGTCGAGCCGTTTTTTTTCATCCCGTTTTTGGGCGGCTACGGCGGCTGGGTGATGGACGACCAGGCGCGGCCCACGCTCAATACCGAAGCCACGATTCGCGCCTCAAAATTCATCACGCTGCTGCGCGAGCGCAAGATCGTGCCGTTTGAATGCGATCTCGATCTCGCCAATCAGCTCTTCAAGCAGGGCAAGGCCGCGATGGTGATCAACGGCCCGTGGAGCTGGGGCGGGTACATTGATGCTGGCGTGGACATTGGCCTGGCGCGCATTCCGCAAGTCTCCGAAACCGGCTTGTGGCCGACGCCGATGGTTTCCGCCACCGGCTATTGCCTGAACGCCAATCTCACCGGCGAGCGCCGTGCCAAGGCGATCCAGCTCTTGCGCTTTCTCACCGCGCCGGAGAACGTGTTGCGTTACACCTATGCGCTGCGCGCCATCCCCTCGCGCCAGGAAGCCCGGCGTGATTCCATCTTTGTGAAAGATCCGTTGTTGCTCAGCTCGCAGGATCAACTCAGCGTGGGCCGGCCCATGCCCATTGCTCCGGAGATGCGTGCCATCTGGGACGCCATGCGGCCGGCGTATCAAAGCCTGCTCAACGGCCGGCTCACGCCGGAGCAGGCCGCGCTCAAAATGCAGACCGACGCCGAAAAGCTGATTCGGGAAATGTTTGCCGACTGAGACGCTGCGGTTTATTTGTGATGGTCACGATCGCGGGCTGGCTTCAGCCGCGCGGCCGCGTGCTCCCGCCGGCCGGCAAAAAACTTGCTCTCATGATGGAGAATATGTGAACGCCACGGCCCTTGCCCAGAACTTCCGCGAAAACCGGCTCGCGTATTTGTACATCCTGCCTTCCTTTCTCGTGCTGGGTTTCGTCGTGCTCTACCCGTTCCTCTACAACATCGTCATTTCCTTTTCCAACATGAGCCTGTCGCATTTTCTGGATTGGCGATTTGTCGGCCTGGAACAATACCGCAAGGTGTTCACCGAGCCACTGTTCTATGTTTTGTTTCTCAAGACCCTGCTGTGGACGGCGGTGAACTTGTTCTTTCACGTCACCATCGGCGTGTTTCTCGCCTTGCTGCTCAACCGCCCGCTGCCCGGGCGCGCGCTCTTTCGCACGCTGCTCATTCTGCCCTGGGCGGTGCCGCAATATATCACCGCGTTGACCTGGCGCGGCATGTTCAATTATGAATTCGGCGCGATCAACCTCATCATGCAGCAAGTTTTCAATCTCGCGCCGGTGCAGTGGCTGTCCGATCCGTTCTGGGCCTATACCGCGGCCACTCTCACCAACATCTGGCTGGGTTTTCCCTTCATGATGGTGATCGCGCTCGGCGGCCTGCAGTCGATTCCGCGCGAGCTCTATGAGGCCGCGGACGTGGATGGCGCCAGCGCCTGGCAGCAATTCTGGACCATCACCGCGCCGCTGCTGAAACCGGTGATGGTGCCGGCCATCACGCTCGGCGTGATTTGGACGTTCAACAACTTTAACGTCATCTGGCTGGTGAGCGACGGCGGCAAACCCGCGGATTCGACGCATATTCTGGTTTCCTTCGTGTATCGCCAGGTGTTCAATTACTACCGCTACGGCTATGCCGCCGCTTTGTCGCTGGTGATCTTCGGTATTCTGCTGGCGTTCGGCATCCGTTTCATCCGGCAGACGAAAGCCACGGAGGCCGTGTACTGATCGGCAGGATTTGCATGATTCACCGGATTGCGTAAATGGATGATTCCGTCTGAATTGCGATCAAACTCAGGCAATCCTGTCGATCCGGTCGATCCTCAGCGTTCGCCAACTCATGCGAGGGAGATTCCCTCCCGACTAGACCGGCATGGTTGCCCATCCAACCGTGCCCCATCGCCCGGAGCGATCACATGCCGAAGTTTGAGAAAACCACTTCCCTCACCACTTACGTCTTGATTTATGCCATTCTGCTGGTGGTGACCGCGTTCGCGGTGTATCCCATTTTGCAGGTGATTGGCGTGTCGCTGCGGCCCAATGACATGCTGCACACGACTTCGCTGCGCCTGATTCCGCCGGACGCCTCGCTCGCTTCCTACCGCACGCTGATCGCGATCGATCAGCCGGTGCGTGAAAAAGTCGCTGCGGGCTGGGAGCGCGGCGGTTTGCTCGGCGCCTATCGCGCGCTCACCCGCGAAAAGCCGTTCATGGGCTGGCTGCTCAACAGCACGCTGGTCTCGTTTCTGGTAACGGCCTTGAGCGTGGCGCTGGCCAGCACCGCGGGCTATGCCTTCTCGCGCTACAAATTCATCGGTCGCGATGGCAGCCTGATCGCCTTGATCACTACGCAGATGTTTCCGGTGACCATGCTGCTGTTGCCGCTCTTTCTCATGTTGATCAAGCTCAAAGTCTACAACACCTATTGGGGATTGATTATCGCCTACTCTGCCACCGCGCTGCCGTTTTGCATCTGGCAGATGAAGGGATACTACGACACCGTGCCCTACAGCCTGGAAGAGGCCGCCCGCATCGACGGCTGCAGCCAGTTTCGCACGTTCTACCAAATCGTGCTGCCGCTGGCGATGCCGGCGCTGGTGATTACGGCGCTGTTCAGCTTCATGGCGGCGTGGAGCGAATACCTGGTGGCCGCGGTGATCATCAACGACAGAGCACTCTACACCCTGCCGATCGGCTTGAAGCAGTTTCAATCGAATTTCGAAACACAATGGGGGCTTTACGCCGCCGGCGCCGTGTTGGTCTGCATTCCGGTGGTGACGCTGTTTCTATTCCTGAGCCGTTGGCTGATTTCGGGGTTGACGTTGGGAAGCGTGAAGGGCTAGTGGGCTATTACCTTGAAAGGTAAATTACCATCGCTGTCTTCCTGCAAGGATCCTGTGAAGAGTCCGGGTATTTCACAAGATTCGTCTGAATGACATATCGCGAGACGACTTCCACAACCCAAGGTGACAGGCCACTGCGGAGTTGTTTCTTCAATTGGTTTGGCGGGCCCATTTGACCGGCCATCCTGCGGGACCTCGTGAGTAACCCGGCACTGAGCCGCATTCTTCCCGGGATTCTGGCAGGATAACAGCGGAGGCAGGATCATGATTCTCGTGGAGTATCTGGTCTGGATACTCGTTGTCTGTTATGGCTATTTCGTGGTGCTGCGGCTGTTCTGGCTTTACCGCGAACGGGACAAACACATCGTGTGGAAGCGCGCGGATGCCGGTCTCTATTACGGGTTGGCTCTGCTCAACTTTCTCACCATGCTCTCGCTTTTTCTCCTGCAATCCCGCCCGGTCTATCTGCTGCTGCTGCTGATCGGCACGTATGTGTTCTGCGCCGTGCCGGTGGTCAAAGTCAACACCCGCGGCATCATGATGACCGCCCTGCTCACGCATTGGGCCAACGTGGTGGCGATCCGGCATCTCAGTGGCGGTCAAACCTATGCGATTCTCACCCGCCGGCGCTGGCCGCGGTTGCGGCTGCGCGTCCCCGTCGAGATGGAGGGCAAATGGCGCAAGATGGTGGCTTCCAAAGGTCTGCGCATCGTGGAATCGGATGAAGCCGCCGCGCCGCTGGAATTGCCCGGCGTCAATTCCAACGAAGTCAAATTTTCCTGAAAGCTGCTTGCGGCTTGTTGCCGTCGCCTCTCTGAATGTCCGGTTGGTTTGGCCGCGGCTGCAAGCGCGCGGCCACGGCGGAGCAAATTCTCCGGCCGGGGTGAAGGGAAAGCCAAAGCGCGGTGCCGCAACTGAATCCGAGCCATTTTACGGGCCAGAATCTAGTTGACATTTCTAGGGTGGTTGTCTATCTTTGACGGTTTCGTAACAAACACTGCTCGTGCCGCCCGTTCGGTGGCAGAAGGCTGCGGAGGAAGGACAGACCATGGATCGGGAGGTTGTAGTGAGGGTGTCAGCGCTGGCGCAATCTGCGGCCGGCCTTTTTTTTGTTCCGCTTACTGTGCGCGCCGCGAGTTGAGGCATGCCAGCCGCCTGGACGGAAAAACTGCCGCAAGGGTTGCGGGACTATCACAAGATCAGCCGCTCGTGTTTCTTCGGGCTGCTCATGGTCTTGCTGCTGCTCATCATCTACGAAACCAGCAGCGCCGCGATCTACAACGAGCAAACCGTCATCATCCAGAACCGCGCGGAGGCGATGATCAAGCGCACGCTCTGGTTCATGGGGCTGTATCAGTTTTGGATGCCGTGGATCGCCTTCGGTATTTTGCTGGGACTGGCCTTCTGGCAGGCGCGCAAACAGAATCTGCTGCAAATCAAACCGCCCTATTTCCCCTTCGCGATTCTGGAAAGCCTGGCCTACGCCGTGCTGTTCAGTTGGCTGATGAATCTCGTGACCACGAAATCCATCACCATCAAGTTTCTGTGGAGCCTGCTGGGCGACAAAGCGGTGGCGCTCCCCGCGAAAATGGCGCTGGCGCTCGGCGCCGGCATCTATGAAGAGTTGTTGTTTCGCCTCGGCATTTTCAGTTTCACCTTGTGGTTTACCCGCAAGGTGCTGCCGGCCAAACCCTACGTCCATCAAGTGCTGGCGCTGGTGGTTTCTGCCGCGCTGTTTTCCGGGTTTCACTTTCTGGGAAAGGAACCCTTCTCGACGCTGGCTTTCGTGCACCGCTTCTATGCCGGTCTTTTGCTCGGCGCGATTTTCAGTTGGCGCGGCATCGGCGTGGTGGTTTACACGCACGCCTTCTATGATCTGTTTTTGATCCTGCGCTCACACGGCGGCTAAGGCGCTGTTACGTTAGTTTTTGCAGTCTCGGCCCTTCGTGGCCGCAGTCAACGCCGGCAAATTCGCGGCTGTATCTGTGCTCCGCAACGCGGCAGGACTTCCAAACCAAAGCCAAATTGCTCCAGGCGGCACTGGCGACCAAAGGGAAGAGAGTGAGCGCGGGCAGGGAAGACTGCGGGCGCCGCGCGCAATCAAGCACCGCAGCCGGGGCGGTTGATCATTCGACTTGCATGCAGGGATTGAACATATCGATATGAAGAAGGTTCTGTTGTGGTTGTCTGGCGTGCTGCTGTTGGGCGCTGCAGCCCTCGCTGCCTATCTCTACCTCCAACTCGTGACGCCGGTCGTTCCCGACCCTGTGCCGAAGCCCTACTTCATCATTCAACGCGGCATGCGCCTGCACCAGATTGCCGACAGTCTGCAGCGTGAGGGCATCATCCCCGACCGCGATCAGTTTCTGTTCGCCGCCCGGCTGATCGACCGCCACCTGCCGCTGAAAGCCGGCAAATATGCGCTCACGCCGGGACTTTCGCTCAAAGAGCTGTTACGCTTGCTGCGCTCAGGCAAAAGCATGGAGGAACGGGTGACGCTGCCCGAGGGAAAAACAGCGGAGGAGTTCGCCGCCATTTTGGCGCGTGCGCTCGCCTTGAATTCGCAGGAGTTTTTGCAGGCAGTGGCCGACACCGCGCTGGCGCGGACGCTCGGCGTTGCGGCGCCCGGCCTGGAGGGCTATCTCTATCCCGACACCTATCATTTCTATTGGGGCGCGACTCCACGCGAGGTGGTCGCGATGCTGGTGCGCGAGTTCCAGCGCCGTTTGGATGACACCCTGCGCGCAGACATCGCGGCCAGCGGCTTGTCATTGCACGAAATCGTCACCCTGGCCTCCATTATCGAAGGGGAAGCCGTGATCGACAGCGAGCGCGCCACCATCTCCGCGGTGTATCACAACCGCTTGCGCGCCGGCATGCGACTGCAGGCCGATCCTACCATTCAATACATTTTGCCCGGGCCGCCCCGCCGCCTCTTGTTTCGGGATTTGGAGATCGATTCGCCTTACAATACCTACTTGTATGCGGGCCTGCCGCCGGGGCCGGTGAACAATCCCGGCATTGCCTCCATTCGCGCGGCGGCAAAGCCGGCAGACGAGGGGTATCTCTACTTCGTCGCGCGCGGTGACGGCTCGCACGTTTTCAGTTATACCTTGCAGCAACACCTCAATGCCAAGGCTGATTTTGACCGCGTGCGCGCACGGGTGCGGCGCGAACAAAAGCAAGCGCAATCGGCGCAGGAGAGGAGGGCCGTCCCCTGAAAGAAGCAAAGCTCTCACCGCTCCTGCAATCTCTCAATGAAGAACAGCGCCGGGCGGTGCAAACCGAATTGGGGCCGGTGCTGGTGCTGGCCGGCGCCGGCAGCGGCAAGACGCGCGTGCTCACGCATCGCCTCGCTTTTTTGATGCAGCAGGGCCTGGTGCCGGCGGAAAACCTGCTGGCGGTAACCTTCACCAACAAAGCGGCACAGGAAATGCGCGAACGCGTGCAACGCTTGCTGGCCAGCCTGGCCGGCCACCGTGATAGCACCGGCCGCTTGTGGCTCGGCACCTTTCACAGCCTCTGCGCGCGGCTGTTGCGCATTGATGCCGACCGCCTGGGATACACGCGCCAATTCACCATCTATGACACCGAAGATCAAACTGCGCTCTTGCGCCGGCTGCTGGAGGAGATGACGGTGCCGGCCGAGCATCTCAACGCCAGCCAGGCCCGCCATCGCATCTCGCGCGCCAAGAATGCCTTCATTCGCCCCGAGAATTACTTCGATTTTCACCGGGCCTCGCAGCAGGAAGAAGTGATCGCGCGGGTGTATGAAGTCTATCAGCACCGGCTGCGCGAAAACAATGCGATGGATTTCGATGATCTCCCGATCAAGCCGCTGGAGTTGTTCGAGAAATTTCCCGAGATTTTGCAGAATTACCGCAACCGTTTTCACTATCTGCTGGTGGACGAGTTTCAAGACACCAACCGCGCGCAATACCTCTGGCTCAAGGCGCTGGCGGGCGAACGGCGCTGCCTGTTCGTCGTGGGTGACGATGATCAATCCATCTACCGCTGGCGCGGCGCCGACCTGCGCAACATTCTGAACTTCGAGAGTGATTACCCGGAGTGCAAAATCTTCCGGCTGGAGCAGAACTATCGTTCCACCGCCAACATCCTGGCCGCGGCCCATTCGGTGATCGTGAACAACAAGAACCGCATGCCCAAGCAGTTGTGGACGCGGCGCGAAGAGGGCGAACGCGTGATCGTGCTCGGCGCCTTCAACGAATTTCACGAAGCCGAGACCATTCACGACAAGATTCGCGAGGAATTTGGCCGGCAAAACGGCGACGGCCGCAATTATCACCGCAGCTTTCGCGATTTCGCCATTCTCTACCGCACCAATGCGCAATCCCGGTTGATTGAAGACGTGTTGCGCCGCAACGGCATTCCCTACCTCATCGTCGGCGGCCTGCGCTTCTATGAACGCAAGGAAGTCAAGGACATTCTCGCCTACCTGCGCCTGATCGCCAATCCGGCGGACAGCGTCAGTCTGCGCCGCGTGATCAACTTCCCCCTGCGCGGCCTCGGCGAAGCCACGGTCAACAAGCTGGAGCAGTTCGCGCAAACCAACCGCCTCACGCTCTTTCAGGCCGTCGAACGGGCCGGCGAGATTAGCGGCCTCACCGCCGGATTGCGCAACAAGATTCTCGAATTCCATCGCTTCATTCAAAAATACATGCAACTCAAGGACAAGCTCTCGCTGCCGGAATGGTGCAATGCGCTGGTCGACGATCTCCACCTGATTCAGCAACTCAAACAGGAGGACGAGCGCGACCGCATCGAGAACATCCGCGAGTTGCTGCTGGCGATCAACGAGTACACCGCACAGACGCCGGGCGCCACCCTCGACGGCTTTCTCGAACGCGTCGCCTTGATCACCGACATCGACAACTGGGATACCAAGGGCAACGCCGTCACCTTGATGACGCTGCACAGCGCCAAGGGCCTGGAGTTTCCCATCGTGTTCATCTCCGGGCTGGAAGAAGGCCTGTTTCCGCTGCTGCGCGGCAGCGACGATGAAAACGAATCGGATCTCGAGGAAGAACGCCGGCTGTTCTACGTCGGCGCGACGCGCGCGCAGGAAAAACTCTACCTGTCCTACAGCCAGGCGCGCTCGCGCTATGGCAGCCCGGCGGCGCAGTGCTACCCCTCGCGCTTTCTCGAAGAGTTGGATGAACGCTTCTTCCGTAACGCCGTGGTGCGGCGACAGCGTTTTTATGATTATGAAGAAGAGCCGGAACCCGATGTCAGCATGCCGGTTTATGAAGATGAATCGCAGGAGACCGGCATGGTGCGGCCCGGCCGCTGGGTGGTGCATGCCTCCTTTGGCCGGGGCCGCATCATCTCGGTGGACGGCAGCGGTGACAACATGAAAGTCACCGTTCATTTCGATGATGCCGGCCAGAAAAAGATTCTGGTGAAGTACGGCAATCTGCGCCTCATTTGAGGCAGCCGTGGCCTGCCGCTGCCCCGGTTCTGACTGTGGTAAGCCGTTGTGAGAGGGATCATTTCATGATGAATGACAACCGCAAAACTCCCGCCCGGCGTCTGCCCCTGGCAATGCGTCTGGCGGGCATAATCATTCTTACCGCTGCCTTGCACGTCCGCGCGCAAACGACCGCGCCCAACCCCGCTGCGGTCGATGATTATCTCTACGCGCAAAAACTCTATCAAGAAGGCTATCACGAATTGTGCGTGTCCCAGCTCGAGGCCTTCTTGCAGCGCTATCCTGACGCGGCGGAGCTTGCCGACGGCTGGCGGTTGCTCGGGCAGGCCAGCCTGGCGTTGCGGCGTTATGCGGCAGCGGAGCAGGCGCTGCGCCAATTCGATATGCGCTATCCGCTGCATCCCGGCCATGCGGAGGCTCTGCTGCTGCTGGCCGAAAGCCAGAAGTTGCAGCGCAAATTTCAGGAAGCGGCACTCACCTGCCAGCGGCTGGTCTATTTCCATCCGCGCAGCGAACAAGCGCCCCTGGCCGCATATCAAGCCGGCGAGCTGTTCTTGCAGGCCGGCGAGATGGAAGCCGGCCGCACCAGCCTCTATGAGATGATGGACAAGTATGCCGCCAGCCCGCTGCGGCTGCAGGCGCATTTGCTGCTGGTGCAGAGTTTCATGCAAAGCAATGACTACCAGCGCGGCTTGCAGGAGGCCGAGCGGCTGTTTCGCATCTTTCCCGCCAGCGAGCTGAGTGTGCAAGCGTATTTCGTGCGCGCCCGTTTGCAGGAGGCGCTCGGCCAGTTTCAGTTAGCGGAGGAAGGCTACCGCACGTTGCTGCAGCGCTATCCCAAAGGCGAGTGGTCACGCCGCGCCCGGCTGCAGCTCAGTGAAATCGTTTTTGCCCGCGGCGAGGTCAATGGCGCTCTGACCGAGCTGGCCGCCATTGAAGCGGATGCGCCCGCGGCCGCGGAGTTGAACGTAGTCGCCCTGCGCGCCGCCGCCATGAATCTGACAATCGGCAGAACGCCGGCGGCGGCGGAAGCCCTGAAGAAATTCGAGTCCAGCCTGGCGGACAGCACCAGCCGGTTGACCTACTTCTACATGCAGGGCAGTTTGGCCGAGCAGGCCGGCAATGCTGCCGCGGCGCGCGCAGCCTATCAGCAGGCGTGCGCGCTCCCCGCTTCATTTGAACCGCAAACCGCCGCCGTGGCAGCGCCGGCTTTTTTGCGGCAGCGCAGCTTTTGGCGCAACGCCCAGCTTGCTTACGCGGCGCAGGATTACACCGCGGCCCAGCAGGTTTGCCGGCAATATCGCCGCGAATACCCCAACGGCGAGTTTCGCGCGGCGCTGCTGCTGCTCGAAGCCGATATTCAGCGGCAAGGCTTGCACAATCCCGCGCACGCGCAAAAGCTGTATTTCGATCTGCTCGAAGATTATCCGGCGAGCGCCCAGGTTGACGAAGCGCAATTTGGGCTGGCCGAAAGTTTTGCCGCGGCCGGCGAACGGCAAATGGCACGGTTGCAATGGCAGCGCTTTCTGCAGCTCTATGCCGCCAGCGAGCTCGCGCCCGCGGCCGGCCGGCAACTGCGCTTGCTGACGGAGTTCGAGCCCAGCACCGCGCCGGAAACCATGCGCCAGCTCACCGAGACGGTGTTGCAACTGAGCAGCAATCCCGGCGCGGAGCCGGCGGCGCTGGCCCTGGCACGCCTGCATTTTCAGCGCCGGGATTTTGAAGCTGCAATGCGCTCCAGCCGCGCGGCGTTGGCTGCGGGGCTGGCGGCCGGCGCGCAACGCGAGGCAACTTATTTGCTCGGCGTGAGTTGCTATCAACTCGCTGAGCGTGAGCGTCTCGCCGGCCGGCAAGCGCCGGCCTGGCGTGACAGCGCGGATGCGGCGCTGCAATCTCTGCTCAGCGAGGGCACTGCCGATCGTTTTGCCGCGCATGCCAACGAGTTGCTCATCCGGCTGGCGCTGCCAGACGAAGCGGCGGCCGCGCCGGCGCTGTTGGAGCGGGTGGATCTGCTGTTGAGCAACGCCGCCGAGGCGGCCGGCCTGGATGATTTGCGGCTGTGGGCCGCGGTCGCGCGTAAACAGCTCGCGGCTCCGGCGGATTCCGTGGCTGCCCGGCAGATCGTGCTCGCCTTGCAGCGCGTTGCGGCCGCGGAAAATCCGGACTATCGCAACCAGGCGCTGTGGGAACTGGCGGATTGGCAGGCCAAACAGAAGAATTGGGATGCGGCACGCAAGACCCTCGAGCTCTTGCGCCAATCGCCGCGGCATGATGTGGCGCAAGCCCGCGGCCAGTTGCTGCTGGCGCGTTCGCTGCGCCGCCAGGCCGAGTACGACGCGGCCCTCGCCGAGCTTGCCGCGCTGCAGGAGAGATTTTTCTACTGCGCGTATGCCGATTCCGCCCGGCAGGAACGGTTGAATGTCTTGATTGCCGCCGGACGCTGGCAGGAAGCCTTGCGCGCCATGGAGGAAACCCGCGAGGCGGCGGACGACTATGCCGGGAGCGACGGCCTGGATTTGCAGCGCGGCAAGTTGCAGGAGGCCAGCGGGGATTACGGCCCGGCAATTCATGCTTATTTGCGTTTTCTCGAACAACATCCGCACGCGCCGGAAGCGCCGGCCGCGCTGCTGGCAGCCGCCAAGCTCACCCGCCAGGTGGGCGCCGAGGGTCTGGCGGCGGCTTACTTCGAAGAATGCCGGCGCCGCTTTCCACAATCACCCGAAAGCGAACAAGCGCAGTTGCAGTTGGCGGCACTGCGCTATGACCAGGGCGAGTTCAGCGAAGCGCTCGGCCTCGCCGTGGCCTTCATGCAGGAACGGCCGGATTCGCCGCTGTTTCGCGAGGCCATGAAAAAGTCCATTCTGTGTTTGTACAAAACCAAAAACGTGACGCGCGCCGAGGCCGAGGCCAAGGCCTTCCGCGAGCGCTTTAGAGACGATCGTGAGAGCCTGGCGGACTTTCAATACGCCGCCGGCGAGCTGGCCCTTCAGGAAAAGAACTTTCTGCAGGCCGAGGAAATTTTCAAAAAGCTGGGGCGGGATTATCGCGGCAGCGATGCCGGCATTCTCGGCGACTATGGCCTGGGCAAGGCGCTGTTGATTCAAAACAAAACCAAAGAGGCGCTCGAAACCCTCACCGCCATCCCCGGCCGCTATCCCAAGCATCCCTTCCTGCCGACCGTGTATTTGGGACTGGGCGACTTCTATCTCGCCAACCAGCAGTGGGACAATGCCATCGAGGCATTCAATCAAGTGGTCGAGGATTCCACTTTCGACAACAACTACAAAGTCGGCGTGCGCTCGCTCATCGACGTGTATGATCGCATCGGCTTGAAAGACCGCGCGCTGGCGCTGGCACGGCATTATGTCAACCGCTTTCCCGAAGATTCCAAAGTCTTTGACCTGCGCATGAAAATCGCGCTGCTGCTCAATGATCTGCAGCAATACGATGACGCCATCGCGCTGCTGCGCCGCCTCAAACCCGCCGCCGACGCCACCACCGAGCCGGAGGTGCAATATTACATCGGCAAATCGCACATGAATGCCGGCCGTTTCGAGTCCGCGATTGCCGAGCTGCTGCGGGTAAAGTTTTTTTCCAAACCGACCAAGCTGCCGTGGGACGTGATCGCGCTTTACGACGCCGCGATTTGCTACACCCGTTTGGGCAACTGCACACGCGCCCGCCAGCTCTTTCAACGCATCGTGCGCGAGCAGGGCGCGGCCAGCGAATTCGGCCGCTTTGCCAATACCAAAATCGCCGAGCTGGGCAATTGCCCCGAGGCGAACTGAGGCTGCCGGAGGGATTTCCGTAAGCCCCGGAACTCCGTCTTCGGCGGCGGGAATAAATCATCTTCCTCCGCGTAGTTACGATAACGGTTGAACCGCCTGACATGCCGTCTTCTGCAGACAACGGGCGCCTGAGCTACCTCGCGCCTTCGCCGGAAGATTGTGCCGCGATCGAGGCCACCCTGGCCGGCGACCGGCGCGCGTTCGAAAAGCTGGTGGTCAAATACCAACGCCCGCTGTATGCCGTGCTGCGCCGCCTCGTGCGCCAGCACGAAGACGCCGACGACCTGCTGCAGGAATGCTTCGTGCGCGCCTACCGGCATCTGGGCGATTTCGATCTCACCCGGCCGTTCTATCCCTGGCTGCACCGGATTGCGGTGAACCTGGCGATCACTTTTCTGCGGCGCCAAGCCTGGCAGCGGCCCACCAGCGAGCTTGACATTTTCCCCTCCGCGGAGGAGGAGCCGAATCAGGCCGTGGAATCATCGGAATTTTTCCTGGCGCTGGAGCAGGCGATTCGCCGGCTGCCGGTGGAGCAGCGCACCGTGCTGCTGCTGCGCACGCGCGAAGACATGAGCTACCGCGCAATGAGCAAAGTGCTCGGCATCGAGATCGGCACGGTGATGTCCCGCCTGGCACGCGCCCGTGAAAAGCTGCGTTCCGCGCTGCGACCGTTTCTGGATGCCCGCAGCCGCAAACTCAGAACCCGCGCCGCGCCGGACTAAAGGCGTGGCCGGAAACTCCAAGGCTTCACTCAAACAAAAGAGGCGAACACCAGGACCTGCACTTACCGGGCGCCGATAGAAGAAAACACCCGCTCACGGTGGTTGGTCGCCGCACCGCGATCGCCGCGAGATCGCCATCGCGCGGCCAGTTTTGCATCGATCATGATCAACAAAAACCCCAACAGCATCGACTGCGCCACGGCCTCCGAATGGCTGCATTCCATGTTGGATGAAGAACTGCCGGAAGCCGAACGCCGGCTCTTGCTCGCTCATTTGGAGAGCTGCCCGAGCTGCGCCGCGGCCTGGCATGAGCTCAAAATCCTGGAGCGCAGCCACGCCCGCCTCGACAGCCGTTTGTTGAAGCCGCCGGCGGATTATTTCGCTCGCTTGCCCGAGCGCATCATGGCGCGCCTGGAATCCGAGAAAATGGCCGCGCCCGCCATCCTCGAGCTGCCTGCCCGCAAAGCGCGTGTGCTTTGGCTGCAGAAATTGGCCGGCGGTAAGGCGCGCTACGCCGTAGCGCTGGCCGCGGCCGGCGCCGCGATATTTTTCTTGGTGCGCGGCAGAAGCGATGCGCCGGTGACCACCACCGCCCCTCTGCAAAATGTCTTGCGTGACTCGCTGGCTTTTGCCGCGGCTGAGCCGTTTCGCCAGGTGCCTCTGGAAGAGCAGGAGGTGACGCCGCCGGCTGGTGTTGCGCAGCCCAAGAAGGAAGCAGCGAAAACCGCGGCCGCTCCCGCCGGCCGTCGCGTCGTCGTCCCGGCCGCCGGCGAATGGCAGCAGGGCGGGCAGCCAACGGCAACCGCGCCGCTGGCAGAGCCGGCGCATGCTGATCTTGCCTCGGACGCGGCAATTGCCGCAGCCGCACCGGAATCATCCCGCCTCGCTTTGCTTGGTGAGAGTGCTGAGTCCTACCGGCCGGCAGAGAAGAGAGATTTGTTGGAATCGGAGAGTCGCGAACAAGCCGCGGGTGCCCGGCTGTTGCAGGAAACGCCGGCGGCGCGTTCCGCACAGTTCGAAGGTCTGGGCGTCGCGAAAATGGCAGCGTCGGGAGCGCCGGCCGACGCGCGTTCGCTGTTCGCGCAGGCATTGCGGCAAGCCCAGGATGCACGCGATGAAGCCACGCGGCAGGAGATTTGGTGGCGATATTTGCAGACCGGGCCGGACACGGCTTACTACAACCTCGCGGCGGCCATGCTGGCGCGCAGCCTGGCCGGCACGGTGGACAGCGCGAGCAGCCCACGCCAAATCGAGCAAGCCGCGAAATTCTATCGCCAGCAGGAGGCGATTCTCGCACCGCAACTCGGCGCCGAAACCTTCCGGCGAGAATACCAGCGGCTGGAAGGCCTGCTGCATTGGAAGAAGGCAAGCGAAGGCCGCAATCGGCCGCAATGACCCGGGGAAGGGGGAAGGGGGAAGGGAAAAGGGAAAAGGGAAAAGGGGAAAGGGGAAAGGGAAAAGGGAAAAGGGAAAAGGGAAAAGGGAAAAGGGGAAAGGGGAAAGGGGAAAGGGGAAAGGGGAAAGGGGAAAGGGAAAGGGAAAAGGAAAAGGGGAAAGGGGAAAGGGGAAAGGGAAAAGGGGAAAGGGAAAAGGGGAAAGGGAAAAGGGAAAAGGGAAAAGGGAAAAGGGAAAAGGGAAAAGGGAAAAGGGAAAAGGGAAAAGGGAAAAGGGGCAAAGAAGGAAGCAGCCTTCAGTGGTCACCCGTTTGCATCCTACACCCGGCCTCAAGCATCAAGTATCCAGCATCCAGCATCAAGTATCCAGCATCAAGTATCCAGCATCAAGTATCCAGCATCCAGTATCCAGTATCCAGCATCCAGCATCCAGCATCCAGCATCCAGCATCCAGCATCCGCCCACTGATTCGATTCACTTCTTCTCACTCAATCCCTCCCCCGGCAGTTGCTTGTAGTAAAACTCCATTTCCAAACGGCGGTTCAGCTTGCGGCCCAGCGGTGACTCGTTGTTGCCGATGATGATGGTTTTACCGCTCAAGTGTTCGACCCCCATCGGCCGGGTTTCGCCGCGGCCCACGGCGCGGTCGAGGCGGGCCGCGATCTTCTCATAGTCCTGCGGATAACGCTGGCGGATGATGCGCAAGAAAGTCTGATGAAACGCCTCGGCGCGCTGCTGCGACAGCCGCAGGTTCACCGCCTCCGGCCCGATGGCGCAGGCATGTCCCGAAAAACGCATGCGCATGTGCTCGTGGGTGAGCAATTGCTCGATGTGCGGCTGCAATTTCGCCCAATAGAAATCATACAACGGCGCGGTGCCGTTGAAGCGAATCGGCCAGGCCACGCGCTGCTCGCGCACCTGCGAGCGCAGCGCGAGCTGTGACTGGCGCGGCGGCGTGTAAAATGTGCGGCCGAGCGTGTCCACCAGCATCAGCGTGTGCGTGAGCTGATGGCCGGCGAGCGCGCCGAGGTTCCCGCTGCCGGTCGCGCGCGGCTGCCAGACGATCTCCTGCCGCAGCCCGCCCGGCGAGGCCGGCAAGACTTCGAGTTGTTCATGCAGCCCGGCGGCCGCGGTCTGCAACAAGGCCGCGTTCGCCGGTACGGCAGTGGCAATCGCGCTGTGGAAGATCACCGGCCGGCTTTCTTCCTCCACGTCATCATAAGAAATTAGCTGGAATACGATCGGCTCGCTGGTGCTGTCCGCGGAAATCTTGACGTAACGCCGCTCCTCCTGCACCCAGCGCGCGTCATCGGCCTGTGCCGGCATGCGCCGCGGCGGCAAAACTTCACCCGGCTGCAAAATGACTTGCTCGCCATTGACGCCGAGCGCGAGCAGCGAATCCCGCACTGCGGCTGCGCGCGCCTCGGCCAGTGCCACCGTGGTCTCGCCGCTGCTGGGATCCGCAAAACCCTGCAAATAGATCTTGAGATGGCGATGGTCTTTGATGCGCTGCGCCAGTGTGAACAGCGGCGGATCCAGCAGCGTCTTGCGTAAGTATTCCGGTTTGACCTCGGCGCGGTTGGGATCGAAGCAGATCTCGGGGATGAAAGGCACTTCATACAAGATGTGCGAAGGCGCCGCGATCACCAGCGTGTCGGCCGCCGTCAGCGTGCCTTTGGGTATCGTGGGAAAGTCCGCCGCGCCACCGCCTGCGACTGCTGCGTGCAGGTGTGGGAAGCGCGCGCTCAGGCGATGCCAGCCGGCATACGGCGTGTGCCAGGCCAGGGCCAGCGTGTCACGGCTGCCCGCCGCGATCAGCGCGATCGTGGTATCGAGCAAAACCGTGGTTGGCGCGGCGACTCCGCCGTGCGCCAGCAGCGAATCCGCCACCACCAGCCGTACTGCCCGGCCCGCGCCGCCGCCCTTGTTGCTGAGCGTGAGCTGCAACGTGCCTTGCGTTGCGTCGGTCGTGATCCACGGACTGTAATCGAACGTGATGGCTTCGATCTCCAGCATCGGCACGGCGATGTGAAAATTCCAGAACGGCCGGCCGGCCGCCTCCGCAAGGCGCACATGGCTGTCGCTGTCATACGCCAGCACCGTCCAGAAATATCTTCCCCCTTCCAAATCCTTCAGTTGATAAGAGGCGGCAGCGGGATTCGCTTTGATCAACAGCCCCGGCCCTGCGGTTCCGGTGAGAAACGCCTCGCGATTGCTCGCGGCCAGGGTGAGCGCCTCGGCCAGTTTCAGGCTGTCACGCTCGACTAGCAGCAAGTACTGCACGTCATCATAGAGATCCGGATCGGCGGTGGCGTCCCAGCGCAACCGCACGCTGTCGGTTTCAACCAGCGTGCCGGGCGCCGGCGTGCGCAGCGCGAAGCGTTCCGGTCCGACCGGATAGTGGGTCACGCTGCCGCGATACGGCCGTGAGAACAAGTCGGTTTGTTCCAGCGCGGCGAGATCCAGCCGCAGGGTGTTGTTGCGGCCGGGCAGCACGCCGCTGACCGGCGAGCGCGTGTCCGCCAGCCGCAGGCTCAGGCCCATGGCAAAATGGCTGAGCAAATCATCGTGAAAATCATAGCCGCCGCGCAGTGAGACAAGCTGGCCCCAGGAGATTTCGGTGCCGAAGGTGAAAGCGCCCGCGCGTTCGGTGTGCACGCGCCGGTAGTCCGCGGCAAGCTGCAGTTGCAATCCTTCATGATGGCCGGCATTGAAGGCCACTCCCGCGCGCCAGGTGCGCGGCAGCGGCGTGCCGATGGTCTGAAAGGTCAAAGCGTGGCCGACATTGGCCACGCCCAGGCCCGCGGAAATCACGCCGTACTTCAGCAGCCGGTTTGACGATTTCAACAAACCGAAGCGGCGGGAACGGTAGAGCAGCCCCATGTCCGCCATCCAGGATGCCGCCTCGAATTGCGCGAGTTTGCTGCGCAGGTATTTGGCATTCGCGCCCAGCGCGAAATTTTCTCCGGCAAGCGTGAATGGCTGCGCCAACCCGGCGGTTGCCAGCCAGTCGCCTGCCGCGACTGGCGGCACGGCGCCGTCCGAACTGTCGAACTCCGGCATGCCTTGATGGAGCAGGCCGAGATTGACATGCAAACGCCGGCGCCAGGGCGTGGGCGCTTGCGTGCCGTACAGCAGCGCGGCGTGATATGCCTCCGCGATGGTTTTGGAATACGTTGCGGCCCACTGCCACTCGCGGGTGAATCCCGCGGCCGCGGGATTGGCGTAGAGCGCCTGCAGCTCATCGATCACGCCGGCGCCGATGCCCGCCAGGCCTTGCGGCCGCGCGCCCGGCACCAGTTTGAGAATGTTGGCGCCTGCCAGCGTCTGGCCGGCAGCCCCAACCGGCGCCAGCAGCACCGCCACCGCGGCCCACAGCGCCGGCCGGCGGCTTGAACGCAAAATCGCATGAAGGATCTTCATCGGACGACGATCACCTTTTTCCAGTCGTTGAATTCTTCGGAATGCAGCGTGATGAGATAGACGCCGCTGCCCACGCGGCGGCCGTCCTGCGTCAAGCCGTTCCAGAAATGGGTATTCCAGCCCGCGCGGAAGGGCGCGGTGATCAACTCCGTCACCTTTTGGCCGTTGAGGTCGAGCAGGTCCAGGCGCGCGCTGCGGTTGGAGCTGAGCCGGAAGTTGATGGCGAGCGGGCCCTGGCGCTCCGGCTCGTACACGTTGCGATCCAACACCAGATCATTGCCGCTGCGCACGGTCACGCCGGCGCGGCTGCTGACGAAGCGGCCGAAAGCGTCGATCGTGCGCAGTTCGAACTTGATTTTTTCCTGGCGCGCCTGGGTCAGCAGCCGCGTTTCTCCAAATGCCGGCCGGACGTCGTACCACGTTTGCGGCGCCAGCGGCGTGGCCGCGATGAAGCCGTCGGCAAAGCTGGAATCGATGCGGCCGGTCACGAAATACACCCACAAATCCCATTGCCGCACCGGCTGTTCCACCTGTACGCGAATGAAAACGCTGTCAGTGACCTGCACCACTTCCGGCGTGGCAGTAATTTTGGGAGCGAGCGGCGGTGGCGGAGGAGTAGAAACGACATTCAGCGTGTTGGTCACTGTGTTGTTCGCGGCCGAAGTATCATTCGCCGCGGCAAGAGTCGCGACGCTGGTAATCTGAGTGAGTGAAATTGGCACTTGCGCCGCGAGCTGAACATTGACAGCAAACGAATCCACCTGACCGGCATTGAGCTGAGTGATTTGCCAGATCAACGAATCGCCGCTGAGCGAAGCGGCGGGCACGGTTGAGATCAATCTTACTGAATCCGGCAGGACTTGGCTCAAGCGAGTACCCGCGGCTGGATGCGGACCGAGATTGGCAACGCGCAGGCGATAGGAGTAATTCTCTCCGGGCTTGACACTGCCCAGGGTCTGTGTTTGTGCAGAAAATGCGAGAGCCAGATCCGTGTTCTTCGGCGGTGGCGGCGGGAAGATGACGTTCAGCGTGTTGGTCGCGGAATTGTTCGCGGCCGAAGTATCATTCGCCGCGGCAAGAGTCGCAGTGCTGGTAATCTGAGTGAGTGAAATTGGCACTTGCGCCGCGAGTTGAACATTGACAGCAAACGAATCGACCTGACCGGCATTCAATTGGGAGATTTGCCAAATCAACGAATCGCCGCTGAGTGAAGCGGCGGGCACGGTTGAAAGTAATTTCACTGAATCCGGCAGTACTTGGCCCAAGCGAATGCTGGCGCTCGGATTCGGGCCGAGATTGGCAACGCGCAGGCGATAGGAATAATTCTCTCCGGGCTTGACGCTGCCCGGGGTCTGTGTTCGTGCAGAAAATGCGAGAGCCAGATCCGTGTTCTTCGGCGGTGGCGGAGGAGTAGAAATGACAGTCAGCGTGTTGGTCACTGAATTGTTCGCGGCCGAAGTATCATTCGCCGCGGCAACCGTCGCAGTGCTGGTAATCTGAGTGAGTGAAATTGGCACTTGCGCCGCGAGCTGAACATTGACAGCAAACGAATCCACCTGACCGGCATTGAGCTGAGCAATCTGCCAGATCAACGAATCGCCGCTGAGTGAAGCGGCGGGCACGGTTGAGATCAATCTTACTGAATCCGGCAGGACTTGGCTCAGGCGAATACTCGCGGCTGGATTCGGACCGAGATTGGCAACGCGCAGGCGATAGGAGCAATTCTCTCCGGGCTTGACGCTGCCCAGGGTCTGTGTTTGTGCAGAAAATGCGAGAGCCAGATCCGTGTTCTTCGGCGGTGGCGGCGGGAAGATGACGTTCAGCGTGTTGGTCGCGGAATTGTTCGCGGCCGAAGTATCATTCGCCGCGGTAACAGTCGCAATGCTGGTGATCTGAGTCAGGGAAACCGGCACTTGCGCCGCGAGTTGCACATTGACGGCAAATGAATCCGCTTGACCGGCATTGAGCTGAGCAATCTGCCAGATCAACGAATCGCCGCTGAGCGAAGCTGCGGGCACGGTTGAAAGTAGTCTCACGGAATCCGGCAGGATTTGGCTCAGGCGAATGCTGGCGCTCGGATTCGGACCGAGATTGGCAACGCGCAGGCGATAGGAGTAATTCTCTCCGGGCTTGACGCTGCCCAGGGTCTGTGTTTGTGCAGAAAATGCGAGAGCCAGATCCGTGTTCTTCGGCGAGGGGAAAAACACGGTCACCGTATCTATCGCAAAGTTGTTGCCCGGTGAGAGATCATTCGCTGCCGTCAATTCTGCCCGGCTGATCAGCTTTTCGAGTGTGACCGGCGTTGCCGGCGAGAGCTTGACTTTGACGCGAATTTCAAAGGCATTGCCGCTGGCGAGGGTCGGGACTTGCCAGAGCAATGAATCGCCGTCAACATAGCCCGGCGCCGGTATGGCCTCTACCAAACTCACCGAATCCGGCAAGTGCTGCCAAATGTCGAGGTTGCCGCCGGCCGCCGGCCCCAGGTTATTGACACGCAGGAGATATTCAAAATTGTCGTCCGGTTGGACCGTCGCAGGGTTGGCGTTCAGCGCCAGCGCCAGATCGGTGAGGCGAGGCGGCGTCACGCCGGGCACGAAGTAGCGGCCCTTGCCGTTGGCGCGGCGGCCGGGCGGGTTGGCGGTGACATCGACCACGCGCCAGGTGTCGTTGCGATTGGCATCGGTCGAGGCATGCGCCATCACATAGAAATTCTGCATGATCGCGGCAATCTTCTTGTAGATTTCGATCATGCCGGCCGCGGTTTCGGTGTAGAAGAACAAGCCGCCGGTTTGATCGGCAATCTCCATCAGAATTTCCACTTGCGGTTCATTGCCGAGCGCGATGGTGAAGATGGGGATGTTGAATGTCTGCGCGCGCGCGATCACGGCGGCGGGCGAGGTGGTCGAGCGCGTGTCGACGCCGTCGGTGTAGAGAATGATGCCGCGCCGGCTGGGCTCGAATTTGGTGATCTCTATGGCGGCGAGCAGGGCATCGTAGATCGCGGTCCCGAAACAGGTGTCGGCGGCAACAATGCTTTGCCGCAACGGCGTTTTTGCGGAGGTGATCGGCAACGACGTCACCACCGTTCCGCAGAATTGAATCAAACCGGCGCGGTCGTACGGCCGCAGTTGTTCGAGGTAGGCGAGATTGCCCGCTTTGGCATCATCGAGTTGCAGCTTCATGCTGCCGCTGATGTCCATCACCAGCAGCGAGCTGGTGGGAAAGTATTCGGTGCGCCGCACTTCGGTGAATTCCGGCGCCGGCGTTTGGCTGTAGAGATTCGGCTGCGCCGGAAACGCGGGATTGTCGCGATGATACTCCAACAGCGGCTGCCAGATTTGGCTGATGGGCCGGCCGATTTCGGCCAGATCGGGCGGCTTGAGCCAGCGCAGCGTGTCAGCCAGGCCCTTGATCAGATTGCCGTCGCGGTCGGTCACCGAAATCGTGGAGAGCACCGGGGCGGGAAACGCGCCGGTTTTGCCGCGCAGCGAAACTTCGCCGGCAATCGAGATGTTGTTGATCGAGACGACAGTGTTGCCCGACTGGCTGAACACGGCGCCGGGACCCAGGCCGGCGAGCAGCAGGATGAAGGTCCACAAGGGCGCGCGCAGTCGGGCGGCGGGCGGGCGGGATCGCTGGATCATGGAGCGCAATCTCACTGAGTGATGGAAAGCGTGAACACGGAAGCGCGAGATGTCGGGCTGAGGGTGTGTGTACTTGTTGTGAGCGCTGCGGGTCGGTCCTGGTTGCCGGCAACGGAACTGCAAAGACAGGAGTGAAGAGTCGGGTGGGAATTCCTTTCCGCGGGATCGCAACCGGGTGCGCTCGGCTTTGCCTCCCGTGGTGGCTTAATAGCCAGTATCCATCCGAAAATGTTCCACCCTCGGCTGAGCCGAGGTTTCCAAAACGTCGTGCACGGTGGGAGCTCCGAGGTTTTCAATGCAACGGCCAAGCCGTCGCCGGAACATTCTGGTTAGAAGCCTGCACCGTGGGAACTCCGAGATTTTCAGTGCAACGGGCAAGCCGCTGCCGGAACATTCTTGTTGGAAGCCTGCACGGTGGGAACTCTGAGTTTTTCAATGCAACGGCTAAGCCGTCGCAGGAACATTCTGGTTTGAAGCCTGCGATTTTGGACGGCAAATTGTTGCGGAGGAAGCACGGAAATCATAACCAAGCGCCTGTCAAAAAGCAAGGGCTATTTTCCCCTTGCATTTCGCCGCCGCAACCGGCATAATCAGGCTCAATCGTTGGATGGTCTTGCCCTCCTGGTTGCTTGGGCGGGCGCTCCTTTGTCATTCCGTGTGAGAAGAAGTCGAGGCGGCTGTCAACGCAGCAAGGACAATCGAGAGGAGGCATCATGCCTGAGCTGACCGGCAAGCAGCGCCGCTACCTGCGTGCCTTGGGGAATGAATTGAAGCCCGTGGTGATGGTGGGTCACAATGGCTTGGCGGAACCGGTGTTGCGGGCGCTGGCCGAAGCCTTTCATCAAGCTGAATTGGTGAAAGTGAGGTTGCAGGAGGGCTTCCTCGGCGACCGCTTCGAAGTGGCGCAGGAATTGGCCAAATCCGTTTCCGCGCAATTGGTGCAAGTTTTGGGCAAGACGATCCTGTTGTATCGCCGGCATCTGGAAAAGCCGCGCATCACTCTGCCGTGAGGCATTCAGCCGCGGGCCAGGCAGAACGGCAATGCCGCGGCGCGGGAACGGGCTACGTCTCAGCCGGCTGCTGGTGTGCGGGCGTTCCGGCTGCCGCACGGCAGGCGGCGAGAAATGCAGGCGGCAGATCATACACATTCTGCTCGACCAGAAGCTCAGCCCGGCCGCGGATTTTGGCATCCGGTGAGGCCAGCGCACGCTGCAGAATTTCCGGATTGTCCTGCAGCAGCCGCTTCATGCTTTCACGCGGGCCGCGATGATAGGCTTGCAGCATCGCGGCGGTGGCGGCGGTGAGATAGCCGCTGTGCTGCAGGCTCTCGAAAAACGCCGGGCCGATTTCAATGAGGTGAAACGGTTGAATGCCGTGCGCGCGCAGGACGTCCGCGCCGCCCTGGCCGCGATCCACCAAGTTGAGCGCCCACGCCAATTTGCCGTGCCGTTGCTGCAGCGCCGGCAGCCAGGTGCGCACGTAACTCGACGCTTCGGTGACGAGATCGGCAACGTGCAGCACGGCAGCACCCTGCAGTTCGCTCACCTCTTCCACCTTCACGTCCAGCCGCAAGACGCTCTTGTCTTTGCCGATGAGCAGAATCGGTTTGCCCAGTTGCCGCGCCGCCATCACGGAGAAAAACCAATCCCGCCGCTCTCCACCCGAGACCGCAGCGATCCGCGCGGCGCCAATCTCACGTTCCGCCAACCGCACGAGACTGTCGATCACCATGCGGTAGCCGGCGTCCGTGGCGTAGTTTTCTTCGACCGCGGCCAGCAATCCCGCGGCCAGCGCCTGCCGGTTGGCGTGCTGTTGATCGATGAATGCCAGCAGCGCCTCGGCTTTGGCGCGGCTGCCGTACAAGTAATGCGTATTGAGATAGAACGGTCCGATGGTGCCGGAAGTGTACCAAAAGGGTTGCTCCGGCGCGGCGATTTCCAGGGCTTTGGTCTCGAGCAGCAAGTTGGCGAGTTCGGCGTTCATGGTGTTTCCTCCGCAGGTCAAGAGCCGGCTGTTGAGCCTCGTTGTGGCCGAACGGCAATCCACCGCCGGCCGCGCGTGCCGGCCTGCCGATCAAGATAAAAAGATCGCGATCATTTGCCAGTGCCGGTTCCTGGCGAACAAATCGCTTGCCTGAGGCGAGCCGGGTTTCTATATTGCGCCATTTCAAAAACACGAACGCGCCATTTGCACTTGCATGAGCCATGTCCACTTTGACTGCCTATCATAGCGAGTACGGCTGCGATTTCGTCGAGCTGGCAGGTTATCGCCTGCCGGGACGCTATCGCCCGCTGGTGGAAGAATATGCCGCCGCACAAACCGCCGCGCTGATCGACCGCAGCTTTCTGGGAAAGGTGCTGGTGCGCGGCCGCGATCGTGAGGTGTTGCTGCACCGGCTCTCCACCAACGAGATGCGCGGCCTGCAACCCGGCGAGAGCCGGGTGAATCTCTTTACCAATGCCAAGGGCCGCGTGGTGGACCTGGTCGAAATGCTGGCGCAGGAAGACGGCTATCTGCTCCTGACCAGTCCCGGCCGCGGCGCGGTCATGAGCAAGTGGATCGACAAATACACTTTTCGTGAAGACGTGCAAGCCGCCGAGGTGAGCAAGGATTGGGCGGTGATTTCGCTGCTCGGCGCGCGGGCCGTCATGCAACTCGAGGAAATCTTCGGCGACCATGCTGCTCTGCCGGCCGGCCGCTTCGTGAAAGTGCAATGGCGCGATCACGAGTTGTTGTTGCATCATCCGCACGCCGCCACCCTCGCGCGTTACAATTTGATCGTCGTCGCCGCCGCCGCCCCCGCGCTCTGGCAGGAATTGCTGCGCGATTTCGTGCCGGTTGGGTTTCAGGTGCATGAGAGCTTGCGCCTCCGGCGCGGCATTCCTGCCGCGGATCATGAGATCGTCGAGAGCTACAATCCCCATGAAATCGGCCTGCTGCCGTTCATCAACTTCGAAAAAGGCTGCTATATCGGCCAGGAAGTGATCGCGCGGCTGGATTCCTATCAAAAAGTGCAGCGCCAACTCATGGGCTTGCAGTTGGCGTCCGGACCCGAGCCGGCAGCCGGCGCCGCCGTGCTGGCGGCGGCGCAGGAAATCGGCACCGTGACCAGCGTGGCGCCGGCGATAACCGGTCCGTTCGCGCTGGCGCTGGCCGTCATTCGCAAAGCCTACGCGCAACCCGGCAGCCGCGTCGAGGTGGCCGGGCCGCAAGGCGCCGTGCCCGCAGTTTTGCGGGAACTCCCCTTTGCTCCTGATTCTGACTAACCGAAGATGAGCCGATGCCCGATCCGCAGACTTCAACTCGCAAGGACGCGATGAGCGCCAAACCCAAACTTCGCTTTGTCGAAGCGCTGCCGCTGGAAGCGGAAAACGGCCAGCGCTTCGCGCTGCGCGACCCCTCCGGCCTGGCCGAGCAGATGATCGTGGTTTCGCGGGAAACACTCTTCCTGCTGCAGTTTTTTGACGGCCAGCATTCCCTGCTCGACATTCGCGCGGAATTCTATCGCCAATCCGGCACGTTTCTGCCGGAGCAGCAATTGGAAACGTTGGTGGCGCAGTTGGATCGCAGCTATTTTCTGGAGAGTGACACTTTTCGCGCCTACAAAAGCAAGCTCGAGCAACAGATGCTGGCGCTGCCCGCGCGGCCGGCGGCGCATGCCGGCGCCAGCTATCCCGCCGAAGCCGGCGAGCTGCGGCGCCAGCTCGACGGCTTCTATGCGAACGGCGCGGGTCTGCCGGCGAGCAACGGCAGTAACGGCGGGCCGTTCGTCACCGGCGCGATTGCGCCCCACATTGATCTGCGCGTCGGCGGCGCGTGTTACACCTATGCCTATCGCGCGCTGGCGGAAAGCGCGCCGGCCGAGGTCTACGTCATCCTCGGCACCGGCCACAGCGGCCTGCTCCATTGTTTCTCCTGCCTGCCGAAGGATTTCGAGACGCCGCTCGGCCTGGTGCGGCATGATGATCGCTTCATCGCCGAGTTGGCGCGCCGCCATCCCTTTGATTTGTTCAGCGAGCCGCTGCCGCATCGCAGCGAGCATACCATCGAATTTCAAGCCGTTTTTCTGCAGCACTTGTTTGGCGGCCGCCGGCCGTTTACCATCGTGCCCATCCTGTGCTCTTATGCCTACCCGATGTTGACCGATGACCGCTTCAGCCACGAACGCGAGATCGTGCATGCCTTCGTCAAAGCACTGCGCCAAACCTGCGAGCTGGAATCCCGGCGCGGCCGCCGGGTGTGCTGCCTTGCCAGCGTCGATTTCTCCCACGTCGGGCCGCGTTACGGCGACCGCAGCACGCCGGACCGCGATTTTCTGCAGAGCGTCGAGACGGCCGATCGCCAGTTGCTGCAGGCCATCGAGGCCGGTGATGCCGGCAAATTAGTGGAAGCCAACGAGCGCATTCAGGATCGCTATCGCGTGTGCGGCTTCGCGCCGCTGCATACCCTGCTGGCCAGCGGCGTGGCGCAATACGGCAAGGTTTTGAAGTATGAGCAGGGCACCGTTGACGATCGCCAATCCGTGGTGAGCTATGCCAGCGCCGCACTGTATGGCCGCGACTGATGCACCCTTGCCATTCTCCCAGTCAAACCGCGGCTGCGGCGCAACGCCGGCGCGGCGGTTTGCATTCCCGCCGCTTGGTTGCTGCCGGATGATCTTTGCATGATGCCAAACTATCCTTCGACTTTCGATGACTTCGCCCGCCACGCCCGTCACGGCAATCTCGTGCCGGTCAGCCTCGCCATGCTGGCAGATACGTTCACGCCGGTTTCCGCCTTCCTGCGGCTCAACCCGCAGCAGCGCTACGGCTTTTTGCTGGAAAGCATCTCCGGCGGCGAAAAGATGGCGCGCTATTCCTTCCTCGGGGTTGCGCCTGCTTTCATCGTGCGTTACCATCGCCCGGCCGGCGAGCCGTCCCAGCGCAGCCTCCATCTCGAGCAATTGACCGAACGCTACGCCGGATTCGCGCCGGCAAATGCCGCGCTCGATATCTTTACATTTCTGCAGTCCGCCATGCAGCGCTTGCGGCCGGTGGTGGTGCAGGGCTTGCCCCGTTTCACCGGCGGTTTCGTGGGCTTCTTTGGCTATGCTACCGTGCATGATTTGGAGCATCTGCCCGCCAGCAGCAAGCCGGCGACACCAGCAACGCCGGCCTTTCCCGACGCCGAGTTCGGTTTCTACGACACGGTGCTCGCCTTCGATCACGTGCGCCAGGAAATCCTGCTGATCACGCACGTCCTGCTTGCCGAGGGCGAGTTGAATTTGCGGCGCCGCTACGAGGAGGCGGTTGAACGGCTTGAGCATCTGCGCCAGCAGCTCAACACGCCCCTGCCGGCACCGGCCTCGGTGGCAGCGCCGCAGCACCGGCCGGAGCCGCAGGCCAATTTCACCGCCGCCGATTTCTGTGCCGCCGTAACGCGTGCCCAAGAGCACATCGCGGCGGGCGACATCTTTCAAGTGGTGTTGTCCCAGCGTTTTTCCTGCCGCCTCACGGTGCCGCCGTTTCAGCTCTATCGCGCTTTGCGGCAGAGCAATCCCTCGCCCTATCTTTTTTTTCTGCAGCATGATGAAAACACTCTGATCGGCTCCTCACCGGAGGCGTTGTTGCGGGTGGAAGCCGGCATGGCTGAGATGCGGCCGATTGCCGGCACGCGGCGCCGCGGCCTCGACGCCGAGGAAGATCAGCGTTTGGAAGAGGAACTGCGGGCAGACGCCAAGGAATGCGCCGAGCATCTCATGCTGGTCGATTTGAGCCGCAATGATCTCGGCCGCGTGTGCGAATATGCCAGCGTGCAAGTGCACGAGCTGATGGCGGTGGAACGCTACTCGCACGTCATGCATCTCGTCTCCGGCGTGCGCGGCCGGTTACAGCCGGGGTTGGAGGCGATCGCCGCGCTGCGCGCCTGCTTTCCCGCAGGCACGGTGAGCGGCGCGCCCAAGATTCGCGCCATGGAAATCATCGCGACGCTGGAGCCGGAAAGCCGCGGGCCTTATGCTGGCGCGGTGGGCTATCTCGATTTCCACGGCAACCTGGATACGTGCATCACCATTCGCACGATTTGGACGCAGGGCCGGCAGGCTTTCTTTCAGGCGGGCGCCGGCATCGTGGCTGATTCCGATCCCGGCCGCGAGTATCAAGAGACCATCGAAAAGTCCCGCGCCGTGTGGAATGCCATTGATCTGGCGGAACGGGGCTTATGAGGCGCGGCATGACGGCCGGCGCAAGCGCGGCGGAATTTGCAGCCAGGCCTTTCCCTGGCGCGGCATGGAGGCGCTCAGCATGATCGTGATGATCGACAATTTCGATTCTTTCACCTATAATCTCGTGCAATATCTCGGCGAACTGGGCGCGGCGCTGCGCGTGTTTCGCAACGATGCCATCACGCCGGCGCAAATCGCGGCGCTGCGGCCGGCGGGCATCGTGATTTCGCCCGGGCCCGGCCGGCCGGAAGAGGCCGGCGTCACGCTGGCCGTGATCGCGCAATTTGCCGGCAAGATTCCCCTGCTCGGCGTCTGCCTGGGGCATCAGGCCATCGCGGCAGCGTTGGGCGGCGCAGTGGTGCGCGCGCCCGAGCTGATGCACGGCAAGGTTTCCCGGATTCATCACGACGGCAATGGTTTGTTTGCCGGTGTGGAAAACCCCTTCAACGCCACGCGCTACCATTCGCTTTTGATTGCCGAAGAATCGCTGCCGGCCTGTCTGGAAATCACGGCGCGCAGCGAGCGCGGCTTGATCATGGGCGTGCGCCACCGCGAGTTCATCGTGGAGGGCGTGCAGTTTCATCCGGAATCGATCATGACACCCGCCGGCAAAGCCATTCTCGCGAATTTTCTGCAAATGTGCGCCCAGGGCACAGCCCAACGCGCGCCCGGGGCTTCATTCCTCCCCGCGCCGGCAAGCAGCCCGCCGCAGCCGGACCGCAGCGCGGGCGCCGAACAACAACCGGCGAATCTGCGCGCGGCGGCGCCGGCCGGCGCTGCCCCGGCGGCAACGGCTGGTGCTTCCGCCATTCAGCACGCCATCGCGCAGGTGATCGATCAAGTGGATCTCGACCGCAATCAAGCCTATGGTGTGATGAGTGAGATCATGAGCGGCGCGGCCACGCCCGCGCAGATTGCGGCGCTGCTGGTGGCGATGCGCATGAAAGGCGAGCGGCCGCAGGAAGTCGCCGGCTTTGCCCAAGCGATGCGCGACAAGGCGGCGCCGGTGCGTACGACGCGGCCCAATCCCATCGACATGTGCGGCACCGGCGGCGACGGCAAAGGCACATTCAATATTTCGACGGTGGCCTCCTTCGTGGTGGCGGGCGGCGGCATCACCGTGGCCAAACACGGCAACCGGTCGGTGTCCAGCAAAACCGGCAGCGCCGACGTGCTGGAAGCTTTGGGCATCAATGTCAATCTGACGGCAGCGCACATGAGCCGGTGTTTGGATGAAATCGGCATTGCGTTTTTGTTCGCGCCGGCTCTGCATCAAGCCACCAAGCACGCGCTCGGGCCGCGGCGGGAAGTGGCCGCGCGCACGGTGTTCAACCTGCTCGGGCCGTTGACCAATCCCGCCGGCGTGCGGCGGCAGGTGCTGGGTGTGTTCGACCGGCGCTTGCTGCGCTTGATGGCCGAAGTGCTGGCGCAGCTCGCGGCCGAGCATGCGCTGGTGGTGCATAGTGAAGACGGCCTCGATGAGGTTTCGATTCACGGCCCCACCGCCGCGATCAAAGTCGAAGCGGGACAGCTCACCCCGCAAACGTTGACGCCGGCGGACTTCGGCTTCACCCAGTTGTATTTCGAGAGTCTGCAGGGCGGCAATGCCGCGGAGAATGCCGCGATCGCCATGCGTGTGCTGCAAGGCGAACCCGGCGCAGCGCGCGACGTGGTGCTGGCCAATGCCGCTTGCGGTTTCTGGGTGGCGGGCGCGGCGGAGGATCTCCGCGCCGGCGTGGCGCTTGCGCGCCGCAGCCTCGACTCCGGCGCGGCACTGGCGAAACTCCAAGCCTTGCGCGAATTGAGCCGGCAGCTCGGGGGAGGAAGCTAGCGCGGTCGCATCTCGACAGGATTATCAGGAATTACAGGATTGATGTAATTTGCGATTGCCTGAATCGCCTGGTTGCCGTGTCATTCTTGCAGGAATTGCTCCCGGCACTGACGATAGCGCTCGCGTGAAGCGGAAGCACGGCGCTGCGACGGGCAAAATCATTTGGGCCAATATGGCATTACTCCGGATAAACGATCACGACCGCGAAGGTTTTTCTGAACCGCGAAGACGCCAAGCGCGCAAAGATAGAAAGACGCAACTACAGCGGCTTTCAATTGGGTGAGCAGGTTCGTATTCCCCGCCCCTTGTGGGCGGCTGTCAAAGCCAATAGATTCGCGGTTGCCACAATGCCCCACGAGGGGGCATATGTGTCAAGCCAAGAAATGTAAGTAGCTTTGGCTGTTGCAGAGCGCGCCGGGCGGAGTCCCGCAGGGACGCTCGAGGGTAGCCCACCAAGCTATTGGTGGGAAAGTGGGCCTCGATTTCTTTGAAAGTCCCGCAGGGACGAATGAAAAATGGGACTCCATCTCTGGTTCAATCGTCCCTAGTGGGACCAAAACTTGGAAGAGCCCCTCCAACCTGGGCTACTTTCGGATGTCCCTGCGGGACCATTTCACGATTCTGAGCTTGACACCGATGCCCGCAATGGACAAGACTGCGATTCCTCCGCACGCATTTGAAAAGCGCGCCCATGTTGAGCTTTGCGTACTTCGCATCTCGTATTTTAAAAGTGCATTTCATTCTCTCTTATTCGCCAAGAGCGCAAAGATAAAGACAGAACCAATATTGAGCTTTGCATGCTTTGCATTTTCGCGTTGAACAATTTGGTTGCGGTACAACTGCCGTGCTGCGATTTGATGGAAGAGATGGCGGCGGCTCGCCGCTGCTTTCACCAGAAACAACCGCTGCAATTCCTGACCAAGTGACCCAATCGCCTCAAATCATGCCGGAGCAATCTTTCCTCAGCCGCATCGCGGCGCACAAGCAGGCCGAAGTCCGTGCGGCGCAACAGCGCACCCCGCTTGCCGCGTTGGCGGCGGCGGCACAGGCGCAAGCCGCGCCGCGGGATTTCATGCGCGCCTTGACCACCGGTCCCAA
This sequence comes from bacterium, assembly GCA_023150945.1. Taxonomy (NCBI): domain Bacteria; species bacterium. The sequence goes on along the minus strand of JAKLJX010000002.1, from coordinate 368,458 downwards.
CCTCGCGCTCATCGCTGAGCTCAAGAAAGCTTCGCCCTCCGCCGGCGTGCTGCGCGCCGATTTCGACGTGACGCAACTGGCACGCAGTTATGCCGCGCATGGCGCTGCCGCGCTGTCGGTGTTGACCGACGCAACCTATTTTCAAGGCCACCTTGCCTATTTGGAACAAGCGGCCGCGGCAACCGGCCTGCCCATTTTGCGAAAAGATTTCCTCATCGATTCTTATCAGATCGTGGAAGCGCGCGCCTTTGGTGCGGACGCGGTACTGCTCATTGCCGCCCTTCTCTCCGCCGAACGGCTGCATGAGCTGCTGGCTGCCGCGGAACAATGGGGCCTGGCGGCGCTGGTCGAGGTGCATGAAGAATGCGAAATCGAATCCGCGCTCGCGGCCGGGGCCAAGATCATTGGCATCAACAATCGCGATTTGCACACGTTTGCCGTGAACCTTGCGACTGCCGAGCGGCTCGTGGCAGACGTGCCGGCCGCATGCGTACGCGTGGCAGAGTCCGGCATCTCCTCGCGCCACGAGGTCGAGCGTTTGGCAGCGGCCGGCTTCGACGCGATATTGATCGGCAGCCATCTCATGCGCCAGGCTGATCCCGGCCGCGGCCTCACCGCCTTCACCGGAGTGCCGCGGCGATGATTCCGGTCAAGCTCTGTGGCCTCACGCGGCCGGAAGATGCTTTGCTGGCCGCGGAATTGGGCGCTGCCGCGCTGGGCTTCATTTTTCACCCGCACAGCCCACGCTTCGTAGCGCGCGACACCGTTGCGGAAATCTGCCGATTGCTGCCGGCGGCGGTGGCGCGCGTCGGTGTGTTCGTCGATCCTGATCTGCAAACGGTGAAGGCGTGCGCCGCGGCCGCGGGCTTGACCCACGTGCAGCTTCACGGCCGGGAGAGCGTGGACTTTTGCCGGCAAGTGCCGCTGCCCGTGATTAAAGCCATTCGCAATCGCAGCGAGTTGGAAGCCTGCGCCGGCTTGCGGCCAGCGGGTTTTTTGATCGACAGCCAAACCGCAACGCAGCACGGCGGCACTGGCCGGCGCGCGGACTGGAGTCTCTGCGACGAGGCGCGCGCACACGCGCCGGTGATTCTGGCGGGCGGAATTTCCGCGGCCAACCTCGCCGCGGCGCTGGCGGCAGCGCGGCCGGACGCCATCGATCTTTCCAGCTCAGTGGAGAGCAGTCCCGGCTGTAAAGATCATCACAAGCTGCGCGCGTTTTTTGCGGCAGTGCAGCAGCTCTCTGCTGCGCACCAGCCGTTGTGCAATGTCTTTTCCCGGGAGGATTGATCCATCGCAATGAATTTTGCAGCCTACCCTGACGCGCAGGGCAAATTCACCGTGCCCAACACGGCACGCAGTTATGGCGGCCGCTTTGTGCCCGAAATCCTGATGCCGGCGCTCGCCGAATTGCAGCAGGCTTATGAGCAGGCGAAAGCAGATGTGGAATTCGAACGCGAGCTGGCCGCCACCCTGCAGGAATACGCGGGCCGGCCCACGCCCTTGACTCTGGCGCCACGGCTTTCTGCGCAAACCGGCGCGCAAGTCTATCTCAAGCGCGAGGATTTGACGCACACCGGCGCGCACAAGATCAACAACGCCCTCGGCCAGATTTTGCTGGCGCGGCGCATGGGCAAACGCCGAATCATCGCGGAGACCGGCGCCGGCCAGCACGGCGTGGCCACCGCCACGGTCTGCGCCCGCTATGGCCTCGCTTGCCGCATCTACATGGGCGAAACCGACATGCAGCGCCAGCGGCTGAACGTGTTCCGCATGCGGCTGCTGGGCGCCGAAGTGGTGCCGGTGACGAGCGGCAGCCGCACGCTCAAAGATGCCATCAATGAAACCATACGCGATTGGGTCACCAACGTCGCCGACACGTTCTATTTGATCGGCTCGGTGGTCGGGCCGCATCCTTATCCCATGATGGTGCGCGATTTTCAGTGCCTCATCGGACGGGAAACGCGCAGCCAGATGCGCGCACGCCTGGGCCGTTTGCCGGAGGTGATCATCGCCTGTGTCGGCGGCGGCAGCAACGCCATCGGCATGTTTCACCCGTTTTTGGAAGAGGCGGCCGTGCGCTTGATCGGCGTCGAGGCCGCGGGCGAAGGAATTGATTCGGCGCGGCACGCGGCCACGCTGGGCCGCGGCAGCGTGGGCGTGTTGCACGGCGCGATGAGTTATCTGCTGCAAGATGACGACGGCCAGGTGCAGGAGGCGCACTCCATTTCCGCGGGCCTGGATTATCCCGGCGTGGGTCCGGAGCACGCGTTTCTGCAGGAGATCGGCCGCGTTGAATATGTTGCCGCCACCGATGCCGAAGCGCTGGCCGCCTTCACCAATCTCGCGCAACTCGAGGGCATTGTGCCGGCGCTGGAAAGCGCGCATGCGCTGGCTTATCTGCCCCACCTGCGCGGCCGCCTCGAGCAGGAGGCCGCCATCGTCGTGTGTTTGTCCGGCCGCGGCGACAAAGACGTGGAAACCGTGCAGGCGGCGTTGACCGCTGCCAGCGCGCCGCACCAGTGAGGAAAAAGCGATGCTGCAGTTGCAAGAGTATTTCACCAACGGCCCGGCGCGCGAACGCAAGCTGCTCTCGCTGTTTCTAACCGCGGGATTTCCCGCGCCGGCGGACACTGCGCCGCTGTTGCAATTGTTGGATGACAACGGCGCGGATTTGATCGAACTCGGCATGCCCTTTTCCGATCCGCTCGCGGACGGGCCGACGATTCAACGCAGCTCGCAGATTGCCCTGCAAAACGGCATGACGCTCAGGAAAGTATTGCAGCTCACGGCCGAAGTCACGCCGCGGCTGCGGCCGCCGGTGATTCTGATGGGCTACTATAATCCCATTTTCAAATTCGGGCCGGAGCAATTCGTGCGTGCGGCCGCGCAAGCGGGCGCGCAAGGTCTGATCATTCCGGACTTGCCGCCGGAGGAAAGCCGGCCGTTGCAGGCCGCGGCGGTGGCGGCGGGCCTCAGCCTGATCTATTTGGTTTCGCCCAATACCTCGCCTGACCGGCTGCAGCTCGTGGAAGAATTGACCACGAGCTTCGTCTACGCCGTTTCGATCACCGGCGTCACCGGCGCGCGCAGCGCAGTGGCGGCCGCGACGGTGGAATTTCTGCAGCGGCTCAGGCGTGCGCTGCGGCATCCGGTGCTGGTCGGATTCGGCGTTGCCAACGCGGCGGATGCGCGCCTGCTGGCGTCTTACTGTGACGGTGTGATCGTCGGCAGTGCCCTGCTCAATGAGATCGAAAAATACGGATGGCAGCCTGCCGGCCGGCAGAAAATCGCCGCGTTTGTGCAGTCACTGCGCGACGGCCTCGACATTGCACAACCGCCGGCCGTTTGACCGGCATTGCTGCGCCGCCTGCACCATTTCCTGCCGCGCGGCCCGGGTGCTGTTACCTCACAGTCGTGTAAATGGCAGCAAGTGGGTTCAAGTCCCCACGAGTTCCATGCGGGATGACAGGGAGGTGGAGGTGCCACTCAAAGGTAACAGCAGACAAGTTTGCCCGCCTGCCTTGACTTTCCTGAAAAACTTGAATAGTTTTTGCCACTCGCGTCACACTGCACTCACCACCTGGTTCAGGGAGAGGATGGGATACTATGATGCGCATGACATTGCCGGTGCTTGCCCTGTCGTTGCTGTGCGGCCTCGCCCGGTTGCACGCCCAGACGGCGGAGCGGGAGCTCAACATCTTCGGCTACTTTCAGGCTTCGCTCGGCCACAACAAAGTGGTGGCCAGGCCGGTTGAGGCCAACTCGTTCAACCTGCAGCAGCTCAATCTGTTTCTGCAGCGCGATCTCACCACCAACTGGAGGGCTTTCGTCAACGTCGAGTTCGTGAATACCTACTCCTCCTTCCGCAATTGGGGTGTGCTCAGCCTGGAAGAGGCGTGGGTGAGCTATCATGCCAGCCGGCAGTTCAAGGTGAAGCTGGGATTGCAGGTGCCGACTTTCAACAATCTCAATGAGATCAAGAACCGCACCCCGCTGCTGCCTTACATCATCCGGCCGCTGATTTATGAAGCCTCGCTCAACGAAGTGATTGCGCTGAGTGAATTTCTGCCGACGCGCGCGTTCGTACAGGCTTATGGCTTCATCCCCTGGCGCAATTGGAAACTTGACCACGCCGTTTTTGTGGGCGACAGCCCGAACATCAACCAGGACCCGCGCTACGGGCAAACCGGAGTGGACACCACGAAGTCTTTTCTGGTGGGTGGCCGTCTCGGCTTCCGGTCCAACGTGATCAAACTGGGCGTTTCCGCCAGTTTTGATGAATTGGACCTGCAGAAGGCGGAGCTGCCGCCCGGCATCAGTCAGGATGAGACCGAGAGCGTCTCGCGCATTCGCTTGGGCGGTGACTTGTGCCTCACCCTCGGCAAATTCATGTGGGAGTCGGAATTCGTGCGGGTGAGCTATGACGATGACAATCCGATTCTGGATTTGAGCAGGAATTTCTATTACGGCACGGCGGGCTACCAGCTTTCCGAGCGGCTCTACGCCTACCTGGGCTATTGGATCACGCAGGAGAAGGCCCTGCCGGTGGCGGATCGCGAACTCACGGTTCCGACCGTGGGCGTGGCCTACGATTTTCGCGAGGGGGTTTGGCTGAAGGCGCAGTATGCCCGCGTGCGGTTCGATGCCACCAAGCCGGAGCCGGTGAAAGACCTCGCGGACTACTACTACCTCGCGGTCTCAGTGGTCTTTTGAGTTGACGGTGCTTGACGGCAAGGGTGATCCCAATGAAGAACGCAGTTATCGTGATCGGGTTGTGGCTGCTGGCGAGTGCGGGCGGGGCGGGCGCCCAAATCGTGGTCATCGTTCACAAGGAGGCGCCGGCGGATTCGCTGTCGCACGCCCAGCTTCTCGATTTCTATTCGGGCGAAGTGAAGAAGTGGAGCGACAAGACGCCGGTGGTGATATTCGATCTGAAGCCGCAGTCGGACGTGAAGGAGTTGTTCTACAGATTTCTGGGCAAAAGCCCTTCGCGCATGAAGTCGATTTGGCTGAAGAAACTGCTGATGGGTGAGGGCGAGCCGCCGCAGGCGCTGGCCTCGGAGGAGGAGATGGTGCGCAAGGTGGCGGCCACGCGCGGCGCGATCGGCTTCATCAGCAAGGCCAAAATCCAGGCAGGCGTGAAGGCCGTTCTCACCATTGCCGGCGCAGAGCCTTGAGCCGGCGGGCACGAACATTCGACGAGCCGCGAATTTCACATGAAACTGCGTGATCTCAAATTGGGCTACAAACAGGCCCTGGGCTTCGGCGTCATTTTGGCGATCATGGCGGGCGTGAACATTTTCGCCATCAACAAGATGGCGGCGATCAAAGCCGAGATCGACGAAGTGACTTCCAATCGCCTGCCCGCCGCGCTGGCCATCTCCGATCTCAGTCTCAATTCGGCGGAACTGCGCATCAGCCAGTTGCAGCATGCCTTCACCACCAATCTGGCGCTGCAGCAGAGGCAGAAGGAAATGATGATCGCGTTGATCGACCAGATCAACGCCAACATCGATACCTACGTCCAGCTCAAAGCCGAATCCGAAGCGCTGAGCTATTATTCCCCCGAGCAGGACAGCCTCTACCGCGCCTTCGATCGCAAATGGGAACTCTACCAGGACCTGAGCTTCGCTTTCTTCGAATTTCTGGACAAACGCCGCATGCGGGAGGCAGTCGATTTGTTGAACGGCGCGGCGCAACAGGTGTTCGATGATTTCAGCGCGGATTTGGAGGCGCTGGTCGAGGCCAACCGCCGCGACGCCTATGCCGCCGCCCGGCGCGCGGATTTGACCTACTCCTCCACCCGCGCGATTACGCGCACGCTGCTGATCATCACCGTGCTGGTCTCCGCTTTCATCGCCGCCGGCCTGGCACGCTTGATCGCCGTGCCGGTGCGCCATCTCGTGACCGCGGCGCGCAGCGTGGCGCAGGGCAATCTCGACGTGCAATTGGATCGCCCCGGCCAGGATGAAATCGGCAACCTCTCCCAATCCTTCAACACCATGACCCGCGCGCTGCGGGAAGCGCGCGAAAAAATGCAGGGACAGGCCGACCGATTGCAGGAACAGCAGGCCGAACTGCAGGCCACCAACCGCGAGCTGGAGGAGAAGTCCAGCCGTCTGGCGCGGCAGAACGCCGAAATTGAGCACAAGAACCGTGAGCTGGAGCGCACCATGCACCAACTGCAGAAGGCGCAACAGCAGCTCGTGCAATCCGAGCGGATGGCTTCGCTCGGCCAGCTCACCGCCGGCATCGCCCATGAGATCAACAATCCCATCAACTTCGTCTCTTCCAACATCAATCCGTTGCGGCGCGACGTGGGTGATTTGCTCACGCTGTTGACGGAATACGAGGCCACGGTCAAGGCAAATCAGTTGGAAGATCGATTCCGCCGCCTCGAACAGTTGAAGCAGGAGCTGGAGTTTTCTTTTTTGCAGGAGGAGATCAACAGTCTGCTCAATGGCATTCAAGAGGGGGCGCAGCGCACCACGGAAATCGTGAAGGGGTTGCGCAATTTCACCCGGTTGGATGAAGATGAACGCAAGCTGGCCGACGTCAACAAATGCCTGGAATCGGCTTTGCTCATGCTGAAACATCAGCTCAAAAATCGCGTCGAAGTCGTCAAGGATTTCGGCCAACTGCCCGAGATTCCCTGCTTCCCCGGCAAACTCAATCAAGCATTCATGAACCTGCTCGCCAATGCCAGCCAGGCCATCGTGGGCACCGGCAGGATTTACATCAAAACCGCTTTTGACGGCGAGATCGTGACGGTGTCGATTCGCGACACCGGCCAGGGCATGAGCGAAGAAGTGAAGCGCCGCATTTTCGAGCCGTTCTTCACCACCAAGGATGTCGGCGAGGGCACCGGCCTGGGCTTGGCGATCACCTACGGCATTGTCGAAGACCACGACGGTAACATCGAGGTCTACAGCACCCCCGGCGAGGGCAGCGAGTTTGTCATCACTTTGCCGGCCAGGCCCTCCGCCACCGCGGCGGCCAGGCCGGCGCGCAAGTCACTATAGCACCGGCAGCCGGCTGCGTTGCCGGCGGCGTTCTCTGCGATCTCCGGTACCGGCAGGCTGCAAACAAATCTCCGGCGGGCCGCGCAGACGCCGGTTTTTTCCGGGAGTGTTCGCCTCTTGAGGGCGGCACCTCCCGGTCGGTTGGTACCGATTGTTTCAGCACGGGACGAATGGCATGGAAAAGAAAAATTTCACCATACTGTACGTTGATGATGAAGAGCACAATCTCATCTCGTTCAAAGCGGTTTTTCGGCGGGAGTATGAAATCTTCACCGCGCTGAGCGGAGAGGAGGGCCTGGAGATCATTCGCCGCCACAATATCGATCTCATCATCACCGACCAGCGCATGCCGCGCATGACCGGCATCCAGTTTCTCGAGCGCGTTTTGCCGGAATATCCCGACACCATCCGCATGATCCTCACCGGCTTCAGCGACGTCGAGGCCATCATCGGCGCGATCAACACCGGCCGGGTTTTTCGCTACATCACCAAGCCGTGGGACGAGAACGACCTGCGCATGACGATCGAAAACGCGCGCCAATTGTCGGAGCTGATGAGGAACAACCGGGCGCTGCTGGCGCGGCTGCAGGAAACCGTCGAGGTGCAGGAAAAGACGCTGCGCTTGTTTCGCAAATACGTGCCCGAGGTGGTGGTGGAAAAGACGCTGAAATCTTCGGAGGAGTCGATATTTGCGGGCGAATTGAAGACCATCGCGATTCTGTTTTGCGACATCCGCGGCTTCACGCCGATGAGCGAACAACTCTCCCCCAAGGAAGTCGTGTCGTTTCTCAATGACTACTACTCGATCATGTCCGAGGCCGTCAAGCGCCACAACGGCACGGTGATTCAATACGTCGGCGACGAAATCTTTGCCGCCTTCGGCGCGCCGGTCGCCATTCCCGACATGGAAAAGAGCGCGGTGTTCTGCGCCATCGAAATGATGCGGCGGCTGGAGCTGCTCAATCAAAAATACCGCGATCGCCTCGGCCGCAACACGCCGATCGGCATCGGCATCAACTACGGCGAAGTGATCGCCGGCAATCTCGGCTCGGAGCACAAGATCGACTACGCCCTGACCGGCGACACGGTCAACACCGGCAAGCGCATCGAGACGATCACCAAGGATTATCCCAATTCCATTCTCATCAGCGAGCCGGTGTATCAGAAGGTGAAAGACGTGGTACAAGCGCGTGAGTTCGAACCACTCACCGTGAAAGGAAAAAAAGACCCCATTCGCGTCTATCAAATCGTTTTGCACTCATGAGCCAGGCGACCAAAGCCCGCCCCGCCCAATCCCGCCGCCCGTTTCCACGCCTGCCTGCGCTGCGCCAGGACGCAGACTTGCTCGAGCTGTTCTTCGCGCAATCGCTCGACGGCTTCTTCTTCATGATGTTGGATGAACCGGTGCGCTGGGACGACACCGTGAACAAGGAAGAAGTGCTCGATTATGTCTTCGCCCACCAGCGCATGACCAAGGTCAACGAGGCGATGCTGGCGCAATACGGCGCAGCCGAAGCGCAGTTTCTCGGCCTGACCCCCAATGATTTCTATGCGCACGATCTCCCCTACGGCCGCCGGATCTGGCGCGCGTTCTTCGATGCCGGCCACCTGCACCTCGAAACCGATGAACGCCGCCTGGATGGCACGCCGATTTGGATCGAAGGCGATTACCTGTGCTTCTATGATCAGGACGGCCGCATCACCGGCCATTTCGGCATCCAGCGTGACATCACCGCGCGCAAGCGCGCCGAAGAAGCGCTGCGCCAGGCCAACCGGCGGCTGAAGACGCTGCAGGAAATCGACCACGCCATTCTCGCGGCGCACTCGCCGCAGGAAATCGCGGCCGCCGCCATGCGCCACATGCACGATTTGATTCCGTGCGTGCGCGCCAGCGTGGCGGTGTTCGATCAATCGGCGGGCGAGGCCACCTTGATCGCCATTCGCACCACGGCGCCGACGCAAATGGGCGTGGGCACCCGCCTGCCGCTGGCCGCGTTCGGCGATATTGCGGCGTTGGCCGCCGGCCGGCCGCGAGTCGTGAGGGACGTCAATGAAGTCGCGCCGGATCCCGGCGGCCTCGGCGTGCGCCACGAGGGCGTGCGTTCCTACCTCAATGTGCCGCTGCTGGCGCAGGGCGAGCTGATCGGCGTTTTGAACGTGGGCGTGGACCAACCGCATGCCTTGCAGGCCGAGCACGTCGAAATCGCGCAGGAGGTGGCGACCAACCTGGCCGTGGCGCTGAGCCAGGCGCGGCTGCTTGAGCACATCGCGCGCCATGCCGCCGAGCTGGAAGCACGGGTGGCCGAGCGCACCGCGGAATTGTCGGCCTTGAACGCCAGCTTGCAGCAGGAGATCGAAAACCGCAAGCGGGCGGAAGTGATGCTGCGGAAAAACGAGGAGCGCTACCGCATCCTGTACCATCAGACGCCGATCATGCTGCACTCGCTCGACAAGCATGCGCGGCTGGTGAGCGTCAATCAACACTGGCTCAACGTCATGGGCTACACCCGGGAGGAAGTGCTGGGCCGGCCGGTGGCGGAATTTCAGACCGAGCAATCGGCACGCTTCGCCATCGACTATCATTTCCGTGAACAGTTTCTGCAGACCGGCAAGGCCGAGAATCTCGAGCTGCAATTCCTCAAGAAGGACGGCGGGCTGATCGAGGTGCTGCTCTCCGCGGAGGGCACTTTCGACGAGCAGGGCGAGCTGATCTTCACGCAATCCTTTCTGGTCGACATCACCGCGCGCAAACAAGCCGAACGGGCGTTGCACGAGCGTCTGGCGATCGAGAAGATGATCGGCGACATTTCCACCCATTTCATCAATCTCGATGAGGCGGAGATCGAGGCGGGCATCGACTATGCGCTGCGCCGGCTCGGCGAATTCGAAGGCGTGGACCGCAGCTATCTGTTCCTTTTGTTCGAAGAAGGCCGGCGCGCGCGCAACACGCATGAGTGGTGCGCTCCCGGCGTGTCCCCGCAGATTCACCACCTGCAGAATCTCGCGTTCGACCAGTTGCCGTGGGTGGCGCGCCGGATCCTCAGTCGCGAGACGCTGTTCGTGCCGCGCGTGGCTTCGCTGCCCGTCGCAGCCGAGGCGGAAAAACTGCATTGGCAGGAGCAGGGCATTCAATCGTTGCTCAACGTGCCGCTGGTGCTGGGCGGCAAGGTGATGGGCTTCCTGGGCTTCGATTCGGTGCGCACGGAAAAGGCCTGGGCGGAGGAGGACGTTCGCCGGTTGAGCATCGTCAGTGAGATCATCGCGAATTCGCTGCATCGCCGGGCGGCGGCGGCGGCGTTGCGCGCCAGTGAAGCGCGGGTGATGCGCATTTTTGAATCCGCCATGGATGCCATCATCACCATCGACAGCCGGATGCAGGTGGTGATGTGCAATGAGGCGGCGGAGAAGGTTTTTCGCTGCCAATCCGCGGAGATGAAGGGACAGCGCCTGGAGGGCTTTCTGTCCGAGGGGTTTCTGGCGCTGCTGCACAACTACATGCAGGCGCCCGCCTCGGCGCGGCCGCAAAAATATCTCTGGGCGCCGGCGGGGTTGACCGCGCTGCGCCAAGACGGCGAGGCCTTTCCGGTGGAGGCCACGATTTCGCGGGTGGAGGGCGGCCAGCAGGATCTCTTCACCATCATCCTGCGCGACATCAACGAACGCAAACAGGCGGAAGAAGCGCTGGCGCAACTGCAGAATCAAAATCTCTACCTGCGCGAGGAACAGCAGCGCCGTGAATACAATTTCGGCGACATTATCGGCGGTTCGCCGGCCATGCGCCAGGTTTATCAAAGCATCGAAATGGTGGCGGCGACCGGCACCACGGTGATGTTGCTGGGCGAAACCGGCACCGGCAAGGAACTGATTGCGCGCGCAATTCATCAGCGCAGCAGCCGCAAGGAGCAATTCATGGTTACCGTCAATTGCGGCGCGCTGCCGGCCGGGCTGGTGGAGAGCGAGCTGTTCGGCCATGAAAAAGGCGCGTTTACCGGCGCCACGGCGCAGAAAAAAGGCCGCTTCGAACTGGCCCACAAGAGCACGCTCTTTCTCGATGAAATCGGCGAGCTGCCGCTCGAAACCCAGGTCAAGCTGCTGCGCGTGCTGCAGGAGCAAACGTTCGAACGCGTCGGCGGCACCCAAACCTTGCAGGTGAACGTGCGCGTGATCGCCGCCACCAACCGCGATTTGCAGGAAGAAGTGCAGCGCGGCGCCTTTCGCGCGGATTTGTTTTATCGGCTCAACATCTTTCCCATTCCCATTCCGCCGTTGCGCGAGCGCCGCGATGACATTCCCCTGCTGGCGGATTATTTCCTGCAACAGTTCGCGCGCCGCTTGAGCAAGCGCATTGCCGGCCTCAGCCCGGCGGCGGCGGAGCGGCTCAGTCGTTATGACTGGCCCGGCAACGTGCGCGAGTTGGCCAATATCATCGAACGCGCAGTGATTCTCTGCCAGGGGAGAGTGCTGCAGGAGGAACACCTCGGCCTGGCCGGGCCGGCGCGCGCCGGCGGGGAAAATTTCGCCACGCTGGAGGAAGCGGAGCGCCGCCACATTCTGCAGGCCCTGGAGAAATCCGGCGGCGTGCTTGCCGGCCCGAAAGGCGCGGCGCAACTGCTCGGCATCAACCGCTCCACGCTGTGGTCGCGCATGCGCAAGCTGGGCATCAACACCAGCCGCTCGGAGTGAGGCTGCCGCGGCGCGTGCGCGGCCGGAGGGCGCAACGCTTCTCCGCCCGGCTGACGGCAATGCTCCGGAAGATCGCCTGTGCTGCCACACCGTTGCAACAATACCTGTTCCCTGTGAAAAACAAGATGCGAATTCTGCCACGCCTCTCGGCCGCGGTTTTGGTGTTCCTGCTCGGGCACGCCGCGCGGCTGCATCCCCAAATCTTGCCGTTTCAACTTTATTCTCTGAAGAACGGCTTGTCCTCGGTTTGGATCACCTCGATTCTCCAAGATTCGCGCGGTTATCTGTGGGTAACCAGCGATGAAGGCGTGTCGGTGTATGACGGCGTCCGCTTCCGCAACTACACCGTGGGTGACGGCCTGCCGGTCAGCCACGTTTGGTCGATCCATGAAAGCCGCCGCGCGCCCGGCACCATGTGGATCGGCACGCATGGCGCCGGCGTGGTGAAAATGCAGAACGGCAAATTCACCAGCCGCCGGTTGGGGGCGCGCCCCGGCGCCAATACCGTCAGCACGATGTATGAAGATGAGCGCGGCATCTTGTGGTGCGGCACCAACAACGGCGTCTATCAAGTGCTCGCGGACAGCGTCCGGCCCTTCCTGGCGGACAGCTCGCAAGGCTGGGTGCCGTTCATTGCGCCAACCAGGGACGGACTGATTTGGATCAGCACGATGCGCGGTTTGTTCCGTTACCAACCCCAAACTGGTGCAACGCAGCCGCTCGATCTGCATCTCGGCGCGGAGATTCCGGTGTGTCTGGTGGAAGAGGAAGCCGGCGATCTCTGGCTGGCGACGCACCGCGGCCTGGTCTGTCGCGTGCGCGGTGATCGCGTGATCGCCAAGCGGCAACTGCCCGTCGCGGAAGTGAACGGCATGCTCGCTGACGGCGAGGGAGGGCTGTGGATCACTTCGTCCTCGGGAATCGTTCGGCTCGCGCGGGAGGATTTTGCAACGGGCGCACTCACGCATTATTCGGTGGCCAACGGGCTGCCGGAGATTACGGTGATTGCCTGCCTGCGCGATCGCGAAAACAATCTGTGGTTTGGCGGCCGCACCCGTGGCCTGTTCAAACTGGCCGAGCGCCATTATTTCACTTTTCCGTTTGAGAATTTGCGCGCCGACGTGATGAACCGCGCCGCCGTGGTCGACCGCCGCGGCCGCCTCTTCCTGCTCACGCCCGAGGGTGTGTGGGAAATCTGGCAGCCGCATCTCGGCAACTGGCAAACGGTCTTGCACCGCGTTGATCGCGCCAATCTCACCGGCCGGTTGTGGCAGGCGGATTTTGGCGCTGACAGCACGCTGTGGATCGGCTACAATGACGGCGGCCTCTGCGGTTATGCGATTCACGCCAATGGCAATCAGCCCTCCCGGTTGCAGCGCACGCACGTGTTGCGGCCGGGCCGCGAGCTGCCGGCCGGCTTTCCCATCGCTTTTCACATCGACCACGAAAACCAGCTTTGGTGCAGCCTGCGCGGCACCGGCCTCGCGCATGTCGATCTGCGCGGGCCGGTGCGCCGCGGTTTCTATTCCATCGAAAAAGGCCTGCCCGAAGGCACGATTCGTGCGATCTGGCGCGACCGGCACGACCGTCTGTGGCTCGGCGGTTTCGGCAACGGCATTACCATCTACCGCGTCGAACAGGACACGCTGCGGTTCGAGCGCAAGCTCACCAAGACGGAAGGCCTGCCCGATGACGGCATTCGCATGATTGCCGAACACAGCAACGGTGAAATCTGGATCGCCACGCGCATGGGCGGCGCCGGCATTTACCGGGACGGGCAAATCCAAATTCTCTCCACCCGCGAGGGTTTGCTGAGCAATGCCGTCTGGGGCTTCGCGGAGGACGAAGAAGGCCGCATGTGGCTGGCCACCTCGCTGGGCATGCAGTACTACACGCCCGCGCCGCAACGGACGCTGCACACGCCGCAGCCGCTGTCCGGCCAGTATTTCGGTTCGATCGGCGTGGCGCCGGGCGGCATGATTTGGGGCGTGAGCTACAATGAACTGGTCGTCTACCAAAACCGCGACCGTCACGCCACGAGTGCCCCGCCGTTGATCTATCTCACCAACCTGCGCGTCAACGGCAAGAATCAAACACCGGCCCCGGAGCTGGAGTTTTCCCACGACCAAAACCTTTGCACGATCGAATTCAACGGCATCAGTTTCAAAGACGAGGCCGCGGTGCGCTATCGCTACCGTCTGCGCGGCTTGCACGAGAATTGGCAGGAACCGACGGATCAACGCGTCGTGACGTTTGCCTCTTTGCGACCGGGCGCCTACACCTTCGAAGTCATGGCGCTCAATGCCGAGGGCGTGGCCAGCGCCCAACCCGCCAGCCTGACTTTTACGATTCAACCGCCGTTCTGGCAACGCTGGTGGTTTCTCACCTTCTGTGCGGTGCTGCTCGCCAGCATTCTGTATGCCGTTCACGTCGTGCGTCTCGACCGGCTGCTGGCGATCGAGAAGATCCGCTCGCGCATTGCGCTCGATTTGCATGATGACATCGGCGCGGGCTTGACGCATATCGGCCTGCTCTCGCAAGTGGCGCTGCACAAGAAAAGCGTACAGCGGTTCCTGGCACAGGAGGCGAGGGAGGGCAATGCGGCGGCCGCGCCGGAAGCGGAGCTGCAAGCCGCGGCCCTGCAAGAGTTGGCCGGTTCGCTGACGCGCGTCGGCGAAGTGGCGCGCGAGCTGTCGGCAGCGATGAGCGACGTGGTGTGGTCGATCAATCCCAAGCATGATTCCGTGGAAGCGTTGCAGCGCCGCCTCAAGGCGTTTGCGGGCGAAGTCTGCAGCGCCCGGAACATCGCCCTGCAATTCGAAGTCACGCGGCAGCTTGCCGGGTCCAAGCTGCATGCCGAGGTGCGGCGCAATCTCCTGCTCATTGCCAAAGAAGCATTGCACAACACGACGAAATACTCCGGCAGCCCGAGTGTGTCAGTGAAGATCGGCGCCAACGGCAATCAGCTCGTGGTGGAGATTGCGGATCAGGGGCGAGGATTTGATCCGGCGCTCGCGCGCGAGGGCAACGGCCTGCACAGCATGCGCAGCCGCGCCGAAAAACTGGGCGGCACTTGTGAAATCCTGACCGCGCCCGGCCAAGGCACGCGCATTGTTGCCCAAGTGCCCTATCGCAATTGAAGGCTTTCCCCCCCACGACGCCGGCTGACGCGCCCGCCATTTTCCTGCCGGCTGCACTTCCAACTTTCTCCGGGAGCGTGCGTCAAACAGGACAAAACCCATGAAACGAGCCTCGCGCGTTTGAGGCCATTCATCCCAACGAGGAGAGATTACCATGAAACGCTTTCCCCACGTTTTCACCGGCGCCCTGGCGGTTTTGGTGTTGAGCGCCGGTTTGCTGCCGGCGCAACCGCGGATGGGCATGCGCGGCGGCCCGGAGCGCATGCAACAGCGCAAAGACCTCACCGAGGAACTGGGCCTGAGTGCCGAGCAGCAGGAAAAGATCCGGCAGCTCAAGCTGGCCGCCCACAAGCAGAACATCGATCAGCGCGCCAAGCTGCAACTGGCCCGCCTCGAGCTGCATGAGCTGATGCAGGCTGATTCGCCCGATCAAAAGCAAATCGAGGCCAAACTCGCCGAGCTGAGCAAGCTGCGGGAGGCGGCCATGCGCAACCATGTGACCACTTTTCTGGAAATGCAAAAAGTGCTGACCCCGGAGCAACGCAAGAAAGCGAAGGACCTGCGGCCGTGGGGCGAAGGCCCCGGTTTCGGCCCTGGATTCGGTCGCTGTCATGACGGCCCGGGCATGGGCAGAGGCGAGGGCTGGGGTCCGCACGGCCGTCCCGGCATGTGGGATCTCGATGACTGAGAGCACTCTTTCTTGAGAGCAGGAGTCCGGGCAAGACTCGGCGTGGCGGCGGAAGTTCCAGCCGCATGGCAGGCCGCACAAGCAACGTTGAGTCTTGCCGCATTTCCCAAGCGGGTCGGCCCGGGAGGGCAGTCTGCAGCAGATGAATGCAGGAACAGGCTTTTGCGCGACACCGTCATCAAAAAAACGGAACTGCCGAACGTGTCTTTGGAACCGTACAACAGCGCGGCAGCCGCAACCAACTCTGAAACCGACTTGATTGCCGGTTGCCGCGCCAGCCAGCCGGAGGCGCTGGCGGAATTGGTCAAGCGGTATCAGCCGGCGGTCTTGCGCATTTGTGTTTCCCTGCTGGGCAACCGTGAGGTCGATGATGCCGTGCAGGATATTTTCGTCAAGATTCTGCGGCGCTGCGACCGCTTCGAAGGACGGGCGGCCCTGTTCACCTGGATCTATGAGATCACGCTCAATCACTGCCGTGATGAGTTGCGCCGGCGCAAACGCAAGCGCTGGTTTTCCCTGCAGGCACTGCCCACCGCGGTGGTGGACAACCTTCCCGAAGACGCGCGGCCGGTCTCCGAGCAAATCGAAGCGGAGGAGCTGCAACGGCGATTGCATCACGAGATTCAACAGCTCAAACCGAAACACCGCGAGTTGGTGGTCTTGCGGGATCTCGAAGGTCTGGCCTACGAGGAAATCGCCAGCATCAGCGGGATCGACGTCAAGCTGGTGAAATCGCGGCTATTCGAAGCGCGCCAAATTCTGAGCCGGAAAATGAAAGCCTATGCCGAGGAGGCTTCCCATGCAAGCAAGTGATGCCAAAACTTCTCATGTCGATGATGCCACCTTGTGGGCCTGGCAGCGCGCGGAGCTGGAGGGCGCGCCGGCGTACACGGTGCAGGAGCATCTGGCCGCATGCCACGCCTGCCGGGAGCGCGCCGCGCAACTGCAGCAACTGCTCACGGCCATGCAGGCCGGCCATCAACGCGTGCAGCCGACCCTCGCGCAACAGATGCAGCTCGTCCGCGCGTTAACGGAGCCGGCGGCGCCGCGAAGCATTTGGGTGCCGGTTAGTGAACGGTTGGTGCGTTGGCTGGCGCCGGCGGTGGCGGTTCTGGCGGTGCTGTTCCTGCTGCTGCGCGGCGAAACCACCGCCACTTCCAGCGTGAACTTGACGGAGGACGTGATCGATGCGCCCGAGACTGCGCTGTTTTCCGCCACCACCGAAGAACAAATGCAGCAGGCGATGCTGGAATTGATGTTGAGCGCGAATGAGCAGCAACCATGAAGCCGGATGACCAAATGAAACAGAATTTTTGGGTAATTGCGGCATTTGTGTTGACCTTTGCCGCCGGCGTTTTGACCGGCGCCATCGTGGTGCGGCAATTCGGCCCGCCGCCACTGCCGTTCGAGCACGGCATGATGCGGCCGCGCCTGGACCCGCGCCCCTTTCCCAATTTGAAGGAATTGCAGCGGCGCATGGATCTCAGCGAGGCGCAGCGTGAGCAAATCGCCGCCATCTTCGCCAAATACCGCGGCCAAATTCAGGAACATCTGCGGCAAGTGCGGCCGCCGATGCACGAACTGATGCGCCAGATGCGCGCCGAGATCGAACAAATCCTGACCCCGGAGCAACGCGAGAAGTTTCAGCGCATGGCCGGTCCCTTGGGCCGCCGGTCACCCAACCGTGACTGGCCGCCGCCGGACAGCGAGCTTGCGTTGCCGCCGGGCGGGGAAGAGGTGCCGCCTCCCGAGCCGGAGTGAGTCGCTGAATGAGCAGGCAACAAAGCTGCTCGCGCAGGTGCAGCGTGCAGCAATCTGAACGCGGCCGATCGCCGGCCGCATATCCTCTGTATCACCCTTCCAACCATGGGAGACAACGATGCGGTTTTCATCCCAATTGAAAACTCTCTTTTTGTTGCTGTTGGCCGCCGGCTTCACAGCCTGCCAGCAGAACGTCGGTCCGGAAGATCACGGCATGACCGCGGATCTCAACTCCGCGGATTTTGCCGTGGCCGGCTTTGATGATTTTCTGGCGAATGTGTCGGCAGTCACGCTCGATCAAGAAATGGCGTGCGCGCCGGTCTTCCCGGGCGGCCGCTTCCACCGCAAGCCCGACCGTCCGTTTGGCCCCGGCGCCCACCTCGGCAAGATTCTGCGCGAACTGGGAGCTTCCCGGGAGCAAATGGAGCAAGTGCGCGTCCTGCTGACGGCGCACCGGGAATGCGCTCAGGAACCCCTGGAGAATCTGCGCGCTGCCAATCAGGAGTTGATCGACGCTGCCAATGCCCAACGTCGTGAGATCATGCAGGCGGTGCGCAACGGCGAACTGACGCGCGCGCAAGCGCAGGAGCGGCTGCAAGCGATCAATGACAGCACGCAGCAAGCCATTGCCAGCAATCCCGCCAACGCACCCTACTTGCAGGCGCTCTGCGTCTGCCGCATGACGTTGTTTGGCGGCGTGCGGGGACTGCTCGACGCTGCACAGCAAGCAGTCTGGGATGAATGGGTGGCGGGTTTGCCGGAAGACGGGTGCCGCTAACGCCTCTCCGAAAACCTCACCGCCCGGACGCTTCGCCGTGAACAGGAGCACGTCTGATTCGACTTGCGCCTGCGGCGGAATCAAGTGCTCGGGCGGTTTCTTCATTTCTGAACAGACACCAGTTGGCAATACCGCAGGCGCGAAGTGCCGTGTTGGTTTGCGGGCCGGATCACAAATCCGGCCTTTTTTGTCGGTGGCGGAAGCTCCGTCGCAAAAATCCTCTTTCATTGGGCGGGAAAATTTTTATACTTTGACCCAACCATCAATCCCCGGCCGCGCCTGCCCTTCTCTTGCGCTTGCGGACGCGGCTTAGCCGTGCTTGCTTCATCAACTTCACATTTATGCCATGGCAGACAATCCGACCGCCATCAGCGTCGCCCTGGTGGATGACGACGAAACCGTGCGCAGCATGATCGCTGCGTTGATCGAGGAAGCCGAGGGCCTGCACTTTGCCGGCGCCTACACCAGTTGCGATGACGCGCTGGAGCGCATGCTGGACGATCCGCCCGACGTGGTACTCATGGACATCAACATGCCGGGCCGCTCGGGCATCGAATGCGTGCAAGAGCTCCGGCTGGAGTATCCCGAGTTGAAGATCCTCATGCTCACCAACTACAGTGACGACGAGCGCATCTTCGAATCGCTGCGCGTGGGCGCGGTGGGCTATCTGCTCAAGAACTCTTCGATCGAGAAACTCTCCGAGCTGATCAAAGAAGCGCATCATGGCGGCGCGCCGATGTCCGGCGAAGTGGCGCAAAAGGTGCTGGCCTACTTCCAGAGCCAGAAGAAGAACGTGAAATACACCGCCGAGCTGTCGGAGCGCGAGCTGGAGGTGCTGCGCGCTCTCACCGATGGTTTGAGTAACAAGGAAATCGCCGCGCAGTTGTTCATCAGCCTGCCGACGGTGCGCTTTCATCTCAAGAACATCTATGCCAAGCTGCACGTCAACTCCCGCACCGAGGCGGTGATCAAGGCGATGCAGGAAAAGTTGGCGTAGATTTTTGGACTGCAAATTTGCCGGAGGGCGATAAGAATGAGTCAAAGACTCCCGCAAAAGTCCGGAGATTCAGGAGGAAGCGGCGGAGAGATTCTGCTCTATCAAACCGAAGACGGCAAAACCCGCCTGGAAGTGCGGCTTTTGGGCGAAACCGTCTGGTTGACACTGAATCAGATGGCGATGCTTTTTCAGCGGGACAAGTCAGTGATTTCCAGGCACATCCGCAACATCTTCGAAGAAGGTGAGTTACAGCCAGAACGAACTGTTGCAAAATTTGCAACAGTTCAACAGGAAGGTGACCGTGAGGTGAGTCGTGAAGTCGAATACTTCAATCTCGACGTTATCATCTCGGTCGGTTATCGCGTGAAATCGCACCGGGGCACACAGTTCCGCATCTGGGCCACGCAGCGGCTGCGCGAGTACATTGTGAAGGGGTTCGCGCTGGACGATGAGCGGTTGAAGCAGGTCGGTGGTGGCAACTATTTTGATGAACTACTGGCCCGCATTCGGGATATTCGCTCGTCTGAAAAAGTCTTCTGGCGCAAAGTACTCGATATTTATGCGACCAGCATCGACTACGATCCGCATGCCGATTTTTCCCGAGAGTTTTTTGCCATTGTCCAAAACAAGATGCACTGGGCCGCGCATGGTCACACCGCCGCCGAGGTGATCGCTGCGCGCGTCGATGCCAGTAAACCCAACATGGGACTCACCAACTGGAGCGGTGACAAACCGTGGAAGAGTGACGTGGAGATCGCCAAGAATTATCTCGCGCCGGAGGAATTGGATGCCCTCAACCGCATCGTCACCATTTATCTCGATTTCGCCGAATTGCAGGCCTTGAACCGCAAGCCCATGTACATGCGCGATTGGATTGCCAAGCTTGATGATTTTTTGCGCTTGAGCGGGCGCGACATTCTCACGCATGCCGGCCAAATTAGCCATGAAACTGCCGTTTCGAAAGCGCACGCGGAGTTCGAGAAGTATCGCGCGCAGCACCTCGATGAGCCGTCGCCGGTGGAAAAGCATTTTCTGGAGGCCGTCAAAGAGGCCAATCGGCTTGAGCAGAGCAGAGAGAAGAAAGGAAAGCGCGAACTACCCAACTGAATGCCGGATTCATCCTTCAGCGTGCCGCCGCTTCACCAACATGATGCCGGTCACGGCGCCTCTGAAAAAAACGCGGCGATGGCAATAGCAGCACAGTCATACGCATCGCAATAGCAGGCGGCTGCAGCGAGCGAGGCAAAGCATCGCCAGCCGGCAGCTTTCTCCAACTGCCTAAATGTGAGGTCGATGCTCATATTTCGGCATTTGCGAACAAAATTTTGAACTCGCGCCGGTCACCGGCAGATTGCATCATCCACTTGTTTTGATGCCACTTGGACGAATCGTTCAGGTGGCATTTTGTTTTTGGCATGACTTTGGAAGAGGCAGGCTCCAACCTGTCGCCATTGTGCTGCGGCCGGCGTTCCAACTGCTCTGATTTGCATGACAACCCTGAGAGGTTGCGAGGAAAGAGTCAGGCTCGTATCGCAGAGCAGCTTCTTGCGTCATGACAGCAATTCGCGGTCTGCGCTCTCAGCAAAACCATCCCGAGCGATAGTAGAAACCGCGCGGCAATTGCCGTATCTTGTGCGCAACGAATCGACGGCATGGCGGGCGGTGACGCTGCCGGCAACACCGGCAAAACCATCTGCAGAGATAGGCGAAACCGCGAACGAAATTGCGTAGATTCGTGCACTCAAACACGCATGACCGCGGCCGCGGCGCAAACCCCTGTTACACCCAAAGGAGAACAAAATGAAGCGCGTCCTGATTTTCGTCTACGGCGTCATCTGCTACGCCGTCACCATGGCGACCTTTGCTTACCTCGCGGGCTTTGTGGGCAATTTTCTCGTGCCCAAGGCCATCGATTCGGCGCCGCAGATGCCGCTGGGACAGGCGCTGTTGATCAACCTCGCGTTGCTGGCGGTCTTCGGGCTGCAACACAGTGTGATGGCGCGGCCGGCCTTCAAGCGCATCTGGACCAAAATCATCCCCGCCGCCGCCGAGCGCAGCACCTACTGCCTGCTGTCCAGTCTGGCGTTGATCCTGCTCTTCTGGCAGTGGCAGCCGCTGGGCGGAACCATCTGGCACGTGCAGGAGGCCGCCGGCCGTGCCGTGCTCTACACGCTCTATGGCTTCGGCTGGGTGTTGCTGGTGTTCGTCACGTTCTTGATCAACCACTTCGACCTGTTCGGCCTGCGCCAGGTGTATCTCAATCTGCGCGGCCGGGAGTACAAGCGACTGGACTTCCAGACGCCGATGTTCTACAAGTACGTGCGCCATCCGCTGTACATCGGTTGGTTCATCATCTTCTGGGCCACGCCCACCATGACCGCCGCGCATTTGGTGCTCGCGCTCGCCACCACGATCTACATCCTCGTTGCGATTCGCTTCGAAGAGCGTGATCTGGCCGCCGAGCACGGCGAAGTTTACGTGAGCTATCGTCGCCGCGTGCCCATGTTGATTCCGGCCCTGCGGAGCAAGCAATCTCTGCAGGAAGCGTGAGGCGGCTGGCTGGCATCGCAGCGCGCGGGAATGAGTTGTGATCTCCCCCGCGCTGCCGGTTGCGCCAGCGGGGGAAAAGCCGCGCCGCGACTTCCCGCTCCCGCGCCGCCGGCCGGCAAACACATGCAACGCAGCAACACGGAACCGACACATTGTGAACGTCGCAACTCGAGGTGAATCATGAGCACAACCACAGTGACGGCCGCGGCCCGGCGGCATGATCTGCTGTACCGGCTGTACAAGTACTACATTCTCGACAGCATTGTCATCGTCAGGGAAGAGGGCTTGAAAATGCTGATTCGCAAACGAGGATTGAAATTCTTCGGCGTGATTTGCGCCTACTATCTTGTGCGTGACACGCTGCTCTACATTGTGCTGCCATTGTACCTGGCACGAGCATTGTTCTAACCGGAAACAAATTATGGAATCATTGCATCGTCTCTTTGAGCTGCCCGCCGGCTACTTCTCGGAAGAAGATCTGCAGGAGTTGTTTGAGGTGTTCGATCCGGAGAAGGCGGAGCAGAAAGCGGCTGCCGCTCAGGCGCTGAGCCCGCCGGCCGCCGAGCCGGCCTCCAGTTCGCTGGCCGACGCGCTGCGCCTGCTCAGCCTGTATTGATCTCTCCTTCACAATCACAAGCGGGAAACAAAACGGCAATCACAGCTACGGAGCAGTAACCTTGCAAACGCTTTCACCGGAAACGCGGCGACGGCTGGAAATCCAGGGTTTTGTCGGCATGAGTGATCAAGCCCTGACCGAGATCCGGCCGTGGCTGCGGCTCTCGCCCGCCATCACGGCAACCTGGATGGCAATGGCCACGCTGCTCGCTTCAGCAAAGCTGATGTGGGCGATGATACCCTTCTCCCTGCTGGGCGCGGTGTTGCCCGGCCATCCGTTCGACGTGTTCTACAACTTCGGCATTCGTTTTCTTCTGCACCGACCGCCTCTGCCGCGCTATCACCTGGCCCGCCGCATTTGCTGTCTCGTGGCTTCCTTGTGGATGGCGGGCACCGGCTGGGCTTTTGCCGGTGGCGCCACCACGTTGGGTTATGTGCTGGGCGCCTTGTTCGTGGCCGCCGCCTCGCTGCCGGTGCTGATTGATTTCTGCCTCCCCTCTTATCTTTACAGTTTGATTTTTGGGAAACCAGCGGCGTGTTCCGCAGGCAAAGTCTGAAGCTGCACTTAGCTGCGGGTGAAATGAGGACAGGTCTCCGCGGCGGCATTGTTCCGTTGCCAGATCCGTACTCCCTCGGCTGTCGTTCCGCCAGGGCTTTCTTGCTGCGGGTGTGCGATTCACTCCGGGACGACGCTGAGTTGTGGGGAAAATTTGTGGGAGAATGACAAAGCAACAAGATCGCCCACCCAACTGAAATACGCTGTTATCATACTCGGGAGAGGGACATGACCATCGCGCAGCGGATCAAAACTGCGTTTGAGCGCAACGAAAAAGCCCTGCAACTTCGCCCCGCACTGGGCAGAAAGACCGCGGTCACTAAAGTCACCGTGATCGATGGCCTGAGCTGTGAAATCAGCGAGGGCAAATGGAAGATCATCGCCGACGTGGGCGAGAATCGCGGCGGCGCGGATAGCGGCCCGAATCCCGGCATTCTGGGCCGGGGCGCGCTGGGCAGTTGCCTGGCGATCGGCTATCTGATGTGGGCGGCCAAGCTCGAGGTGCCGATCACCCGTCTGGAAGTCGAAGTGCAGGCCGATATGGACGTGCGCGGCGAGTATGCGCTCGCCGAAGTGCCGGCCGGCTATGTGGCAGTACGCTATCTCGTCACGATCACCAGCCCGGCGCCGGAGGCGGAAATCATGCGCCTGCTCGATCGGGCTGATGCGCACAGTTCTTTTGTGGACATTTTTCAGCGCGCGCAAAAAATGCAGCGCGTGGTGCGCTTGCTTCGACCCGGGCAGGAGGCTGAAGCGGGCCTGACGTGAACGGCGGTGATGATGCGGAATCCATTCAACCCGCCGGCATCTGGTGGGGAGAGGGCGCAAGGCCGGGCGTTGAACTAATCAATCGGAAGTGCAATCCAAAGAATTCACCCCCCATGAAGCAAGGCGGCAGAGCGCTTGTCAAAGCCTGCGCTTTGTGAAAGCGGCCAACCAGGGAATCAGCATGGAACCCAAACTGCAACGTCGCGTGCAGCGCTATGGCTGGGACAAATCCGCCGGCTTTTATGAGCGCTATTGGCAGGATCAACTCGAGCCGGCACAGAGCAAGATGCTGGAGCTGGCAAATCTGCGGGCAGGCGAGCGCGTGCTCGATGTGGCCTGCGGCACCGGCCTGGTGACCCTGCGTGCGGCCGCCGCGGTGGGCGCAACCGGCGAAGTCGTGGGTACGGACATTTCCGAGGGCATGGTCGAACTCGCGCGTGCCGTGGCAGCACAGCGCCAAATCGCCCACGTTGCTTTCTATCGCAGCGATGCGGAAGAGTCGCAGCTTGCCGGTGCCTCTTTTGATGCGGCCTTGTGCGGCTTGGGCATGATGTACTTTCCCGATCCTTTGCAAGCGCTGCGCGAGATGAAACACGCGCTGCGTCCCGGCGGCCGTGCGGTGGCGGCGGTCTGGGGGCGGCGCTCGCAGTGCGGCTGGGCCGACATCTTCCCCATCGTTGATCGCCGCGTGAAAAGTGAAGTTTGCCCGCTGTTCTTCCAACTGGGCACCGGTGAGCTGCTGGCACACACCTTTCGCGCCGCCGGCTTCACTGAAATCGTCAGCGCAAGAATTTCCACGATTCTCCATTATGCCTCCGCTGAGGAAGCTTGCGGCGCGGCCTTCCTCGGCGGCCCGGTGGCACTGGCGCATTCCCGCTTCGATGAAACCACGCGCCAGGAGGCATACGCCGAGTATCTTGCTGCCATCGCGCCCTATCGCAACGGCCAGGGCTATCATCTGCCGGGAGAATTTGTGATCGTGAAAGGCCTCAAGCCGGCCGGACCGGAGACCGGTGCACCGGCATGAACAAAAAGTGGCAAACCGTTTGGCTGCTCGCTTTTGCCGAGCTGCTCGCCATGAGCTTGTGGTTCTCGGTGTCAGCGGTGGTTCCTGCGCTGACCCAGAGCTGGCAGTTGCGCAGCGGTGACGCCGCCTGGCTCACCATGGCCGTGCAAATCGGTTTTGTGGCGGGCGCGTTGGTGAGCGCGTTTATCAACCTCGCTGACCTTTGGCCGCCGCGACTGGTGTTTGCCTGGGGTGCGGCCCTGGCCGCGCTGGCAAACGCCGGCATCGCCTGGTTTGCCGAGGGCTTGGCCACGGCTTTGCCCTTGCGCTTTGCCACGGGATTTGCGCTGGCCGCGGTGTATCCCGTGGGCATGAAGATCATGGCAAGTTGGATGAAGGAAGATCGCGGCTTGGGACTCGGTCTGCTGGTCGGTGCCCTGGCTGTGGGCTCGGCCTCGCCGCACTTGCTGCGCGCGTGGGAGGGCATTCAGGAATGGCGCGCCTTGCTTTGCACTGCTTCTGTCGCGGCGTTGATCGGCGGCATTTTGGTTTGGCGGGGCGGTGAACTCGGCCCGCATCGCGCGGGGCCGGCGGAATTTCGCTGGCGCTATGCCCTCGACGCGTTGCGCGAGCGCAGCGTGCGACTGGTGAATCTCGGCTATCTCGGCCACATGTGGGAAATCTATGCGATGTGGACGTGGATTCCGCTTTTCTTGCTGGAATCCTTTCGCGCTGCCGACGCCGGCAATTACTTCGGCACGCAACCTCCTGAAACCGCAGCGGCACTCGCCGCCTTCGCCGTGATTGCCAGCGGCGGCATCGGCAGCTTGTGGGCGGGACGGCTGGCCGACCGCTGGGGCCGAAGCCGCATCACCATCGTGAGCATGATGGTCAGCGGCGGCTGCGCCCTGGTGATCGGATTCTGCTTCGGCGGCAATCCCTACCTGGTGAGCGCCATTGCCTTGTTGTGGGGATTTGCCGCCGTGGCTGACTCGGCGCAGTTCAGCACGGCAGTCAGCGAACTGGCCGAACGCGAGTACGTGGGTACGGCGCTCACGCTGCAAACGAGCCTGGGCTTCCTGCTCACGCTGGCCTCGATTCGCTTGATTCCGTTGTTGGTGGAGCGAGTGGGTTGGCGATGGGCATTTGCGGCGCTGGCGGTGGGACCTTTGCTCGGCATTCAGGCGATGCGGGCGCTGCGACGCTCGCCGGCAGCCCTCCGTTTGGCCGGAGGGCGCGGCTAGGCAGGCGGCTGCCGCGCTGCACACACGAAATCGCTGCCGCAAAAACGAACACGGGCAAGACGAGTTGAGGCTCGCCTTGCCCGTGTTTTTTGCAGCACTGCCGCGCGCGACAACTGCAGGCTGCGGCAATCAATACTTCACGGAACAGCCATAGGGCGTGGTGACTTTTTCGGTAACGGGCTTGCCGGCCAGAGCTTCGTCCAACGCCGCGGTGACATAGTTCTTCGCTTTGGCAATGTCGGCCACGTCGGTGGAGCGAATGTCATCGATGCCGCCGGCATAAACCAGTGTGCCCTTGGGATCGATGATGAACATGTGCGGCGTGGTCTTCGCGCCGTAGAGCTTGCCGGCAGTGCCGTCTGCATCGATCAAATAGGCCGTGGGCGCCGCCTTGGCTTCGGCCAGGCGTTTCTTGATCACTTCGGCGGTGAAATGGCCCTGCTTGCCCGGCGCCGAGGAGCAGATCGCCAGCCAGACCACGCCTTTTGCCATGTAGGTTTTTTGCAGCTTCTGCATGTTGCCGCTGTGATAGTGCTTGCCGACGAACGGGCAATCGAAATTGATCCACTCCAACACCACGAACTTGCCCTTGAAATCCGCCAGCGAATGCGACTTGCCCTCGACGTCTTTCAAAGTAAAATTGGGGGCAGGCTTATCGATCTCGAGGCCTCCTGCAAACGCCAGCGGCAGGGCCAGAGCCAGCACCGCAAGCAGAAAGGGAAGATACATTTTCATAAGTTTCATCTCCGTTAAAGTGAATCACCTGAGGGGTTCCATGGCGCCCGTCGCGGGCACCGCCGTTTGAAACAAGCTCACCAGCAATCCAATCACACCGCATCAGATTCCACCGCCGCCCGCTGCGCGGTTTTCCACGCAGCGAGATGGCTTCACGGCGAGACGCCTTTCTCCTGAACTGGCAGGTCCACCCACAGCGCCTTTTCCGTGTTGTGCCCGCGCCAGCCTTTGTCCGAAATTAGCACGCCGGCGATTCGGGTCAAGGGCTTTTGCCGCAGCGTCGAGATTTGGAATTCGAGCTGATACCGGCCGGCCGCGGCCGTGAAGCGCGGGGCAACGGCATTCTCGATGATCATCTCTTCTGCCGGGCAAAAGATCAACGCATGCAATTGCTGTTTGAAAGCCGGCGGCGGCGTGAGTGCCAATACCAGGCTGGTCTCCCGCAGATAAGCTGCCACCTGCCAAGCCGACGAAGGCAGCGGCAATTTGGTGCGGGTCTGCGCGAACAGTGGCGCCCATTTGGTCGCGGCTGCCGGCAGACTTTCTTTGACCGGCAAGGTCAGACGCAACCGCGCCGATTCCGGCAGGCATTCTTCCCGGCACACCAACCAGCTTGCCTTGGCCTGCAGCTCGATCGCAGTGCCGGGCGACGTTGCCGGCGGCATCACTTGCACCAGCAGCAGTGTCTCACCATGATAGCCGTAGGAAACCAGCGGCGGATCGGCAATGCGCTCGGGATAAGGCCACTGTATCTCGCCCGCCGTGAAGCCTTCCGGCAGGTCCCACGTAATTGCGATGGGCAAGCCTGCGTCACCGGGATTGCGCCAGTACGTGTGCCAGCCCTTTTCCAGTTTCAAGCGCAGACCCACCCAAAACGGCTGGCCGGGTGTCAGCCATGCGGCTTCTGCAATCAACTCGGCTTCCGCATGCGCGGTGCGGACGGCCTGCGCGCCGAGATCAAAAACAGGCAGCATACAAAAGCACCACATCAGTCGGTTGATCAGTGTTCTCATGAATTCCCATTGCAGGGCAACCGGCATTGCGGCCGCCGGCTGCGGTGATTGCGACTGCCCGCCCACCCGCGGGTGCGGGCGTCGCGGTTGTTGCCTCCTGCTTGGGCGGGATCGCCCACAGTCAATTCAGCGTCCGTGAAAAGGACAACCGCTGCGGCATTCTGTTCAATGCCGCCGCGCCGTCAAAAATCATCCTCGTTGCGGTCGTCCTCCGCCGGTTTGCGCTCGCGCTCCGGCTTGTAGTTGTTGAAATTGTATTTGAGATTCAACATCACCAGCGGCGCTTCGCGGGTGGAATAGTTGTAGGTGTAGAAATCCACTCCCTGGGCGGTATATTCGTTCTTCGCCGAAGCGAAAACATCGCGGAGCTGCAGCGTGGCGGACAGCAGCTTGGGAACAAGCTCGTATTTGACCGCGGCGTTGGCGGTGAAGAAACCCGCGCGCCGGCCCTGCGTGGAAACCGAAGCGCTGTGGTAGAGGCCGTCCAGTTGGATTTGCGCCGTGCGGCCGAACTTGAGGGTGTTGCTCAGCCGGGCATTCCAGTTGAAGCTTGCGCGCGCCAGCGATTCACCAAAAAGCTCGCCGGCGAGGCGATAGCGGTAGAGATTGCCGGTTGCCTGCACGCCCCACCTCTTGCTGAAATCGAGGTTGATGGCCAGCTCGCTGCCCAGCGCCTCCTCTTTGCCGAGATTGGTCACCGAGTGCAACGTGACGTTGTCGGCATAAACCGAGCGCACCCGCTCGATGCGATTGTGCGTTTTGCGATAGTAAGCCTCGAGCGAAACCAGGCTGGGGCCGAGCGGAGATTGCAGGCCCAGCTCGTAGGAATCGATGAATTCCGGCTGCAGTGCGGGATTGCCGAGGCGCACGTTGTAGGCATCAGTCCAGGTCAAGAACGGCTCGAGTTCCCCGCCGCCCGGCCGGTCGATGCGGCGGGTGTAGCTGGCCATCGCCTGCTGTCCGGCAGTGAATTGCCGCGCGAGGTGCAGCGTGGGAAAGTAATCCCAACGGCCGATGGCGAACGATTCGGCGGCTCCGGCCACGCGAATGTCGCGGCCGGTGTATTCCGCGCGCACTCCTGCTTGATAACCCCAGCCGCTGGTTTCACCGGCATAGAGCGCATAGAACGAATGCGTGTCTTCGTCATACTGTGTGCGATTGCTGAATTGCGGCTGATAGAGATATTCGCCGGCGGCAGCGTCGAATTCATAGTTGCCGATGGCATCGGTGGAGCGGTCAAAATCACTCTGATAACCGGCTTCGAATTTTGCTTGCTTGCTGAAGGCCAGGGTGTAATCGAGGCGGGCACGCACGTCACTGGAGGGCCCGGATTCCGTGGTGCGGCGGCCGCTCACCTGCGCCGTGCCGTTCGGCCACAAACCGTTGATCGTGGCTTCTTCGCCTTCGCGGCGGCGGTAGAACACCTCGGCGCTCAGCTCATGACCCTTGGGGGCGAAGCGATAAAGATAGGAGAGATGCGTGGCGCCGAAAACGCGGTCGCGCTGCCGGTCGCTGATACTGGCATAGCGCGCGGGCGTCACTTCCGCTGCCGGCCAGGAGGTGAAAGTCTGATCGGCACCGCGCCGCGAGTTGCGCGTGCCGTAGCGGCCGCTCCAACTCAGTAGGTGCTTGCGACCGAGCTCGAGTTTGTATTCGCCGCGCACACCCAGCGCCTCGTCCTGCCGCCGGGAATCACCCTGGGATTGGATCAAAGAAGTAAGGCCGGCGCGCGTGGTGCGGTTTTCTTCGCGATCATCGCCGGTGAATTGGCGGCGGTTGAAATCCACGCTGAACGTGGCGTGCTGGCCGCCGGTGCGATAGTCATACAGAACATCAGCGCCGTATTTTTCCCCCAGTCCGGCATTGAGATTGGCAATGCCACTGCGGCCTTCTTGGTGATTCCGTTTCAAAACGACGTTGATGATGCCGGCGGCACCTTCCGGGTCATATTTGGCGGAGGGATTGGTGATGATTTCGATATTCTCTATGCTGGCTGCCGGGATTTGCTGCAGCGCCTCGCTCGCCTCCAGCACCGAGGGCCGGCCGTCGATCAACACGGTGAAATTGCTGCTGCCGCGCAAGCTGACATTGCCCTCGACATCGACGGTAATGGCGGGAACATTTTCCAGTACGTCCACCGCCGTGCCGGAAATCGCGGTGTGCTGCTGGTTGACGTTGACCACTTTCTTGTCGAGCTGATACCTCAACGCCAGGGCCTCGGCCTGCACTTCGACGGCGTCCATCTGCAGGGCCGTTTGCCGCAGCGCCAATTTGCCCAAATCTACCGCCCACTGGGGCGGCCGGATGACGACGTTGCCCACGCGCCGCGCCTCGTAACCGATCAACTGGAGCTGCAGGCGGTACGCTCCCGGCGGAATCCGGTTGAGCATGAAAGTGCCGTCGGCGCCGGTGCTGGCGCCGGTCACCAGCGTACTGTCTTCTTGGGTGAAGAGCATGGCATTGGCAAACTCGATCGGCAGGTGGGTGGTGGCGTCATGCACGCTGCCGGAGATCACGCCCTGCTGTTCCTGTGAGAACGCCAGCGCTGCGGCCATGAGCAGCCAGACAGATTGGTAGCGCACGTGTTTCCTCATCGAGTCTTCTCCTGTCGTTGTCGAGTCACCGGTTCCAATTCATGCACGGGCGCACCGGCAGGTCCTGCTGCCGGCGATAGCTGGGTTGGCGTGCGTGTTTTTGATGAGAATACGAAATCATCCCACGACATGCCAGCACAACCTCGGCGCGGCGGCAAAGAGGCTGCCCATCCGATCGCAGTACCCTGTAAGAACAAACAACGCGGTTCGCAGGCGCTCACTGCCCGCGAGCCGGCATATTTTACGTCGAGTTTACATCTTGCCGGCGAAGAGGAATGGAAAACACCGTAGCGACAGTCGCAGCACGCCGGGTCAGAATTACCGCCGCCACTCCCGGTTGCCGCCGGATGCCGGCTGGTTGGAGAGTCAGACTCGAATTGGACTTCGAAAGTTTTCGCAGCGGAAGAGAATTCCAACGACATGCAGTTGTTTTTCAGCCGGATTTCTTCCGCGAGTGAAATCGCGCCCTGCCGGCGCCGCCGTGCTGTCTGCGATCTGGTGCGGATCTGCACCGCGCTTGGGGCTGGCGCACGGCAGGTTCAATCACACTTTGGCAGCGACGAGCGCGGCCCCTCCGGCCGGCCGCGCCATCTCCTGCCTTGCATTTGGAGCGAGAATGGTTAAATTTGACCAAATTCTTTGCACGGTATTGCAAGGCCACTTCTTCCCATGCAGACATTCCTGTTGGTTCTGAGCTTGATCGGCGCGATGGTGGCGGTGCAGGGCGTGTTTCTGCTGGCGCATCACGTGCAGCGCCAGGCGGGCACGATGGCCCTGGGCGCGGTTGCCGGCGCAAGCATGTTTGGCGTGTGGCTGTTCGCCAACAGTGTGCCGGTGCTGTTCGTTTCCAACACCTTCAGTTTTCCCCTGCTCTCCCTCATCGTCTACGCCAATCTGCTTGCCTTCCTGCTGGTGGTTTATGCTTGCGACGGCACGCGCTACACCCGGCGGCTGTTGTTGGTGCTGTTGGCGGTGTGCGCGCTCACCATCGTGTTTCAAGAGCTGGCGGCGTTGGCGCACGGGATGGACGCGGTTCGCAACCGCTTTTCGCTTGCCGATCTGCTCTTCAATCGTAATTGGCGCGCCACGGTGGCGGCAGCCGTCGCGCTGGTGCTTTCCTTCCTCATGGTCATCTCCGGGTTTCAACTGCTGACCAATTACTTCCCCAAATTGCCGCGCGGCGTGCGCGTCGGGCTGGTGCTGGCCGTGGTGTTGTTGACCGACGGCTTGCTCTTCACCACCCTGGCCTTTGCCGGCCAGCCGTTCTACGCCGATGCCATGCGCAACCAGGTGGTTTCGAAATTTTTCGCGGCTGTGGTGCTTACGCCGGGTGCGGCGTGGTATATCGGCCGCAGCCTGCGCTTGCAGGCGGCGCAGCAGGCCGAGTTTCGTCCGGTCTTCGATGTCGTCGGCGGTATCACGGAAATGGATCGTGAAATGGAGACGATCCTGGAGACCATGGTCGACGGCATGATTCTGTTCTCGGCGGAGGGCCGGATCACGCGCGCGAACTCGGCGGCGGTCCGGCTGCTCGGCCAGCCGCTCACCGGCCTGCGCCTGGATGATCCGCTGTTGCGCATGGTTTACCCGGACGGCAGCCGTATTCCCTACGGCGATTCTCCCATGCTGCAGATGCTGCGCACGCACCGCGCCCATGAGAACGTCGAGCTGGGCATTCGCCAGAATGACGGCAGCCTGCGCATCCTCTCGATCAATGCCTCGCCGCTGCTCGATTCCCGGCAACGCATGCGCGGCGGCCTGGCCACCTTTCGCGACGTGACCCAGCGCAAGCAAATCGATGAATCACTTGCGGCCTCGCAGGAGTTTCTGCGCAGCCTGATCGAAGAAGCGCCGATCGGCATCATCGTTTTTGATCAGGAGGGCGTGGCCGAGCACATCAACAAGTTCTTCCTGCGCGCCATGGGGTTGGAGTCCGCCAATGATTTGATCGGCCGGCTGAATGTTTTCACCGAGCCGGTTTACGTCAACACCGATCTCATCGGGCATTTCGTGCAGGCCTACAAAGGCAAGGTGGTGGAGATCCCGCCGATTGCCATCGACGTGCAGCGCCGCCAAGCCGTCGATCTGGCGGAGGTTTCTGCCGCGGCCAATGGCGCGGACGCCGGGGCGAATGTGAAATTCGTTTCCCATTTGCTCTTTCCCGTGCGCGATCGGCGCAACAAAGTCCGCAGCGTGGTGGCATTGGTGACGGACTTGACCGAGCGCACGCGCGCGGAGAAGGGGCGCCAGGAGATCGAGGCGCGCTTTCAAGACATGGTGGCGCGCATCTCCGACTATCTCTTCAGCGCGCGCGTCGAGCACGGCAGCCTGAAGTACGAATTTTGCACGCCGGTGATCGAGCGGGTCACCGGCTATCCCGCCGATTTTTTCTTGAACGACAATTGGTTTTGGTTCAAAATCATCTTGGTCGAAGATCAGCAACGCGTGCAGGACGAGCTGCTCAATCTCTTCACCCAGCGGGAGGAAGAAGGCGTGGTGGAATATCGCATTCGCACGCGCCGCGGCGAAACGCGCTGGCTGCAGTCGCGCTTCACGATTTTGCGCAACGACAAGGGCAAGGTTGAGCGCGTCATCGGCGCGGTGTCGGATCTCAGCCGGCAAAAGGAAGCCGAGGAAGCGGTGCGCCGCGCGGTCGGCAAGTTTCGCTCGCTGGTCGAAACCATGCACGAGCTGGTGCTCACCATCGATGCCCAGGGCAAGATCACCTTTGCCAACCGCACCTTCTACCGCACCATGCAATACAGCGAACGCTCGGTGCTGGGCCGCAAGATCTCCGATTACCTTCCGTCCGAGCAAGCCGAGGCTTTCAAAGAGACCTTTCTGAGCCTGATGCGCGCCGAACGCTCGCTGCGCAATTATGAGCTGCGTTTTCGCCAGTCCAACGGCGACTATCTGCTGTTGATGATGAACGCCGATCCGCTCTATGAAGAATCCGGCAGCGTCAACGGCGTTTTGCTGGTGGCTTTCGACATCACCGAGCGCCGGCGGGCGGTGGAGGCCATTCAAAAGCGCAATGCCGAGCTGGTGTTCATGACGCAGCTCGGCGAGCAATTCAAAACCACGGTGGGCCAGGAGGAGTTGTTCCAGCTCGTGCACGAGTTTCTGCCCGCGGCCATGGGCATTCAGCACACCGACATCGCGCTCTGGCACGACCGGCTGCAGATGCTGGTGAGTGAGAATGGCGCCGCCGGCGGCCTTGCCACCGCCCAGCTCGGCCACCAGGTTTCGCAACGCTGCTTTGAAACCGGCCAGCCGCTCATCATCAACGATTGCAGCACCAGCGAGCTGGTCGATCCGCAATGGCTGCAAATGGCGGGTGTGCAATCCACCGCGGCCGTGCCGATTCTCGCAGCCGGCCGCGCCATCGGCGTCTTGCGCGTCGATGACACCCACAACAAGAATCGCTTCACCGAGGAGAACATTCGCTATCTGCGCGTGGTGGCGCAGCAACTGTCCGCCGCCATCCAAAACACGCGGCTTTATCAAAAGCTGCGCAGCTCCGAAGAAAACTACCGTTCGCTGTTCGAGAACGCCGCGGTCGGCATCTATCGCGCCACGATCGACGGCCATCTGCTCGCCGCCAATCCCGCGCTGGTGAAGATGCTGAGTTATCAAACTGCCGCCGACGTGCTGGCGCTCAACATGCCGGAACATCTGTTTTGCCGCCGGGAAGATTTCGACACGCTCATGAGCCTGCTGCGGCAGCGCAAGTTCGTTTCGGCGTTCGAGACGGAGTTCAAGCGCCGCGACGGCAGCCGCCTCGAAGTGCGCATCAATGTCCGGCAGGTAAGTGATGCCCAGCAGGCGGTCGAACAGGTCGAAGGCGACGTCAGCGACATCACCGAGGAGAAGGCGCTGCGCGAACAGTTGTTGCAAGCGCAAAAGCTGGAAGGCCTGGGCCGCCTTGCCGGCGGTTTGGCGCACGATTTCAACAACTATCTCAACGCCATCATCAACAACCTTACCCTCGTCCGCGAACATTTGCCGGCGCCGGAGGGCCCGGCCGCCAAGTATTTGCGCGATGCCGAGCTGGCCGCTGATCAGGGCGCTGATCTCATTCACAAACTGCTGGCCTTCAGCCGCAGTCATGCCGAGGCCGGCGACTATCTCGATCACCTGCCCGCCCCGGCTGAAGTGCCGGTGGTCGATTTGAATGTCTGTATCAGCGAGGTCATCAGCTTGCTGCACCCCTCGCTCGCGCAAGGCGTGCAGCTCGAGTTCGAGCCGGCGGCGGAGCCGGTGACGGTGGCCGCCGAATCCCTGCAGCTCAAGCAGGTGATCATGAATCTCGGCGTCAATGCGCATGATGCGCTGCTGCTGGACGGCCAGATTCCGGCGGGCCGCGGCCGCATCGCCCTCCGCACCGCGTGCGTCGAAATAGACGAAGCCTATTGCCAGAAGAATCCGCAGGCGCATGCCGGCACTTTCGTGCGGCTCACGGTCGCGGATACCGGCGCCGGCATCGATGAAAAAGTGCAGCAGCGCATGTTTGAGCCTTTCTTCACCACCAAAGAGCCGGGCAAGGGCACCGGCCTGGGCTTGGCGGTGGTCTATGGCTTGGTACAGAAGCTCGGCGGATGGATTACCTACAGCACCAAACTCGGCGAGGGTACGACCTTCGAAGTCTATTTGCCGTGGACGCCGCCCGCGACCTGAGAATTTCACCTTCAAAACAAGGACAGGAGCATGGCCACTTACAGCCGGCCGCTGCGCTATCAAACACCTTTGCTTTTTGGGGAAGATGTGCGCGCGTTGCAGCAACGCCTGTTGGAGCTGGGTTATGTGACGGTGGGAACGCCGGATGGCTTTTTTGGCGCGCTGACGGATGCGGCGGTACGGCGCTATCAGCAGACCCACAACTTGGTGGTCGATGGTGTGGTGGGGCCGCGTTCGTGGGCGGCGCTGTTCAATCCCACGCCGTCCCCCGGCGTCTGGGCAAACCTCAAGACGCTGGCGACGACGCTCAAGAAACCGCATCGCTATCGTGACAGTGTTGCGTGGCGGCTGAGCAGCAACGGCGTTTTGATCGGCAACAGTTCCGCGCCCGAGCGCTTCAGCAGCGCGCCGCATGCAGTGGTGCGGCGGGTGTGGCAGACCTATCGTATCCCGGTGGAAGATTGGGCCGCGACCCTGGGCGTGCCGGTGGAGCTGATTCTGGCGACGATTTGCACCGAAACGCGCGGCCAAGCCGATGCCCTGCGCCTCGAGCCCGGCTATGTTTCCGATGAACAGACGCCGCATCGTGTTTCACCCGGCTTGATGCAGACGCTGATCTCCACCGCGCGCCAAGCCTTGGGTGACGATTCCATCGATCGTGCCTGGCTGTTGCAGCCGGCGAATTCCATTCGCGCGGGCACAAGTTACCTCGCGCAGCAAGTGGGCCTCACCAGCTTCGATCCGCCCAAGGTGGCATGCGCCTACAACGCCGGCAACATCTACTACAATGGCAGCAAATACAATCGCTGGAAAATGCGGCAATACCCGATCAATACTTCGGAACATGCCGATCGTTTTGTGCGCTGGTTCAATGAATGTTTTGCCCTGTTTGCGCAGGACCGGCTGCGACCGGCGACCAGTTTTTTTGTATTGCTGCAGGGTTGAAAAATGAGGCCGGGTGGCGTGGAGAAGTTATTCGCCGGCAGGCGAAGAGCAGGTGGGGATAAAAATAAAAGCGTCCCCTACGGGATTCGAACCCGTGCTGCAGGATCGAAAATCCTGAGTCCTGACCACTAGACGAAGGGGACGCACAGAAAACGGCTGGAGTTTTACGAGAACAATTGGCACTTGCGCCACAAACTCAGGGTGAGTGAGGGGACTTGAACCCCCGACCACCAGAGCCACAATCTGGTGCTCTAACCAAGCTGAGCTACACTCACCATGTTGTTCAGCCGACCGCGATTCGCTGGCGCGATGAACTGTGCGCCAGGGGGGACTCGAACCCTCAACCCACAGCTTAGAAGGCTGTTGCTCTATCCGCTTGAGCTACTGGCGCAACACCCTGCATCGAATCACTGAGCTGCGGCGCGAGCGTTGGCAGCGTATTCAATTCTGCCGTCTCGGCCGCGAGGCTCATACGGGCGGGGTCCGTCGGGGCAGCAGGATTTGAACCTGCGACCTCCTGCTCCCAAAGCAGGCGCGCTACCAAGCTACGCTATGCCCCGCGAAGAAGCTTCGACATTTTCAAAAAAGACCGGCAAAGATAAAGCATTCCGTTTCTAAAATCAAGCAGAATTTGGGCGGAAACTATTGCAAAATGAAGGCGAAAGTGCGCGGTGGCACGGATTTGTGTCTCCGGGCCCCGGCACGCCTCCGCCTTCGGCCAGGTGCCGCGGCGCCAACCGGTGCGCTCGGCGCAGGCGGCTCAATCCAAATACACCCACAGCAGGCGCAGGCTCTTGGCATCGAGATCATCGGCGCGCGCGATGACGTAGATATCATTGCACACGTCTTTGATCAGGACTTCACCGGTGGCCAGGCGCCGCGGCCGCTCGTGGCGGCGCGTCATGAAGCTGCGCTCGCCGGCGGTGGTGACCACGTGCCAGTGAAACAGCTCGGTTTCATCGGTGACCGCCTTGATGGCGAGCACGCGCGGCAGAAAATTGCGCGCCGCCAGCTCCTCTTCGATCAATTGGCGCTGGTGCGCGTCCACTTCCTGCAATGATTCCAGCAGCAGCAGTTCGCGGCCCTTTTCGTCGCGCAAGCTCACATACTGCAGCGGGTGGCTCCACGGAAAACAGCACGCGAGATGCACCGGTATCTCGCTGATCTTGTCGCCGGCATCGGGCTGCAGAATTGCCAGCCGGCCGTCCTCGCGGCGCCGCAGGCTCAACCTCTGCCCGCTGACCGGCGCAGCGGGAGCAGCAGCCGCAGCTTGCGGTAACACTTCCGTCATATTCTCTCCTTTTCTGTCGTTCGACTCGCAGCGCGGGCTTCCCGTCTGCAAGCCAAGCAGGCATGATGCCCGCGCTACGGAATCTTCGCGGTTGTGATCGTTTTTTCAGGGTAACACTACACTGCAATCAAGGCCTGCAACTCTAACTGGGTACGATGCAGTTTGGCGTAGACGCCCTCGGGCTTGGCCAGCAACTCCTCGTGCGTGCCCTGCTCCACCAGTTTGCCATCTTCCATGATGAACAGCCGGTCCGCCGCACTCAGCGTCGAGAGGCGGTGGGCGATGGCAAACGTCGTGCGCCCCGCCACCAGGCGCTGCAGCGCCTCTTGTATCTTCTTTTCCGTCTCGGTGTCGACCGAGCTGGTGGCTTCATCGAGAATCAAGATGCGCGGATTGTGCAGGATGGCGCGGGCGATGCTGATGCGCTGGCGTTCACCGCCGGAGAGCGTCAGGCCGCGTTCGCCGATGATGGTGTCGTAGCCGTCCGGCAGGCCGCAGATGAATTCGTGCGCGTTGGCGGCGCGCGCCGCCGTGATGATGTCCCGCAACGAGGCGTGCTGCGAGCCATAAGCGATGTTCTCGGCGATGCTGCCGCGGAACAGGTAAGGCTCCTGCAGCACCATGCCGATCTGTCGCCGCATGCTGCTCAGCTCGAGATCGCGCACGTCGATGCCGTCGATCTTGACCGCGCCGTTTTTGACGTCGTAGAAGCGGCAAATGAGATTGACCAGCGTGCTCTTGCCGCTGCCCGACGGCCCGGCCAGGCCGATCATCTCGCCCGGCTGCACCTCGAAGGAAACGCCCTTCACCACGTTGCGGATGCCGTCGTAGTTGAAGGTGACGTTCTCGAACGTCACCCGGCCCACGAGCGGCTCCAGGTGAATGGCATCCGGCTTCGAGACGATGGTCGGCGTGGTGTCCAACACTTCGAACACGCGCGAAGCCGAGGAGGTGGCACGGTTGAGCGTGCGGCTCATCATGCCGAGGTGGCGCACCGGCTCCCAGAACATCCACATGTAGCCGGTGAAGGCAATGAACACGCCCAGCGGCATGCCTTCCGCGCCCTGGCTGAGCACGTGCCGCAACACCCGCGGCGCGCCCACCGACCATACGATCAGGCTGCACACATGCATGAGCATGACCATCTTGGGCCAGAAGCGCGTCCAGGTTTCATGCAGATTGTCGGTTTCACGCTCGAGCGCCCGGTTCTTCTCTTCGAAGCGGTCGATCTCATGACCTTCCTGCGCGAACGCCTTCACGACGCGAATGCCGGGAATGACATCCGACAGTACGCCGGTCATCGCCGACCATTTGCGCCAGATGCGCAGAAACAGGATCTGAATCCGCTGGCTGTGGCGATAGAACAGCCAGGTCATCAGCGGCAATGGGATCAACACCAGCAGCGCCAGCGACCAGTCCATCAGCATCAGCGCAATGGCGACGCCGATGATTTGCAGCACCGCCACGATGATCTCGATGATCCCGAAGGTGATGAAATCCCACAGCCGGTCGGTGTCCGAACTGACGCGCGTGATGAGCGAGCCGGTGGACCGCGCGGAGAAAAACGCCAGACTGAGTTTCTGCATGTGGGCGTAGATTTGTCCGCGCAGTTGCGCCGCGATTTTCTCGCCGGTGAGCGCCATGATGCGCAAACGCAGATACGAGAAAAACTCGCCGCCCGCCCAGACAAAGGCCAGCGCGCCGATCACCATCCACAACCAGAACCAGGGATCGGCAATCGCGCCGGTTTCCGCCGGCCGGATGATTTTGTCGATCAAGGCACCGGTGAGGTAGGGCGGCAGCAGATTCAGCCCGGTCAGCAAGGCGGCCAGGCTCAAGCCGATGGAGACGTTGCGCCAATGCGGCCGCAGATAAGACAGCAGCCGCATCATCACACCCATCTTGGGCACCGCCAGCGTCGATTTCGCCTCGAACACCGCTTTCAACACGGCCTCGCGGTATTCTTCGGCACTTTCGATCTCCGCCGCACGCTCCGGCGGCTTTTCCGCCGCGCGCAGCCGATCGCGGGTTTGTTCCGCGAGAAACTGCAGGTTGCTCATCGCGCGGCTTTGCCGCCGGGTGAACTGCAGGGAGGCGAGCAGCTTGCCATCGCGATGAATCAGGTTCAACCGGCTGCTCGACAAGCCTTCCAGCCATTCCCATTTTTCAATGTCAACCAATGGCAGCTTGGTGAGGCGCCACGCCGTACTGCCGTTGCGCCACTCGCCGTTGGGTTCCACTGCCGCGAGGTGGGATTCACCCAGAATCAGCCAGCGTTCGGTAAAACGCTTGTGCTGATCGAGATCGCCCATGGCATAGGCCTGCACCTTCTCATCCACGAGACGTTGCTCGACCAACTGGGCCACCTCGGCGGGCAGCGTGTCCGGTTGTTGAAAATATTTTTGTAGCAAACTTTGCGTCATTCAACCTCCTTGGTTTTTGAATGTATGCTGTGACCGGGCTTGCGCCAGCATCGGAGAACAACGCAGGCTCCGGTTAGTGCACAGCGAGTATTCCTTCTGGAGTCGCTCAAGCAATGAAGTCATTTTTTCATGATGCGCATGCCAAACTCTCCCTGCGCTTCCCTCAGGTGCAATGAGGATAGAGCGCAACTGGCTCACGGCAGGTGCCGGAGATCACGTGGCTTTGTCGCAGCGAGGCGGGCTTTGACAAGCGCGCACGAATTCCCGCGGTCACAGGGCGTACACCGATCTCGGCGGCGGAGAATACAGGAAACTTGCCTTGAAGCTTGGGGAGAAGGCAATAGCACGCCGGAAGGAGTGTCCGGCCAACTTCAGGATCGGATCGCGAGCAGGCGGCTAGCGATCGATTCGTGGTATGTAAATGCGAGGAATCATGGTGGATTTCCCCCTTTCTGGAAGCAGGTTCACAGCCGGCCGCAGCGAAGCGAATTCAGACCTACAGCAATCAAAACCGAGCGGCGTTGTCTCCACGGGGATTTGATTCTTCAATGAGTGAAGCAAGGAAAAGTTCCAAACGCAATCGGTGGAACGCGGCGCAATATACGACAAAGGCCGTTCACTTCAAAGATGAATTCCTTGCCCTTGCCTCATTCATGCAACTCAGCCTTGCTTTTGGAAGGCAATTGCCTATCTTCACCCAAAATCGCCAACCGCTTGTTCAACTTGGATAGCCGATCCCATGATGCCTGCCCTGCAAAAGCCCTTTGCGGCATTGGAACGTTTTCGCACCGACCTGCTCAACACCGTTAACGGCCTGCCGGCGAGCCAACTCAGTTTCAAACCGGCGCCGGAGGCGTGGTCGGTGCTGGAGGTGATCGAGCATCTCATTCTCGTGGAGAAGGCGACGCTCTCCTATTTGCAGCAGAAGGTGAGCGCAGCGGCCACTCTTGCGCCGTTGGGCTGGGAATCGCAGTGGCGCTGTTTCCTGCTGATCTGCGCCATGCGTTCGCCGCTGAAATTCAAGACGCCCACGCCGCTGGTGTTGCCGGCCTCCGGCCGCAGCCTGCGCGAGCTGCAAAACGAGTGGCAAGCATTGCGGCAACAATGGCGCGCCACGCTGTCCGCATTGACGCCTGCAATGCTGCGGCTGCCGCTGATCCGGCATCCCGCCGCCGGACGCCTGACGGCGGCGCAGGGCCTGCGATTCATCAAAGCCCACTTTCAGCATCACCTCAAACAGATGGCACGAATTCAACAAGCTGGCAGGAACAAATCATGAACACTTCCGAGGCTTTGTTGGTGGCGCTGCGGCAGGCGGTACAGCAGGCGCCGGAAAATGTGGCGCTGCGCATGCACCTTGCCGATACGCTGCTGGACAACGATCGACCGCAGGAAGCCGAGAAAGAGTATCGTGCCGCGCTCGCGCTCGCGCCCGACGATCTCATGCTCAAAATCGGCCTGGCTTGCGCCTTTTATGAACAAGGCAAGCTCTCGGAATCACTGGTGATCATCGAAGACATCCTCAAAGACGAAAAAGCGCCGGTGCGCGCCCACATGCTGCACGCGCGCCTGCTGCTGGCCGCCGGTGAGAAAGACGAGGCGGCACGCGCCTATCGCCGTGCGATTGCAGCCGACCCCAGCCTCGCCGACGATCAGCTTGCCGAACGGCTGCGGCCCTATCTCAACCCGCAGGGGGAAGCCCCGGATCATCATCGCGAACGACTGCCGGCGGGCGAATTGCCGGAAGCGCCCGACACCGCCGTGGAGCGGCCCCAGCTTTCATTCAAAGACGTGGGCGGCATGGAAAAGCTCAAAGATGAAATCCGCATGAAGATCATCTTTCCGCTCACCCGGCCCGAGCTTTACCAAGCCTATGGCAAAAAAGCGGGCGGCGGCATTTTGCTCTACGGCCCGCCCGGCTGCGGCAAGACTTTTTTGGCGCGTGCCACCGCCGGTGAAGTCAAAGCCGGTTTTCTCGCGGTGGGAATCAATGAAGTGTTGGACATGTGGCTGGGACAAAGCGAGGCCAATCTGCACGAGATGTTTGAGCAGGCGCGGCGCAATACGCCTTGCGTGCTCTTCTTCGATGAAGTCGATGCGCTCGGTGCCAGCCGCAGCGACATGCGCCGCAGTGCCGGCCGGCAACTGATCAATCAATTCCTGGCCGAACTCGACGGCGTGAACGCCAACAATGAAGGCGTGCTCATTCTGGCGGCCACCAACGCGCCCTGGCATCTCGATTCGGCCTTCCGCCGGCCCGGGCGTTTCGATCGCATTCTGTTCGTGCCGCCGCCGGATGCCGGCGCGCGCACCGCCATTCTCAAGATTTTGCTGCAGGGCAAGCCGGCGCAGGAAATCGATTTCGCCCTGCTGGCCAAGAAAACGGAGGACTTCTCCGGCGCTGATTTGAAAGCAGGCGTGGA
This sequence comes from bacterium, assembly GCA_023150945.1. NCBI lineage: Bacteria > bacterium. The sequence continues at coordinate 326,546 of JAKLJX010000002.1, read as the reverse complement.
AGTGGCGATCGAAGACAGGCTGCGCGAGGCCATGAAGACCGGCACGCCCGCGCCCTTGACGACCAAGAGCCTGCTCGCTGCCATCGCGACGCTGAAGCCGACGACGAAGGAATGGTTTGCGACCGCACGCAACTATGCGCTCTATTCAAATCAAGGCGGGATTTATGATGAGATTCTCGCTTATTTGAAGCTGTGACCGCTGTCACTGCGCCGGCAGGCTGATGTCGCGAATGCTTTGGCGGGGCGAACCAGACAACCGCCTCAAGGGCGGCATGTTTCAAGAAGGTCTCCTCCCCAATTGGAGTTTTGCGGCGGCAGGCTCAGGCCCCGCCGCGAGTGCCGGCTTAATCAGCGGCCGGAAAATAAACCCGGAATTCTGTTCCCTTCCCCGGTTCGCTTTCCACATGTATCACGCCCCCGTGCGAACGCACGATGCCGTAGGCTGTCGGCAATCCCAAGCCCGAGCCTTTGCCCACCGCCTTGGTGCTGAAGAACGGTTCGAAGATGAGTGGCAAATTCTCCGCGGCAATGCCGCTGCCCGTGTCCTGCACTGCCACCACGACGAATCGCCCCGGCCGCGCCGCCAATTGCGTCAAGGCATCCGGCTCCTGGTGCGCGCTGGCGTAGGTGCGGACGGTGATTTCTCCCTGCAGTGCCATGGCCTCCGCGGCGTTCTCCAGCAGGCTTTTCATCACCTGGTGAAACAGCATGGGATCGACCCGCACTTTGGGCAGATCGGCGGCGAACGCGGTTTGCACGCGCACGCCGGCCGGCAAGCTGCGGTGAAACGTCTCCAGCACCGATTCAATCAGATCGTTGAGGGTCACGTCGATCAATTGCCCCACTGCCCGCCGGCTGTAGAGCAGCAACTGCCGCGTGATCTCCGAGGCACGTTGCGCCGCCGCTTCGATCTCGCATACGTCAGCGTAGTGGCGGTCATCGACGGACAACTCGTCTTTCATCAGCGAGGCATAGCCGATGATGCCCATGAGCAGGTTGTTGAAGTCATGCGCAATGCCGCCCGCCAAACGGCCGATGCTTTCCATTTGTCGCGCCTGCTGCAGTTGCAGCTCGAGGCGGCGCTGCTCGGTCATGTCCAGTCCATGCACGTGCACCACGCGCTCTTCGGGGATGGAATGCAGTTCGTAGTAGAGGATTTGCCCGGCGACGCTGACTTCGCGCTGCACAATCCGCCGCTGCGGCATGGGCGCCAGCAGCTCGCGGCAGAGGCTGGCGAGATCTTCCGGCAAAATGGTATAGATTTCTTCCGCAGTCTTGTTTTGATTTTGCAGAAAGGCGGCGGTCGCGGGGTTGAAATACTGCACGCCGCCCCACTCATTGAGTTCCAGAATCAGATGCGGGCTGAGTTTTGGAAAGTTGGCGAGCCGTCGAATCTCGGACTCGGCGCGCTGCTGTTGGGTGATGTCCTGCACGATGCCTTCGAAATGCAGCAGCTCGCCCGCGGCGTTTCTGACGGCGCGCATGTTCTCGCGCATGACGATGGGCGTGCCGTCTTTCCTGCGATAGGTGTGCAGCTCGTCGCGGATTTCGTCCCGGCGCGCCAGCCGCTCGCGCAGCGTCGCAAAGTCCGCCGGGTTCAAAAAAAGATCCCGCGACAGATCGACCTGCAACAACTCTTCGGGCTGGCCATAACCCAGAATGCGGGTGAAGGCATCATTGACCATCAGCAAACGGCCGGTGGGCGTGGCTTGAAAAATCCCCACCAGCGCGTTTTGCACCAGGCGCTGATAGCGCGATTCGGTTTCGCCGAGTTGGCGCTGCAACGCGGCTTTTTCCAGGGCGCGGCGCACCGCCAGCGGCACGATGGTGATATAGTCTTTGCCCTTGACGATGTAGTCGCAGGCGCCCAGCTTCATGGCTTCGACGGCAATGCGCTCGTCGCCCTGGCCGGTGATCATCAATACCGGCAGGGCAGGGTGCGTGCTGCGGCAGCGTCGCAACACCTCCAGCCCGTTGAGATCCGGCAGGAAATAGTCCAGCAAAACCAGGTCAAAGTCGGAATTTTGCAGTTCGGCGAGTGCCGGCAGTGCGGCCGGATGGTGGAGGATGCGGGCCTCGAAGGCATGGCGCAGGCAATAGCTCAACAATTGCGCGTGATCTACATCGTCCTCGATGAGCAGAATCCTCAAATCAGCTTGGCTGGTCATGGCAGGTGCAAGATGTCGTACACGATGCTGGTGGAACGCAGCAAGATAGAAAAACCGCGCCCCTTTGCAAGCGCTTTGCGGAATTTGGAGGAAATTTAACATTTTGCGTTTGCAATTCTCGACGGAAATATCATCTTTCCCACCGCCGCCGGGCCGGCAGCCGCGTCCGGAGCAGCGTTGTTCCTCAAAAACCGCCGCCTCAACGGCTTCACCCTCATTGCTGCGAGGAAGGCATGAACTTCGGCTTCATCATCGATAATCGCAAATGCATCGGTTGTCACGCCTGCACCGTGGCCTGCAAAGCCGAGCACGAGGTGCCGATTGGCGTCAATCGGACCTGGGTCAAATATATTGAGAAAGGCGAGTTTCCGCACACGCGCCGGCTGTTTTCGGTACTGCGCTGCAATCATTGTGACGAAGCCCCCTGTGTGGAGATTTGCCCGGTCACCGCGCTCTATCGCCGCGGCGACGGCATCGTCGATTTCGATAATCGCCGCTGCATCGGCTGCAAAGGGTGCATGCAAGCCTGTCCTTATGATGCGCTTTACATCGATCCCAACACACACACGGCCGCGAAGTGCAACTATTGCGCGCATCGCGTGGAAATCGGATTGGAGCCGGCCTGCGTCAATGTCTGTCCGGAGCATGCCATCATTTCCGGTGACCTGGATAATCCCCTCTCCGAAATCGCGCAACTTCTCGCGCGCGAGCAAGTGACCGCGCGCAAAGTGGAAAAAGGCACACGTCCAAAATTATTCTATATCGAAGGCGATGATGCCTCCCTCAAGCCAAGCGCCACTGCACCAGCCGGCAGCTACATGTGGAGTTCCCAAGCCGCCGGCGTGGGACACTTCGCGCATTTTGCCGAAGCGCGCATACAGCAAGTGGATCCGGCGAAGCCGGCGGGGCATCTCGCGGGAATGGGAGAGTGGGTGACGGCGCGAGAGCGGGGCGGGGAGACGGGGAGACGGGGAGAGGGCGAGATGGAGAGAACAGGGGATGAGGTTTTGGTGCCGCGCGGCGGGGATGAAAAAAAGATGAAGCAGAAAGCGCTGGCAGTGGCGCAGGAAAAAGCGCGCCGCGTCTACGATGCGCCCGGCAAGGGCGTACTCTGGGGCTGGGAAGTCTCGGCGTATGTTTGGACCAAAGCGATTGCCACCGGGGCATTCCTGGTGCCGTTCCTCGCAGTGATCTTCAACCTCGCGGAAGTGACGCCGGCCGTGCAATGGTCGAGTCTGGCGCTTGGTTTGCTCTTTTTGATTGCCACCACGGTGCTGCTGGTGAAAGACCTGGATCAGGCGCAACGGTTCCTCTACGTCCTGCTGCGGCCGCAGTGGAAATCCTGGCTGGTGAAAGGCGGTTATGCCTTGACGAGTTACGGCGCGCTGCTCACGCTGGCGGCTGCCGCCAGATTCTTCCATTGGGAGAATGTGGAACTCTTTGCCAATTGGGCGGCGGCATTCTCTGCGGTCATTGTGGCAGTTTACACGGCATTCCTTTTCGCGCAGGCCAAAGGCCGGGATTTCTGGCAAAGCCCCGTGTTGCCCCTGCATATGCTGGTGCACGCCTTCCTGGCCGGCGCCGCAATTTTTGCCGCGGGCAAGTTGTTCATCGCCTCGCCCGCAAGCTGGACTGGCTATGTGCGCCTGGCGCTTTATGCTGCCATTCTGCTCAACCTGATCACCATTGCCGTGGAATTGCTCACCCCGCACCCGACTGCCGATGCCAAAGCTGCGAAGCAGATAATCGTCTCCGGCAGATTCGGCAAGACGTTTTGGTACGGAGTGCTGCTGTTCGGCAATGCCGTGCCGCTGCTGTTGCTGGCGCTGGCCGGCACGCTGCTGCTGCCGGCCGCGGGCATGCTGGTGTTGATCGGCATCTACCTCACCGAACACGTTTGGGTGCGCGCGCCACAGTTGATCCCGTTGAGTTGACAAAGAAGCAGGCATGAATTTTTGAGATGAATATTGATTTTTTTTCCTAAGTTCGCATGCCGAGAAATTCAGCGAATGGGTGCGGCTTCTGGAAAAGAATGGATTCAAATTGATCAAGGAAAAAGGATTCATTCGCCATTATGCCAAACGTGGCCATCCCAGGCTTATCCGCATCCACTATCACGGCTCGAAGGAAGTGCCCACTGGAACTTATCACGCCATCCTAAAAGCGGCGGGACTAGAATGAGAACGAGGAGAGAAGATGCTTGACTTGAAATACTCTCTCGTCATCGAGGCAACCGATGACCCGACCTTTTTCGGTTTCTATTCTCCGGATTTGGAAGGTTTCGCCGGTATCGGCCATTCGGTAGAAAACTGTTTATATCAGGCGAAATGGGCTATGGCTGAGCATGTGGCTATCCTGAGACAAAAACGCCTTCGCGTTCCCAAGCTTAACCCTCGGCCGGTGATTCTCAGCCAGAATGAAAACCGGAGCCGGCGGCGGCGAAAAGCGCACGCCAAGCTCGTACAGGATTGATGCCCGAATAATCTGCTTGTCAGCTTCCGGCAGATATCTACTGGCAGCGCGATGCAAAAGCCATTCTCTTGCTGCGGTGATTCCCCTTATCGACTCCAATCAAGGGTGAGACCATGACCTACGTGCGAATTCTCACTGTCCTTCTTCTGAGCAGCATAACTCTGACCTGCGCGCAAGAAATGAAAACCGGATTTCTCCAACGCGAAATCAAAAGCAACGGTCAAACATTCTGCTATCAAGTCTTCGTGCCGGAAGAATTCACCCGCACCAAAAAATGGCCGGTGATTCTGTTCCTGCACGGCGCCGGCGAACGCGGCACGGACTGTGAAAGCCAAACGCAGGTGGGAATCGGCCCGGCCATTCGCCGTCATCTCGCGGAATTCGCCGCTCTCGTGGTGATGCCGCAGTGCCGGCCGGATTCGGTTTGGATCGGCGCGATGGAAGAGCAGGCGCTCGCCGCTTTGGATCAAACCATGGCGGAGTTCAACGGCGACCCGCAGCGCACCTATTTGACCGGGCTGTCGATGGGCGGCTATGGCACCTGGTATCTCGCCGCACGCCACCCCGGAAAATTTGCCGCCCTTGCGCCGGTGTGCGGCGGCATCATTCCGCCGCCCGGACGCCTGTTCCCGCTGCATGCGCTCACGCTTGTTCCCTCGGACCAGCCGCATGCCTCAATTGCGCGAAAGATCGGCAAAACGCCGGTGTGGATTTTTCATGGTGAAGCCGATCCCGTGATTCCCGTTGTGGAATCGCGTGAGATGAATGCCGCGTTGCAGGCGTTGGGCGGCAACGTGAGATACACCGAATATCCCGGCGTTGGCCACAACGCCTGGGACGATGCCTACGCGGAGACGGAATTCTGGAGCTGGCTGTTCTCGCAAGCGCTCGCCAACTGAACATGCGGTGAATTGCAGCCGGCGAAGGTAAAATTGGCTGGACTGTTTTGTGCCTCTGGCGGCACGATTTCCCTGAATGAGGGCGCGATGAACAATCCCAAGACTCTTCTCGACCTGCCGCCCTCCACTAATGAAATCTGGGAAGGCCGCCGGGTCAAAGCGCCGTTTTGGATCACCGGCGAGGCCGGAGGCCCCTATCGTCCGATTTTGGAAATCTGGGCGGAAGTGCGCAGCGACTTGATCGTCGCGCTTCAATTGGTTCGGCAGTTGCCGCCGCCGCAGGCGTCCCTGCGCTTCTTGTGGCAGGCGATGATTGCGCCGCATGCGGGACCGGCGCGGCGGCCCTCCTGCCTGCGCGTTGCGGAAAAATCTCTCGCCGATTTGATGCGACAAAAGCTGGCCGGCGCCGGCATCACTGTCGAACTGGTTGAACGAAGCCCTCTGATCGACCGAATTGTAGCCGAGATGGAAAAGAGCATTGGAGGCAGAGGGTCAAGGTCAATGCCGGCGCTGACGACTCTGCGCGGCGTCACACCGGAGCGCGCCGGCGCGCTGTATCAAGCCGCCGCTCATTGCTACCAGCAGGCACCCTGGCGTGTTGTCTCAGATGAGATCCCGCTGGAAATCACATGTTCGCATTTTGCCCGCAGTCCGGTTTATCTGACGGTGATGGGCAACGCCGGTGTGGAGTTCGGACTCCTGCTCATCTTCAGCCGCAAAGAATTGCAGCGGCTGCGCGCGACTGCCGATGAATTCGAACTGGCGCAAGCGCCGATGCGTTGTGTCACCCTCGGTTTTGCTGATCCGACCTATCTCGCCATTGTCGATCATGATGCGATCGAGCGCCATCACTGGCCGGTCGCGGGTCCGCGGGCCTTCCCACACGTGTTTCAAATCATGCCGGGGCGCCGGCCGATGATTCAACCGCCCACGCTGGCGCAGGTTGACCTCTTGGAAGCCTGTCTCTTGGCAGTGCCGCAAGTCGTTACCGGCCACAAAACCGGATTTCGTGCCGGCCGGCCTTTTGTGGAGAACGTGCCGGTCGAAACGTTTCACGGCACGTGGCAATTGCAGATGAGCTGGCCGCCCAGGGGTTGGTGAAGGACTCTTGCTTGCGTCTCTGCCACCAGGCCGGCAGGCTTCTTGCTGATTCACATTCCGGGACCGAGGCGTTTCAGAAGCGAACAACGGATGATTGACCACACCTGGTACCAACGCCCGCCGCACGTGCCGGAGCATGATTCTGCCGGCGGCGTGGTCGTGCGAATTGAAAACAATTGCATCTACTTCGCGTGTATCGGAGAACCAGGACTCTCCGGTTACGTTTTGCCCAAAGGCCGGGTTGACCCGGGTGAATCCCTCGAACAGGCGGCGCGCCGCGAGATTGAAGAAGAAGCCGGGCTGTCACGACTTACTCTGCTCGATTCTCTGGGCATGCGCGAGCGCCTGGACTATGCCAAACGTGCGTGGAAGAAGATTCACTATTTTCTCTTTCTCACCGATCAAAGCGAAGGCCGGCCCACCGATCCCCAGCACGCAAGTGAAGCGCAGTGGTTTCCGCTCGACGAGCTGCCGGAGATGTTCTGGCCGGAGCAGAGGCAACTGGTGCAGGAAAACCGTGAGCGTATCGCAGAGTTGTTGCAAACAAAGTGAAGTGCCACTGCACACGACATAATATTTGCAACGCAAGCCCAGATTGAATATTTTCGCTCACCAGAACAGAGGAGCAGCGACGGGCCTGAAAATGCCAAATCAGCTTGAGCAAGGAATGAACGAATCATCTTCATTCAGCAAGCCGCGCGTACCTCTGGAGCAAATGATCGTCAACACAATTGTCAAACATGCAAAGGCTGCTCGGATCATCTTGTTCGGCTCACGCGCGCGCCAAGACGCCCACCCCCGGTCGGATTATGATGTCGCAATCGACGATCCTCAGTTAACGCCGGCCCTTCTTGCAAAGCTGCGCGCCGAGTTGGAGGCCCTTCCAACCCTGCTCAATATCGACCTTGTTTGGATAAATCACGCTGCGCCTGTGCTGCGCCACCGAATTCTCAGTGAAGGGAAAACTCTGTATGAGTAATAAGGTTGGAGATTCGTTGAACTAGCTCGAAACGGCTTTGGAGCGCTTGGGAGAGGCGCTTGCCGAGGACAGCTCGAATTCGTTTTTTGTCGATGGCACTGTCCAACGCTTCGAATTCGTTTTTGAGCTGACCTGGAAAACGCTCAAACGCGCTTTGGTGATGGAAGGCTTGATTTGCACAACGCCGCGCGAAACGCTGAAAACCGCATACCAAATCGGCTGGATCAACGAGGAGGACTTGTGGGTGCAGATGCTGGATGATCGGAACGCGACCTCCCACACCTATGACGAGCCAATTGCCTTCGCGATCTATAATAACATCAAAAATTGTTATCCCGCTTTGCTGCAACTGGCGCAACTCATCCGTGCAAAACACCCGGCCCAATAAGATCAATTACATGATCACCTCGAAATTTGGAATCCCGGCGCGTCGCCGCCCGAACTGACGATCGCAGCGCTCAAGCATCCGCACAATTCCATTCCGCGCAATCCGCTCATCGCGAGCGCGCTTTCTTTATCAAATACATCGAACGCTGGGGCACGGGCACAGAGCGCATCGTCAAAGAAACGCTCGCGCACGGTTTGCCCGAACCGGAGTTTTCTCTGTGCGACGGCGGCCTGCTGGCTGTGTTCAAAAAAGCAGAAGCGCTTCTCGTGAGTTTGAATGAAAGGCAAAGGAAAGGTCAAAGCGCCCCATCGAGTTTCGTCATCGCCGGTGGGCCCGTTCTTTGATCTCGCCCGTTGCTGCGTATGCAGCTCGTGTTGTATTCCTCAATACTTTTGTTATATTGTGGGCACAAACAAGATGGTCAGCGGTTCGCGACTTTTTGTTGAAAACACTTCCTTCAGAAGATTTTGATTTGGTCCTTCACAAAAAGTCACAGGCAAAACCATGACAAACAACTGACAAAACCGCATCCGCATCAACTCCAACGTGTGCCACGGCAAAGCGTGCAGGCGCGGCACGCGCATCATGGCCTCGGTTATTTTGGACAATCTCGCCGCCGGCGTGAGTGAGAAGAAATCTCTGATCTATTTGTCAAAGTAAAACGGGGTAGGCATTCAATGAACTTTAGTATTCCACCCAAAGCTTCTGAGTCACGAGCTTGGGCCACATTACAGGGCTGCTCTTTGTTGCCCAACACGGGTGATGGTTTTACCGCCCCGGAAACCCGGGGTGGATTCGACTGGTCAGTGGCGATTGAAGATCAAGCGGCCGGCTATTCGTGCGGGTTTGCACGCCGGCTCATATCAGGAACGTTTTAGCTGCCGGCAATTCAACCCTGATACCGGTGATCTCGAGTATTACGATCCAGTATCAGGCACGTTTGGAACACGCCAAACTCATGGACACTTGGATTTGACGATTAACCAGCCCACTCCTTTTTCTCAAGGAACTCAACCATGAAACTCAAAGGCCTTGCTTTCGACGATTGTGTGATCGTCGGCTTCAGCCGTGACGCCGCCCGTGGGACATTGACGCTGACTTTTGAAGCGTATGTGGTTGATGCGCCAATTCCCCAGCGCGATCTTTACACCTTGGAATGTTCAGGCGTCAAGGAGGTCCGGCTGCAATTTTCTCCTGAATTTCCGGCAGATTTAAATCGCTCTTATGACCCGCAGGGGTATGATCAACGCGCCAACGAAATCCACGAGTTGCGCTGGGATAATTTGGGTTATTTGCACATCGTTGCTGATATGATTCAAGGCAGTTTCCATTGCCAGTCCTGTCGCCTTCTCCGCGTCGTCGAGATTGAAGCCGAAGCTTGAAATTGAGTTTGCGTTTTGTGAAGCACAAACATGAGGGCCGGCAGGTCACGGCTTTCTTCGGAGAAAACTTTTTCTACAGAAATTCCATTGGGGAGAATCTTCCGATGACATCCGCCGGACTGATTTCAGCCATGTTGGAACGCATCGCGCAGAAGTTTCAACCCGAGCGCGTCATTCTCCTTGGCTCGCATGCGGCCGGCGAGGCCGTCTCTCAAAGCGACGTTGATCTGCTGGTGATTCTGCCGCACGTCACGAATAAACGCCAAACCGCCGTTGCCATCCGCCGCGTGTTGGCAGATTTTCCAATTGGCAAAAACTCACAGGTGATAACATGACGAACAACTGGCAAGATCGCATCAGCATCAACCCCAACGTGTGCCACGGCAAAGCATGCATTCGCGGCACGCGCATCATGGTCTCGGTTATTCTGGACAATCTTGCCGCGGGGGTGAGCGAGGAAGAAATTCTGCGCAGCTATTCTTCTCTCACCAGTGAAGACATTAACGCGGCCATGGTATGCGCCGCGGTGCGGTGAGAATGCGCTTGAAAAAAATCGGCGTGCAAAGAAGGCTGCACAGGAATCAAAGGAATCGTCATGGCAATCGACAAAGAGCTTTATCGCAAAATGCTGGAAGCGTATCGCGAGTGGAATGAGTTTGAGCTGGTTGATCGCGCGCGCAATGCCGGCAGGCTTTCACCGGAAGAGGCATGGCAACAGTATGTTGATTTGTGGGAGTTCGCCGTGAACTCGGCCCCGCCCCAAAGCGATTTGCGACTGAAACTGCGTCTGCAAGAATGGGAAGAATATTATGCCAAGATCCAAAAATTCGAAGCGTGGCGGCGCACGCGTGCCCAAAAAACTCACGACACCTCTGCGTAAAGCCATCAAAACTTTGGAGGACAATGGCCACCGCTATGCCGTTATCGACGGGATTGCGCTCTCACAATGGGGGGTGGTGAGAGTAACTCAGGACATTGATCTCAAGGTGTTGGTGTCGAATCTTGATTATGCCGGTGTTCGTACGCTTTTGACGCGCGCTTTTCCCCAAGCCGCACGGCAAAACGCCCCCCAAAATCCCTTTGTCGTCGCGGTAGAAATTGATGCGGTGATTGTCGATTTTCTCCTGACTGCTCCCGGCTATGAAGAACAGATCATCGCCCGCGCGGTTCGCCGCAATCTCAACGGGTTCTCCATTTGGGTTTGTTCCGCCGAAGATTTGATCATTCAAAAAGTGATTGCGGGCCGCGGCAAAGATTGACCTGATGTTGAAGCCTTGTTGATTGAGCAGCACGGCAAACTTGACGAAGCCTATATCGAAAACTGGTTGTCGCAGTTCGCCGAAGCGCTCGACAAACCCGAAATGTTGACGGAGTATAGGCGTCTGAATGACAAAGTCAAAGCCCTCACGTAACTCACCTTGATGGATTCTACCTGAAACGGGAAACTCCCATGCCCTCATCTCACCAACCCAACTTCATTGAACGCCTCGCTGAGAAGCTTCACCTCATCCCCAACTTGCACGAAGAGCTTGGCGCAGAATTGCCGCGTCTAACGGAACCCGGCGATCTCACCAACTATCCGCCGCCGGAGAAGTGGGATGATTGGGTGGAATATGAAGCCAAACGCTGGCCGCGGCGCGAGGCCAGGCATTACATGATCGTGCCGACCATCTGCTTCAATTGCGAGGCCGGTTGCGGCTTGTTGAGTTATGTTGACAAACAAACGCTGCAAGTGCGCAAGTTCGAAGGCAATCCCTATCACCCCGGCAGTCGTGGAAGAAATTGCGCGAAGGGTCCGGCTACCATCAATCAGATTAACGACACCGATCGCATTCTCTATCCGATGAAGCGGCAAGGGGCGAGGGGCGAGGGGCAATGGGTCCGAGTATCCTGGGAGAGTGTGCTCGATGACATCGCCGGACGCATTCGACAAGCATTGATTGAAAAGCGCAATAATGAAGTCGCGTATCATGTCGGCCGGCCGGGACACGAAGGCTATATCGATCGCATTCTGCAATCATGGGGAGTCGATGGCCACAACAGTCACACCAATATTTGCTCTGCAGGCGCGCGCTTTGGTTATGCGATTTGGCACGGTTATGATCGTCCTTCGCCCGATCACGCGAATGCGCGTTTCATTCTGTTGATTAGCGCGCATCTCGAAGCCGGGCATTATTTCAATCCACATGCGCAGCGCATCATCGAAGGCATGATGAACGGCGCGAAGCTCGCGGTGATGGATCCGCGCCTTTCGAACACCGCGAGCATGGCGGATTATTGGATGCCGACTTATCCCGGCAGCGAGGCCGCGGTTTTGCTCGCGATGGCGAAAATCATCATCGATGAAAATCTCTACAATGAAAAATTCCTGTGCGATTGGGTGAATTGGCAGGAGTATTTGATGAAAGAGCATGCGGGCACGGAAGTGACGTTTGTGAATTTCATCGCTGCACTCAGAAAAGAATATCACGAGTATACGCCGCAATTCGCCGAGCAAGAAAGCGGCGTGCCCGCGCAAACCATCGTCGACGTCGCGCGGCAAATCGGCGCGGCAGGCTCGCGTTTCGCGACGCACAATTGGCGCAGCGCGGGCAGCGGCAATCTTGGCGGTTGGGCGGTCGCGCGCTGTTTGCATTTCTTGAATGTGCTCACCGGCAGCGTCGGCTCAGTCGGCGGCACTTCGCCGAGCGCGTGGAACAAGTTCAAACCAAATGTGCCGAACAAACCGCCGGCGCAGAAGTTTTGGAATGAGCTGCACTTTCCCAATGAGTATCCGCTGGCGCATTATGAAATGAGTTTTCTGCTGCCGCATTTCTTAAAAGAAGGCCGCGGCAAGCTCGACGTATATTTCACGCGCGTGTTCAATCCCGTTTGGACCTATCCCGACGGCTTCTCGTGGATCGAGGCGTTGAGCGATGAAAGCAAGGTTGGTTTGCACGCCGCGCTCACGCCCACGTGGAACGAAACCGCGTATTTCGCGGATTACGTTTTACCCATGGGCCACGCGGGTGAGCGGCACGACATTGTGAGTTATGAAACGCATTCCGGTTTATGGATCGGCTTTCGCCAGCCGGTGTTGCGCGAGGCGAAACGAAAAATGGGGCAGCCCGTGCAATTCACCTATGAAGCCAATCCCGGCGAAGTTTGGGAAGAAGATGAGTTTTGGATCGAGCTGTCGTGGCGCATCGATCCGGATGGCAGTCTCGGCATCAAGAAGCATTTCATTTCGCCGTATCGCCCCGGCGAGAAGATGACGATTGACGAATACTATCAATACATTTTCGAGCGCACGCCGGGCTTGCCGGAAAAGGCTGCAGAGCATGGCCTCGCGCCGCTCGATTTCATGCGCAAGTTCGGCGCATTCGAAGTCGAACGAACGTCATACAACAAACATCACCATCCTGTTGCGCAAGCGGATCTGGAAGGCGCGAGTGTCGATGCGACCACGAACATCATCACCAAAAACGGGAAAGCAATTGGCGTGATGATCGACGGCGTCGCGCAAACCGGTTTCAACACGCCTTCGCGCAAGCAGGAGTTTTATTCGCAAACGATGATTGATTGGCGCTGGCCGGAATTCAAGATTCCCACGTACATCAAAAGCCATATTCATCAAAAGGAGATAGATTTCGACAAGGGCGAGTTTCCGCTGGTGCCCACGTTCCGCTTGCCGACGCTGATTCACTCGCGCTCGGGCAATGCCAAGTGGTTGTATGAGATTTCCAATCGCAATCCGGTGTGGTTGCACACTTCCGACGCTGCCCGCCTCGGCATTCGCACCGGCGATTTGATTCGCGTGAGTACGGAAATTGGTTATTTTGTCGATCGCGTGTGGGTGACCGAAGGCATGAAGCCCGGCGTGGTGGCGTGCTCGCATCATCTCGGCCGCTGGCGGCGGGTGCAAGACGCGCCCGGGAATCGCTGGGCAACGAGTCTCGTGAAGATCGAGCAGGTGGAGCAAGGGGCAGAGGTCAAGGGGCAAGGGGCAGAAGGCAGGGGGCAAGGGGCAGAGGGCAAGGGGCAAGGGGCAAGGGGCAAGCAACAGCCAGCAACCAACGACCAACGACCAACGACGAGCCAATGGCGCATCCGCTTGCTCGACAATATTCGTCCCTACAAAAGCAGTGATCCCGACACTTCGCGCATCTTTTGGAGCGACGGCGGCGTGCATCAGAACATCACGTTTCCGGTGCACCCTGATCCCATCAGCGGCATGCACTGCTGGCATCAAAAAGTGCGCATCGAAAAAGCGCATGCGGAGGATCGTTACGGCGACGTGATGGTCGATACCGGGAAGTCGTTCGAGATCTATCGCGAATGGCTCAAGCTAGCGCGTCCCGCACCCGGGCCGAGTGGCTTGCGCCGGCCATTGTGGATGAATCGTCCGCTGCGGCCGGTGGAGGAGGTGTTTTATTTGTGAAAATGTGATGAGATTGACTATTGATAATGGCTGGTAAGATCGATGATTTCGACTGTGCCATCATCGACGAGAACGAAGATCGCGCGATATTTTCTATCGAGCCGGAAGGAATAGATTTGTAAATCTCTCGGTTCGAGCAGCTCGGTGTGCAAGCTCGGGTGGCGCCAGTTTTGTTCGAATAAGCGTAACTGCTTGTTCCATTTCTTCCGCAATTGATGGCGATCCAAATAGCGCTCCAAGTCCGCACGCAGAGGCAGAATTTTCATGCCTTCGCCTTTGCCGAAGATTGCTGAAAAGTTTGCGAGCGCTGCATGCCCTTGCGCAAAGACGCCAAAAACCTTTTGTTGTATTTTCCCGTTGCCTGCATGCGTGCAATGACGGCGTCAATGTCTCGCACCGGTGGCGGAGCAGGGGTTTGCGCCTCATCGCCATCTTGTTCGGCTGCTCGCAACAATTCGGACAACTCCGCTCGAATGGCCTGGCGAATAAGCTCAACCAGCTCGCCGACGGTAAGCGAAGTAACTTGTCGTTTCACGGTAGTATGATTGGACATGATCCCTCTTGGTGTTTGTTTGATCAATGGTTGAAGATACAAAAGAGAGTTTAGACGCACAACAGTAAAATTGTTAGTAATTCATTCTTGATGGCTATTGCTGCCACCACCGCCTGCGATTAAAAGCGCAGGCTCAAAACCCAAGTCGGCTGAAGCCGATTCATCACCCAGTGTGTGGCCAGCCGCCTTCAGGCGGCATCGGCTCTGAGCCTGAGAATTTATTCCCAGGCAATTTCATATAAACCAGAAAGAAGGCGGCTATGGCACGTGACCAGGCCTATCACAAAGCAGAAAACATAATCAAAACTGCGCAACGTTCAAAGATAACTGAACTCACTCTTTGGTATATGGGACTTACAGAGTTGCCAGAATCGATTGGGCAACTCAGACAGTTGAAATTTCTATATCTTTCCCATAACCAATTGGCTGCACTTCCAGAGTCGCTGGAACATTTGATGCAGTTACAAGATTTGAACCTTTCGGACAATTACCTGACTGTGCTGCCCAAACTACTATTGCAACTCACACAGTTAGAGTCACTGAGTCTTTCCTACAACAAGCTGATGGTACTACCAGAAAAGCTAGGTAACCTATCGCAGTTACAGTCGCTGGATATCTCTAACAACCAAATAACGGCGCTCCCTGAGTCGCTAGGGGAACTTAAAAAATTGCAGTCGCTGAATATCTATAGAAACCAACTGAAGACACTCCCTGAGTCGCTAGTAGGACTTACAAAATTGTACTGGCTGGATCTTCGAGGTAACCCTCTTATCCCCGAGCTCGCTGCAGCATACAAACAAGGTCTCGACGCCGTCAAAGCCTACCTGCGCGCCAAAGCTGCAGCGCAAATTATCCTCAACGAAGCCAAACTCATTCTTGTTGGCGAAGGCGAAGTGGGCAAGAGCTGCCTGCTCGGCGCGCTACGTGGTGACCCGTGGGAAGAAGATCGCCCCACCACGCACGGCATTGAGATCAAGCCGGTCAAAGTCACCGATTCAAATAATAGAGAAGAAATCACTCTCAACGGTTGGGATTTCGGCGGGCAGCGAGTTTATCGTCCCACGCATCAGTTGTTCTTCAGCGCGCCTGCGGTCAATCTCGTGGTCTGGAAACCGCGCGAAGGGCCGCAGCAGGGTTTCGTGAAAGAATGGATCAAGCTAATCAAGCATCGTGAGCCGGAGGCAAAAATTTTTGTTGTCGCCACGCACGGCGGTCCACAGCAGCGTCAGCCTGATATTGATCGTCAAGAATTTTGGGATCTCTTTGGCAAAGACACAGTCATAGATTTCCTCCACATCGAGAGCAAGCCCGATAAGAAGGGCAAACGACGCGGTATCGAAGAACTCAAACGCGCCATCGCTCGCGTTGCTTCATCTCTGCCTGAAGTGGGGCACAGCGTACCCAAAAGTTTTCAAGACGTGCGCGAGGCTTTGCAAAAAACCGGTGAGGCTTATCTGCCCTTTGAGCATGTGCTTGCGATATGCCGTGAGCACAAAATGGATGATGAAGTAGCCCAATTGTTCGTAACCATTTCGCATCGCCTCGGACATCTCATTCATTACGAACACGACTCGACTCTGCGCGACATTGTGGTACTCAAACCCGATTGGCTGGCGACCGCCATCAGTTTTGTGTTGGATGACGAAGTCACACGCAATGCTCATGGCTTGGTGCGTTTCACTCGCCTCGGGCAATTGTGGAATGATACTTCGCGTGTGGAAGCATTGCGTTATCCGGCGAATCTCCACAAGATCTTTTTGCGGTTGATGGAGCGCTTCGATCTTTCTTATCGTGTGGCCGATCCTTCTCCCCAAAACGCTGCTGATCCGCAGAGTCTCATTGCGCAGCTCGTGCCCGATACCCGACCTGAAAAAGATTTGGCAAAAACATGGCCGCCGAGCGTTGCTTCTGGCGATATACAGCAAGTGCAAATTTGCCGCATTGTGGACGAGAAAGGCCAATCTGCCACGGCCGAGGGTTTGTTTTATCAATTGATCGTGCGTCTGCACAAATACTCGCTCGGACGCGCCAACTACAATGACAGCGTCCACTGGCAGCGCGGGCTGGTTTTGGACAATGCCTATAACGGACGCGCCTTTCTTGAGCACAAAAGCAACGACATCCACATCACCGTGCGCGCGCCGTATCCCGAACGCTTCCTCGCCATGCTGACCGAGGAAGTGAAATATCTCGTCGAAAGTTTTTGGGAAGGTCTGCGCTGTGACGTGACGGTGCCATGTCTCAACCCCAAGCCATGTTTGGGATTATTCGAAGTCGCCAAGCTCATCGAGAACAAACGGCGCAATCGCCCCGAACAGCCTTGCCCGATTTGCAATGAGTGGCAAAGCATTAACCAGTTGCTGCTCAACGCGCCCGATGCCCGCCCCGTCTCGACGATGCAATTGGTTTCAGATCGCGTTGTTCTGGATGAAGTGCGCGGCTTGCGCCGTCTTTTGTTGGCCCACCACCTGCGGGATATGGACAGGTTCGATCAGTTGGCAGCCAAAGACAAGGAAATTCTGAGCAAAATTGACCTTTCTTACTATGGTCTCATGCAGGCTCTCACCGATGAAGCCAAAGAAGGCCCACGCCTGTTCAGCCTCGTGCCGGTTGACCGCACCAATTTCAATCCAAGAGAATGGACCAGCGCCAAATTCCGCCTGACTTTGTGGTGTGAACATTCGCGTCTGCCGCTGCCGAGTCTCGACGGCAAAGACAGCAAGAAAGGCATCGTTGAGATTGAGCTGACACGTCGCTGGTTCAAAAAAGCCGCACCGTTTCTGAAAGTGCTGACCGGCACCTTGAGTCTGGTTTTGCCGGTGGCCGCCTCCGGCGTCAAATTGGCGATGGACGACACGGCCTACGAGGCGATTGACGAACAACTCGATTTTGGCAAAGACGTCATTGACGCCTCATTGGAGGGAAGTGAAAAAATCAGCGACTGGCTCAGCGGAAGCGAGAGCACGGCGCTGGAACACGGCGAAGCCATCCGCGCGCAAGGCGCGACCCTGCGCGAGCTTCACGCTCTGCTCAAAGCCAAAGACCCCGGCTTCGGCGGCCTCGTCCGTGTGATGAACAAACGTCAGGAATTCCTGTGGGTGCATCCGCAGTTTGAAGGTGAGTATTGAGTTCGTTTTCATAATTTGAAAAGTGACGATTGCAAAATAATGGCAACCCAGTCATCCATCGAGTGGACCGAATCCACCTGGAATCCAGTGACGGGCTGCAATAAGATCAGTCCGGGTTGCAAGCATTGTTATGCGGAACGCATGGCGTACCGGCTACAGGCAATGGGACAACCCAATTATGCCAACGGTTTTGACGTTACCTTGCACGAACGGACACTGCAATTACCATTAAGGTGGAAAAAACCGCAGACCATCTTTGTCAACTCGATGAGTGACCTCTTCCACAGAGATGTTCCAGTGGAATTCATCTTGCGCGCTTTTGACGTGATGCGAAGGGCCAACTGGCACCAATTCCAAATTTTGACTAAACGCTCCGCCCGCCTGCTCGAACTTGATCCGATCCTGCCCTGGGCCTCGCACATTTGGATGGGTGTGAGCGTAGAGACGGAAGATTATTTGTTTCGTATCGACCATTTGCGCCATACCGCGGCACAGGTCAAGTTTCTTTCTCTCGAACCGCTTTTGGGTCCGCTCCAGCGTTTGAATTTGAAGGCAATCGACTGGGTGATTGTCGGCGGCGAATCCGGCCCGGGCGCGCGTCCAATGAATCCACTTTGGGTCATCAATATTCGAAATCAATGCCAAAAAGCAGGTGTTCCTTTCTTTTTCAAACAATGGGGTGGGACGAAAAAGAAGAAGAATGGCCGGGAACTTGAAGGTCGAACTTGGGATGAGATGCCAATTGCACACAAAAATGGCAACCATACTTCTCTTCTATTTTGACAAGCGTGATGTTAGGCTTGCCATCAGTACCGCCGGAACATCTCCGCGAATCCTCATGCCGGCGTTGAGGCGTTGCGGAGAGGTGGTGATGCCCCGCCGCTGATTTGATGCGCCCCCGGGCCGGCCCGGTTGCGTCTCTGGCTCAACACTTTTCCCTTGCACGCCACCGGCAAATGAGGCATATTCCCCGCGCGCATTCCACTCACGCCCAATCCCAGGCAGGAAAAAATCATGAACGTGCAAGTTTTGATGATCATCATCACCGTGGCCGGCATTCTCATCAGCTTCGCGGTGATTCTCTCCATTTTTCTCGGCAAGAAGATCGAGGATTCCGCCGGCCGGCAGAAGCTGAGCTTGTTCGGCAAGCTCGAGCTGGAAGCCAACACGCTGGTGATGCTGCTCGCGCTCGGCATTCTGCAAACACTCGCGCCCATCGGCGTCATGGTGTGGAAACCGGAATTGTTCCGGCCCGTCACCGGCGCAATGCCTTTGACCCTCAACATCACCGGCACGGTGGCCACCGCGGATGACGGCGTGCCCAATCCCAACGCGCCGGTGCTGGTGCAGCTCTTTCGCCGCGAAACCGCGGATTCCCTGCAGTTGCTGCGGCAGGAAGAAGCTGATCCCACCGAGTACGCCTTCTACTTCCAGGAAATTCCCATTCTGAGTGAGACCGACCGCTTTCGCATCGTCGCGCAGCAGGGCGACAGCCTGAAAGACTTGAGAGAGCTGCGCATCGCGCTGCAGCACGTCAAAATGCAGCTCAGAAGAGTGAACTAGGAGCACAACATGAAGCAGCTTATTCTGCCGGTTTTGCTGGCCGCCGGCGTGTACGTTTTGCCGGCCGGCGGAGAAAAATCGAGCGCACCAACGCTGCGCATGAGGCCGCAGACTCATCCCGCGGCCATCCTCGCCAAAACCGACAGTGTCGAAATGCGGCTGGTGAGCGCCGGGCCGTTCATCTATGGCAGCGCGCCGGCTGACCTGGAAAAGCTGCCCGCCGCCAAGCAGCGCGCTTTTTTCAAAACCGAAGACCAGCCCGTGGCACGCCGGCAAAGCCGAACTGGCGATTTCTACATCGACATTCACGAAGTCACCAACGCGCAATACGCCAAATTCCTGCAGGCCACCGGCCATCGCCAGCCCGCGTTTTGGAATGACCGGCTGCTGCGGCAGCCGCGCTATCCGGTGGTAGGCATCGGCTGGGAAGATGCCCGCGCTTATGCGGCGTGGGCAGGCAAGCGTCTGCCGACGGAGTGGGAATGGGAGAAGGCGGCGCGCGGCACGGACGGTCGCCGGTGGCCGTGGGGCAACCAGTTCGGCGTGGGCAACTGCAACTCCGAAGAAATCGGATTGGGCACGATTGCGGCAGTGGGCACGTACAAAGGCGTGAGTCCTTACGGCTTGTTCGACATGGCGGGTAATGTTTGGGAAATGTGCGAGGGCCAATGGTCGGATGGCCGGCGCAGCGGACCGGTGATGCGCGGCGGTTGTTTCAACAACGATCGCTTCGGCGTGCGCACCTCGGTGCGGTGGTCGCCGCGCAGTGAAGCGCAAATTCAGAACGGCACTTCCTGGCTGGGATTCCGGTGCGTGATGGATGCCGAGAAGGTGCAGGTGGGCGTGAACGCAGAGATTGTGGAATAGCGCCGCGCGGCTGAAGTGTTTTGCTGCAGCGATTCAACTTGGAGACAACGGACGTATTTTCGCCATGGCAAGGAAACTCTGCGGCAGGTTTGGCTCTTTAAAGTGAAATCGTTGTTGCAATAGCAGTAGTCTCCTCCAGCGAATTGAAGCAACCCAACTGATAAGTACCTTTTTGTCTGCCGGGTTGTTTCTATCCGATGGCGATTTCCTTTGAGTTGCGGTTGATCCATGTTGGGAACATGCCGTTGAATCAAGTCGGGGGTGGGTATGAAGCGCGCGCTGTTGTTGCTGGCGCTACTGGCCGCCAAAGCCGAAGCTCAGGTCGTTCTCTCCGAAGTGATGTACAATCCCCGCGGCAATGAAAATCACAATGAATTTGTCGAGTTATTCAACTCGAGTTTGACCGATTCCGTTAGCCTGGCGGGCTGGCGAATCGGCGACCAAACAGCGGCCGATGACATCATCGCCTGGCAGGCGGGACTGATGTTGCGGCCGCAGCAATTCGCCGTCATTCTTGATCCCACCTATTTCACTTCCTCCACGCAATATCAAACTCTCATTCCCGCTGCGGCGCTGGTCGTCACGATCAGTGATAATGCTTTTGGCAGCGGCGGTTTTTCCAACAGCACGGCGGAAACGGTGGTGTTGATTGATGCCGCCGGCGACACGGTGGCGAAATACCTCTACTCGCTCGGCAATCCCGACGGCGTTTCGGATGAGAAGATCGATCCGGGGGGCGATGATGCTCCGGCGAATTGGGCGAACGCCTTGCCGGTTGATGGTACGCCGGGCGCACGCAATTCCGTGGCGCCCAGCCTGCGCGATGCCGGGCTGGTTCCGGGCAGCCTGATCAGCGAGCCTGCGGTTTTGCGGGCCGGCATGGCTGCCAATGTGCGTGTGCGGGTGCGCAACCACGGTGTCACGCTGATTGCAAATTTCAAAATCGCATGCAATCTCATCCCGGCAAGTCCGGAATTTTTTCAGCCGGTCTTTCTGGGTGAATCGGTTTTTGAATCGGCCCTGGCCAGCGGAGAGGAAGTCGAGGTTCTTTTGAGCACGCCGCCGCTGCCGGCAGGGGAGTACGCGTTGCGCGCCCGCTTGAGCGCGGAGGGAGACACGAATCCTCTGAATGATTCTCTCGAGATCGCGGCGGCGATCGGCTGGCTGCGGGAGACCCTCGTGATCAATGAGATTATGTATGCCCCGGCCGGCGGCCAGCCGGAATGGCTCGAGCTTTACAATCCGCAAAGTTATGACGTGCCCCTGCGCCACTGGTGGGCGGCAGATGAAGCGGGTAGCCGGGCGACGATTGCTGAGAATTATTCCATTCCTGCGCGCAGCTTTCGCGTGCTCACGGCTTCGCCCGGTTTGGCGGCGCTTTACCATCTCCCCGAAAGCGCGGTGCTGATCACGCCGGCATTCCCCTCGTTGAACAACTCCGGCGACATGATTGTGCTGCGCGATTTCAGCGGTGCGGTGATCGATTCGATTTTCTATGAAGGCGACTGGGGCGAGGCCGGCAAGTCGATCGAAAAAATCTGGCATGAACGCGACAACAGCCGGCGCAATTGGCTGCCGAGCCGCGGCGCGTTGGGCGCGACGCCGGCGGATTTCAACAGCGTCAGTCCGCGCGAATATGATTTGCAGCTCGAGCGCCTGACTTTCTCGCCGGCGCTGCCGCGTGCCGGCGAGTCGGTGTGGTTGGAGGCAACCATCCTCAACCGGGGCCGCCGCGCGCTGGCGAATTTCAGCGTGCACTTTTTCCATGATCCCATCGGCACGCAGGACCCGGGGATGTTGGAAGAACTGGGAGCTGTCGCGGTTTCTCAAGCACTGGCTTCCGAACAAATGATCTCGGTCAGTCTTGACTGGCCGCAGCCAGCTTCCGGAATCAATTGGGTGATGGCCGAGGTGCGCGAAGCGCGCGATTTGCTGATGC
The DNA here is from genome assembly GCA_023150945.1 of bacterium. NCBI lineage: Bacteria > bacterium. Next base: position 304,687 of record JAKLJX010000002.1, on the reverse strand, counting down.
AAAACAATCGCAAGCCGGCAGAAGTGCCGGTGGGATATGCGGTGCACACGGTCGCGATCAATGAAATCTATTACGCGCCGCGCACCGGTGAAATCGAATGGTTCGAGTTGTTCAATGGCAGCAATGCGCCGGTCAATCTCCGCCGGTGGCGCTGGCGCGATACTGATTCGGAAGAAATCGCGAGTCTGCCGGACAGCAATTTGATTTTGCCGGCGGGCGGGTTTGCGGCAATCTCGCCAAAAGGCGCGTTGCCAAACCTTGCGGCTGCGGCGTTGCACGTTGTTTCCGGCCGGTGGCTGGCATTGAACAACGATCGCGAAAGCCTGAGCCTGCGGGATTTCAACGGCGGCTTTCAGGACAGTGTGGCATTCAGCAGTGCCTGGGGCGGGGCCACGGGATTCTCGCTGGAGCGCATCAATCCGAGGTTGCCGGCGCAAGACAGCAGCAATTGGAGTACGTGTGTCGAGGCCTTCGGCGCAACTCCGGGGCGACGAAATTCCGTCTTCACCGCCATTCTGCCGAGTGCGGCACAATTGAGCATTTCGCCGAACCCGTTCTCTCCGGATGACGACGGGATCGATGATGTGGCCGTCTGCCAGTTGAACCTGCCGGTGGCCACGGCCAATGTTCACGTCAAGATCTACGATTTGCGCGGACGCCTGGTGCGCTGGCTGTTGAACAACCGGCCAGTGGGATCGAGCTTTCAGGTGGTGTGGGATGGCCGGGATGAGGCCGGCCGGCCTCTGCGTTCCGGCGTCTATCTGGTATTTTTGCAGGCCCTGCACGGGAATTCCGGAACGCTGCTGTCGGCGAAAACGACAGTCGTACTGGCCCGGCCGGTGGATTGAGGCCACGTGAGCGTGCGCCGCATGCCGCCGGGAGACGCCTGTCGTGAAATTAGCCGGTTTGTTTGCCGCTGTTGCCAAAGAATTCATTGCATTTTAGGGTTGATGCGGTTATATTTTTCACTCGATTATGGCATTCGCTCAGCAACTTGCTGCGATTATGCAGCGAATCGCCGCAGCCTGCGAGGCAGCCGGCCGTGACCCGCGGGAAGTTACATTGATCGGAGTCACCAAGACCGTCGCCTTGGCGGACATCGTGACGGCGAGTCAAAGCGGCCTGCAACGTTTCGGTGAGAATCGGGTGCAGGAGGCGGCCTCGAAAATCACTGCGGCACGCGCCTCCGGCTTACCGGCCGAATGGCATCTTATCGGCCATTTGCAAACCAACAAGGCCAAAGAGGCGGTAGCGCTGTTTGACATGATTCAATCGGTTGATTCCGCGCGGCTGGCGGAGGTGTTGCAGCGTCATGCCGAGAACGTGCCGCGGCGTCTGGAGGTGTTGCTGCAGGTCAACACTTCAGCGGAGACGACGAAATTCGGCGTGGCACCGGCCGAGGCAGCGAAGCTGGCGGCCGAGATTGCAGCCTGCCCCAATTTGCATTTGACCGGATTGATGACCATCGGCGCACTGACGGACGACACCGGCGTCATCCGCCGCTGCTTTCAAACGTTGCGCGGGCTGTTTCAGGAGATCGCGGCATTGCAACTGCCCAACACCAACTTGCACCATCTCTCCATGGGAATGACGGACGATTTCGAGCTGGCGATCGCGGAAGGCGCAACCATGGTGCGCATCGGCCGCGCCCTTTTCGGAGAACGCCACTAGCCCGCCACCAGCGGGAAGGCGCCGACTTTTTGGCGGCCGGCGGTGCGCAAACGAGGCCGTGCGGACGTACTTAAGAATTCCACCCAACGAGGGAGAACAAACGTGCGAATCACACCTCTCGACATAAAAAAACAGCAATTCAAGCGCACCGTGCGCGGCTATGATCGCGACGAGGTCAACACTTTTCTCGAAATGGTCGCCGAAGAGCTGGAGGCGCTGTTGCATGAGCGCAACCGCCAGTCTGACGAAATCATCCGGCTGCGCACGCAGTTGCAGGATTATCAAGACGTCGAGCATACTCTCAAGCATGCGCTGAAGAGCACGCAAGAGACGGCGCTGCAATCGCTGGAGAATTCCCGGCGCGAAGCCGAAATGATCGTGCGCGACGCCGAGCTGGAGGCGGAAAAGATCATCCGCGACGCCAAAGTCAAGCTGGCGGAATTGAAGAACGAGCTGATGGTCGTGAAAGCGCAAAAAGGCTCGTTTGCGCGGCGATTGCGCCACCTGTTGGAAAGCCAGCTCGAACTGATCGGCGTGCTCGAGCTCGATGATTTGGGTTTCGGTGAAATGGACGCACCGGCCACCGCCAATCGCCCGGCCGGTGACACGGCGCCGGCCAAGAGTGCGCCGGCTGGCGGTCAACCCGCAAGTCCGGAAGCAGCGCGGCGCGCCCCGGTGCGACCGGTGGCAGGGCCCGCCAAGGAATTCCGGCCGGTAACCGAAGCCGCTACGGCCGCGACCCGCACCACCATTGACAAGAAGGAGACCCGCATCTCGGATTTCATCACCTGACCACCCGCTTCAATTTTCGACTACCGAATTGACACCACGTGGGCACGAATCTGGCAGTCAATTCCCCGCCAGATTTCTCATCATTGACTCTACAACACAAGGACTGCACCATGTCGAAATCGAGGATCCATTGGCAGTGGGGAGCTGTGTGCATTTGCATCGGCTCTTTGCTTTACTCCGGCTGCGCCTCGCGCTTGGCTTTGAAGGATGACACCGGCCAGCCGATCAAACGCAGTGAAGTTGAGGCCAAAAAGAAGAACAACAATTTCTGGCTATATGCCGTGGGTGGCGGCGCATTGAGTTTTGGCGCGAGCTTTTTCACCGGCGCGATGATCGAGCGCGGCGTCGACACCGACAATCGCATCGCCCTGTGGTCGATCACCGGCGCAGGCACGGTGTTGGGAACGCTGATTTTTTCTCACAACGGCAAGGTACGTGATTTCAACCTGGCGGTGGAAGCGGTGAAGGACGCCCGCCAGCAAGAGCTGGGCAAGAAGATCAAAGGCGAGCAGGAGAGACAGGAGAAGCTTGCCGCCGAGCGCAAGCGCGTCGAAGACGAGCGCAAACGCCAGGAAGCGGAACGCCAGAAGTTGCTCGATCAAATTCGCGATCAACAAAAGAAGAAAGACCAACCCTGAAGGTTCCGCCGGAACTTCCGGGAAGGCATTGGCGAACGCCGTTACGGAACCACGGCCGCGCCGATGCCGCCGGCATGCAGCTTCCGGCCACACCTCGAGTCGTTCACTCAACCGTTGAGGAAGGACGTCGCCTCGCTATGAGCCCATTATTGCAGCAGATCGATGAAGCGGTTGCTGTCATCCGCCAGCACAGCAAAACCCGGCCTGAAATCGGCATCATTCTGGGAACCGGTTTGGGCGCGCTGGCCAAGGAGATCAAAACCGAGGCGACCATCTCCTACGCTGATTTGCCCCATTTCCCCGTTTCCACCGTCGAAAGCCACGCCGGCCGCTTGATCTTCGGCACGCTTGGCAACAAACAGGTGATGGCCATGCAGGGCCGCTTTCATTTCTATGAAGGCTACGCCATGAAGCAAATCACCTTTCCGGTGCGCGTGATGAAGGCGATGGGCTGCCACACGCTGGTGGTGTCCAACGCTTGCGGCGGCATGAATCCGCTCTTTGCACCCGGCGACATCATGATCATGACCGATCACATCAATCTGCTGGGTGACAACCCTCTCATCGGCCCCAATGATGATGCCCTCGGCCCGCGTTTTCCGGACATGTCCGAGCCGTATACCGCCGCCTTGATCGAGCTTGCCGAGCAGGTGGCGCTCGAGGCCAAGATCCGCCTGCAAAAAGGCGTCTATGTTGCGCTCTCCGGCCCGAATCTCGAGACTCGTGCGGAATATCGCTTCCTGCGCCAGATCGGCGCCGACGTCGTCGGCATGAGCACAGTGCCGGAAGTCATCGTGGCCGTCCATTCCGGCATGAAAGTGCTGGGTCTCTCAGTGATCACTGATTCCTGCCTGCCCGACGCATTGGAGCCGGTTGACATCGCCAAGATCATCAAAACTGCCGGCGAGGCCGAACCCAAGTTGACATTGATCATGCAGCGCGTCATCGAGCGGATGTAGCGAAGCCGGGATCAGTCCGGCGCCGGTTGCAGCCAAATCAGCGCCGGCGCGATGGACCGCGCCCCCTAACCGCCGATCAACCTTTGAATACCTCACTTTCGTTCAGCAACAAGGCAAATCAGGATGTACAAACCGTTTCCCCAGGAACTGAACCTGCCCGCGATTGAAGAAGACGTGCTTCAATTCTGGCAGAGCGCCGACATCTTCCGCAAGAGCGTCAGCTCCCGCCCGGCCGACCGGCCGTTTGTTTTCTTTGAAGGCCCGCCCACTGCCAACGGCAAACCCGGCATTCATCATGTCATTGCGCGCACCATGAAGGACTTCGGCTGCCGCCTGAAGACCATGCAAGGTTACCGCGTCGAGCGCAAAGCCGGATGGGACACCCACGGCCTGCCGGTCGAGATCGAAGTCGAAAAACAACTCCAGTTCACAAAGAAAGATCAGATTCTGGCTTACGGCATCGACAAATTCAACGCCCGCTGCCGGGAAAGCGTGTGGACCTACAAGCAACTGTGGGATCAACTCACCACACGCATGGGCTATTGGGTCGACCTCGATCATCCCTACATCACCTACGAAAACAAATATATCGAGAGCGTGTGGTGGATCCTCAAACAATTGTGGGAG